>JBAXLW010000079.1:0-10445 GCA_037134575.1 Verrucomicrobiota bacterium | reverse complement strand
CCGAATGCTCGGATGGCGGAATTGGTAGACGCGCTAGACTAAGGATCTAGTAGGGTAACCTGTGGAGGTTCGAGTCCTCTTTCGAGCACCATTTATGGGTTTTATGTGTTTTATGATTGGCGAAGGAAGCAGTTCCTTCGCCTTCATTGTTTAACTGAACTGAGAATGCACCCCATTTTTTCATTCCCGTCCAAGCGCGCCGCCTCGTTGCTTATCGCTGCTGTGAGCCTCGGTGCATCCGCAATGGGTTCCCCCGCCCCTCTTTCCAGCCTGATGCCACAAACCGATGACTACACCTCGATGTGGTGGGCGGAGGGATTTCCAGGAGTCATCCCGAATGCACCGTGGAAACGCTGTGTCCAGACCGGTTCTTATGCCATGGAGCAGGACACGGAGAGCTTACAATTCAGCCACCTCGGCCCCGTTCCGCCGGGCATGACTTATCGGCAATTCGGTGAAAATGACCAGCCAGTCAAACAAACATACTCGCCGGCGCAGCTTGCGCTGGAGCTCACTGCCAACGGCAAGACCTATCACTGCAAAAATGGCGGCAAATGGAGTCGTTTCACGGGACCCCGCCTGATCGAGTCGGGGCTCTTCATGCAGCGGGCTGATGTCACCGACCTCGAGTTCATTGCGGCAGACGGTTCCCCTCCCCTAAACATCGAGGCACGCTTTGAAACTGCGGCGTGGCCTGACCGACTCGGACTGATCTTTGCGGCACGGCCCGGGCGACTTTCCATCGCTAAGGGTGAGGAATCGTTCGGGAAAATTGGCGGTGGATTCGGTCTGGATGGAACCAACGATTTCGTGGTTCCTCACGAACCCGTTTTAGATCCCGCACAGTTTACCCTCGAGCTATGGGTATTTGTTCCTCTGGATAGCCGTAATCCAAACAGCAGTTCATCATGGCTGGTCTGTAAAAACCGCAACGAGGCGTACAACGGAAACTTCGGCATCATCCTGCAAAATGGTGTGCCACAGGCGCGGATGAACATTGGTGGCGGTAGGGAGAACCAGCATGTGATCACCCCAAGTCCGGGACGCCCTCTGCAGACCGACGCATGGAGCCACCTCGCCATCAGTTACGACGGAGACTCGCTGCGCTTCTCCATCAACGGTCAAGAAGCCGGGGCTAAAAAGATCGGCCGGGCGCGATCCCCCGGCCAGCAAGCGCTCGCATTCGGCCGCCGCGAGGACAACCAAAGTGGTGGGATGCGCTTCAAAGGAATCGTGGATGAAATCCGGCTCTATGACCGAGCGCTGCAACCCGACGAGATCCGCCAGCGCTTCGCCAGACCCACAATCTCCACTCCGCAGCTCAAGGCAGTCCGCGAGTGGGGCTTCCGTGAGAATGGAATAGCCTCAGCGACCACGCCGGTAGAGCCGTGGAAGGACGCCTCTTTAGAAATCAAGCTAAGCTCCGCCAAAGGCGCATTGCAGATGCAAAAGCGTTGGGACCTGGCCAAGGATCAAACTTGGCCCGCAGCCGAATGGCGTCAGGTCTCGCTGGCGCTAAATCCCGCCACCTTCGAGTCTTCGGATGCGCCGCCTGCTATCACGGTGATGGCATCCGAAATGGCAAGCGGCACCGCGCGGGCGGTCGAGTATGATCCTGCCATTGGCTGGTTCCGTGTGAATCTCGACGGCGTCGAACCGATTGCACCACCCGGCAAAAGCAACCCAAGCAACGACGCGATCGAGCGGGTGAAACTCGTTCTAACCAATCCGACTGACCGCGAACAAATGGCTCGTCTGATGTTTGAAAAAACCGCCAGCGGTTCTCGCCAAAAAATCGGGTCGGCCATCACTGGCATCTCCGCGATCCTGCGGGATATGAAAGGAAATCCGACCGGAATTCCTGTGCAGCTCAGCAAGAACTGGCACACCGAACCGGAAGGCGGCGTGTATCGGAACGCGTGGTTTCACGGCATCTCGCAGATGAGATTACCGGCCGGCGCCAGCGTGGAACTCGAGCTCACACTGGCCTATGGACACTGGGGCGGAGTTTCAGCGGCCTCCCACGCACAGCTCTGCCTCATCGGCTGGGGCAGCAATCAACTCTGGCATCAAAGCGCTCTGGGATCCTGGGGGGAAAGCATCTGTTACGAACCCGATCAGGCCCAAGCCAATTGCACCATCACCGATGTGCGACCGATGATGGTCAAAGCGAAGGAGAGTGACCCGCCATGGAAGTGGACGGGCAATGTGGGCGGCGGCGATTTCCTTCGCTTCTTTACCCCTGCGGGCGAGCGTGTTCCTCACTCTGCCATGCGTGCGATCTATCATCGCCCCGGTCCCTGTCTGAGCGAGGTGACTTATACCGGCCACATTTCTGACGGCATCAGGCACTCGACCACTGTCAGCCTCGCCCGCACCGATGACATCGTGCGCGGAATCTATCACATCCGGATGGACGTCACCAAGCCGATGGATTTCTCACGCTTCGTCGTTTTTCAGATCGGCGCGGACACCTACAACTTCAGTAGGGAGCGCAAGATGGCCCACGGCAATGAGAACGGCCTCGCCCACGAATGGGACACCCAATGGGGCGGCAACGCCTACCGGACCAAGCTTGTCGAATGCACCGGCCGCATTCCTTGGGTTTCCATGCATGACAGCGAATTTGGGGCGAACGCCAAACACAGCACGCCGGCTAACCGCGGCATCGTCATCCGTTCGTGGAAAGCCTGTCTCGGCGGCAAAAAAGCGGCGCCTTGGATGGCCGAACGCGGACTCAGTAGCGGCAAAAGCGACTCATCGACTCTCGACATCGTTACGCCTCCAGGAGTCACGCATTTAGAGCCGGGTGATTTCATCGAGACCACGATCGAACACATCGTCATGCCGAAGTTTGCGCAAGACTACTACGGCCCAGACGCAGCGCTGCGGATCGCCTTGACCAAGGATGAAAACACATGGCGCATGATTCACCGCGAAGCCATCGGCAACGATTATGCCGTCAAAATGAAAGCAGGAACCTTGGAGCGGCTACACCCCGATGTCCGGGTCCGAACGATAAAGAGCACTGCAAGTTTCGAACTAACTGGCGGGATTGGCTACGTGCCGGTCACCTTCACCAATCTCAGTTCCGCCCAAAACTCCACGCTGAGTGTGGACGGCGTGCCGCTCAATCAATCCGTCCATGGCAACGACTACTGGCAGACAGACTATGATCCCGTCAGTCGCACTTGGAGCCGAACCTACAATCTAGCCGTCACCGACGGCAAACCCCACACGATCACCCTAGAGCCAACACCTGCAGTCAAATGAGGTCAACACCACGCATGCCTGCGAGAGTCAGCGGATCTCCACCTCGTTGCCGATGCGGGTGAGGAGGCTGATCTCCTCCATGTCTTGGGAGCGGAGGATGATGCCGTTTGGAAGGGCCTCTGCGGATTCCGCCGCACCGCGGATCTGGAAGGGCGGCTTACCCGCTTGGATGACTTTTTCCGCACCGCGGTAGTCTTTCGACTGGGGCGGCACGGGATGGCCGGCCAGCACGGCGGATTTTGCGCTGATCGTGGTCGATCCGCTGGGTAGCTTGCCCACGGTATTGAGGCCGATGATGGAATACTCGCGCAGGAAACGGCCGCCGTCCCAGATGGAAAGCAGCTTGCGCTGGGGTTCGATGAGTAGACGAAAGTTGAGGGGCATGACAAGCAACTCTTCGCCGGGCTGGATGTTTTTGAGCTCCATCATGCTGTTGAGATACATGATGCAGTCGATGCTGGTTTTATATTCTCCGGCGATACTCAGGAATGAGTTGCCCCGTTTGACGGTATGGATTTGTTTCCCCTCCCGATGGCTGGCGGATAGCACTTCATCGAGATTCATTTCACCCACAATGCGGCGCGCGACGGGTGCGGATGAGGAGGACGGAAACACGTTGACGATGGAGGTGAGCTTCTCCCGGGCCTCGTTCATTTTGCCCATGGCCAGCAGCTCGTGGGCCTTTTGAAAGACACGCTCGCCGGGATCGATGTTGGGCAACTCAGCGGTGCGAATGTTTTTCGCAAAATCCGCATCCGTCTGTCTGGCGACAACCTCGCTGGGAGTCGGGATCATTTGGCCGAAAATGCCGCCGAGCGGAGCGACCCAGATGTGATAGCCTAACAGGCCGGTGAATGCCATAATGGCCAGCACACCGGTAAGCGCAAGCAACTTGATCAAGGTCCAAAGGCTCATGGGCGAAAAATCCGAGTCGGTCTTAGATCAGGCCGCGGCGTTTGAAATCAAAGGCATTGATCTCATGGGAGCGGAGAATCATTTCAAACGAGAACTTGAGGATCGAGATTTCCCATGCGTCATCCACCCCTTCGATGATGGCGCGGGATGGGTTGCCACTGCGGCGGATGTCTTCGAGGACCCGTTCGCGGACGTTTTCCAGTGAGTCGTGGATGATTTCTTCGTGAACTTGTCCACGACGGAATCGAAAGCCGTACTGGAGGAAGGCGAGATCCTTACCCTCGTCTTTTAGCTTTTCCACCAGTTTGTCAAAGCGGGCGCGGGCAGATCCATCAAATCCCTCCAACTCCACTTCTTGATACGCGGAAGGACGGAGAATCCGCGGCCGCATGGCCTCCACTTCTCCCGTGCGGATGCGCACTTCGCCGCTGCGGTCCATCAACTCGCTGATCAATTGGAACTCGAAGCGGGTTTCACCGAAGGTTTGAATACGGCTATCGGGCTCACGGAGAACCTGCGTCGTCTCGAGGGCGTATTGGATGTCGTCTGAAGAATGCATTGGTGGTAGAGGATCACCCAGATCTGTCACATTGCAATAGAAAGGGCGGACACCTTTTTGAGGAGCCCGCCCATTGATCAAGCTTTACGCCTTATTGGATCAGGCCTGTTGGCTGGTGATGTAGGAAACGACGTCACCGACGGCTTGAAGCTTTTCAGCTTCTTCATCGGGTACTTCGATGTCGAATTCTTCTTCAAAGGCCATCACTAACTCGACGGTGTCGAGTGAGTCAGCGCCGAGGTCTTCGACGAATTTGGCTTCGGAGGTCACCTGATCAGCGTTAACGCCAAGTTGGTCGACGATGATGTCTTTTACGCGGGCTTCGATACTTTTGTCTGACATAAGTTGGTGTGGTTAGGAAAGGCGTTGCAGATGCTTATCGCTTGTAGACCGGTCTTGGCAACCCCGAAAACGAATCTGAAGCGGAAAAGAATGAAGTCGAGACTCATGGATCAGGCGGACGAGGAATCCTGTTCCTTGACTTCGGCCGCCCAGACGCTGGTGTATTCGATGATTTCGCCGGTGAAATGGGAACGAATCTGCTGCATCAAGCGCTCTGCCGGTTGCTGATCTTCTGCCTTGAATCCACCGTAGGTGAGTCCGTCGATGCGGATACGACCCTTCCCCGCCGCGCCGTCATAGTCGATGAATGCGAGGCCTTTGGTCTCCCATTTGCGCAGATCGAGGGTTTTCAAATCCGGATACGGCACGCGCTTCCCCTGCTGGGTGGTGATCGCCGCATCATCCGCCGAGATCGAGCGCCCAAGCGTGCGCAGCAGGACAAACGCCGCCGCAACAGCCAAGGCAGAGCAAACGCCGCCCACGATCCATTGTTCGCGGATTTTCTGGGCATCATAGGCATGTTCGGGCGGAGTCGCATTGAGGCCGCGCTCCTTGGTGTATTCGCGCCATAAAATGTTCCACTGCAGCGGCTTCATCCGCTCGTAGTCCTGCAGAACCGCTGGCCACGGCATCGGAAACTGGGTCGAGACGGGCAGCACCGCGCGATCTTCGGGAAACGCCACGGTCCGCCCGGCCGCATAACGTTGCCACGCCGCAGCCGTCAGCGAACCGTCGGCATTCATCTTGGAAAACTCCTCATTCGCCATCTGGAATGACTGGTGGAGGTAGAAAACCTGGTTTTTCTTGCGGTACCCGGTCGAGCCGTCGACGTAGAATAACGCGGTAAACGTGCCGAACATCAGCAGCATTGCCCCCGCACGCAGGAGAAACCAAGGCGTCGGCTTACAGGTAATGGATTCGGCGGTGGTCATCGGATGTGACTTAGACAATCGCAGAGAACCCCACTTGGCAAGCTGAACCATCCAACTCATCCGCCGCATGAAACCAGCGCTGAAATCCAAACGGGCGCATCGTATTTAGAATCCGTACTTGTGAGCCGTGACTGATACTCATCGAGCGCGGAAAATGGATAAAGCATCTTTACCCATGTAGCGGCCAAGCACATCGTCGGCCGAATCTCGCAAGTCGACTAAGACCAGAGCATCGAGGACGTTGGCAAAGAGGAGGTCGCGGTTGAATTCGAGCAAGGTCGCATTCAACTTCAAATACTGACGCAACAGCACGGGTACTCCTTTTTTGTCCGGTTCAATGCTGGCGATCACCGCCGAGACATCTTCAATGCAATGGAATCGATCGCTGATCGCATAGGCGCTGAGATCGATGCCATTGTAGGGACGGAGTGGGCGCACCCAATCCGCGAAGTCTTGATTTTGGCGGTTTTCACGCATAAAGCGCACGATGACTTCTTGAGAGATCGGGCTATAGTCGTTGGAGATGCTTACTGGGCCGAACAGACGAGTGTAGCGGGGGAAGCGAGAAACCAAGCGGCAGATGCCACGCCAGAGCAAAGCGAGCGGATGGATCGAGCGTTGGTAGTCCGGCGCGATGAAGGAACGCCCCAACTCCAGGCCTGGGTTGAGGTGATCTAAAAACGGCTGATTGAGCTCAAAGAGCGTGGAGGTATAAAGTCCAGCGGGGCCAAACTCTGCTAGCAAAGTATCGGTACGGCCAATGCGATAGGCGCCTGCGACCGCACAAGATTCACGATCCCATAGAAAAAGATGGAGGTAAGTTTGATCGAACGGATCTAGGTCGAGAGCATAGCCACTACCTTCGCCCACTTGACGAAAGCTAATTTCCCGCAGCCGCCCGATTTCATGAAGCACAGCAGGAATCGCATCGGCATTGGCTAGAAAAACATCGTACCGTGACTGACTGACCAAAGGGCCAGCTGCATTCAGACGACTAATTTCTTCCATGACCTGCTTACTGTCAGCTGGGGCAGCGACAGGTTCGAAGAGGACATTACTTTCGCGAGTAATCGAGGATTCGATCATTATAGATTGAGCACTCATTGTCGTTGAAATTTCTCTAAATTAGGTATGCGCCAATGCGAATGCACTAGGTAGTCTGATGACAAAGACGCACTAATTTGTGAAAAATTGCCCGATGTTCTATCGTTTTGAGTTAACGTTTTTGTCACATGGAGGCGGTGACAGAAGCTCGACGCGTTCAAGTTGATCTCGCAAGTACGCTGTCGGGTCGATGTGGTTGTCGAGCTCTACAGGATCAATCAGTGAGCCTGCTCGGCAGACGACAGGACAGCCGCGACTGGCCAATAAAACCCGCAAAATGAGTGCCGTCCTAGCAAATGGGTGAATCATTCCCGCGAGGTGAAACCACGGCGGATTTTCACCAAAAAACCGAATCGGCAGCACTAGGGCACGAGCTTTGATCGCTAGATTGGCGATGTGAGGCGACCATGATTTATCGGCGACACGGCCCAACCTAGAGTTCCAAGTGGAAACTTCTCCCGCGGGAAAAACCGCCAACAGGCCACCGCCACGCAGGTGATCGACAGCCGCGCGCAGCGAAAGCGCATTTTGCCGCTTAGAATCGCGTCCTCCCAGAATCGACAACGGCAGCACCCATTGGCGGATTCCTGGTGCCGTGGCCGCAACGTCATTCGCAAGAATTCTAAAATCCGTTCTGCGGCGCAGGCAAATCGCGATCAATGTCACCGCGTCGGCACCGCCAAATGGGTGGTTGGCGACGACAATCACTGGCCCTTCAGTAGGGATAGATTCGACGACTCCCAGAGCGTCGGGCCGGAGGCAGAATCCCGTGACGATGGCCTCGGCGGGTTCAGGCTGGGATGCGGCTGCCATAAAAACCTCGCGCGTACGAGTCATCCCCAAAATATTTTCGATCCAAACTCGGAATCGCCCTTTCCACCCGCTTCCGGCTAAAACGGGTAGAACATCTCCCACATCGAGGAAAATCTTGGTCTCCTCAGGCGATTGCGGTTTATCGAGCATCGAATTATTGGACATCACCTTGATGGCGATCATTCAACAACCGATCGACCCAGTTCAATTGCAAAATCACCTGCAACCAATCAAAGAATCGATTCAGGTGTTTTTTCAGCTTCACTCAAAACGTGACGATATTGTCACACAATCCAGAGCGTGTCGTGCAGCTTGTTTCAGTTGATTGGCAAGGGAAATCTGCAACTTCCATGAGTCCGTGAAAATTGAAATTGTAACCGATACCTTCTCCCCAGATGTGAACGGGGTGGCCATGACATTGGGACGATTGAGCGAAGGTCTCAAGCAACGTGGCCATCGCGTTCATGTCGTCCACACCGGTGAATTTACCAGAGCGGGAGAGAGCCGATCTGCCTCGGTGCCGCTGCCGGGATACAAGGAGGTGCGAGTCGGTCTGCCGGAGCCATTCAAGCTACGGGCGCGCTGGATAAGAAAACGCCCCGATGCCATTTACGTTGCCACGGAAAGTCCACTCGGCAAGTCGGCGCTGAAGGCCGCTAAGGCATTGGGAATCCCGGTTGCTACGGGTTTTCACACGAATTTCCACCAGTACATGACACAATACCGGATGGGTGGCTTACAGCCGGTAGCGATGGCCTACTTAAAGCGGTTTCACCAGCGGGCGGATTGTACACTCGCACCGTCTCAGGAAGTGGTCGACCTACTATTAGCCGAGGGATTGACGAACGTCTATCTACTGGGACGCGGAGTGGACGCGGCACTCTATCACCCTGCAAAACGCTGTGAAACGCTGCGGGCAGAGTGGGGTGCTGGCCCTAATTCACCCGTCGCGGTGATCGTGGGCCGGGTAGCTGCTGAGAAGAATTTTGACCTAGCAATGTTGACTTTCGAGAAGATGCGCGAGTCCATACCCGACATCCGATGTGTCGTCGTCGGCGATGGACCACTGCGCAAAAAACTCGAAGATCTATTCCCATGGGTCCACTTTGTTGGGGTTCGTCTCGGCGAAGACTTGGCCCGCACCTATGCTTCTGCAGATGTCTTGTTGTTTCCCAGCGAAACGGAAACCTACGGCAATGTCTTGTTAGAAGGAATGGCCAGCGGGCTAGCGACGGTTAGTTTTGATTATGCCTCCGCAGCCCTTCATGTGCGTTCGGGTGAAAATGGGCTTAAGTCCACAAAAGGCGATACTGAGGGATTTTTAAAACACGCCATCGATGCGCTCGCGCTGCGGCCAAATCACGAGCTACGTCTCGCCGCGCGCGAGGTCGCAGAAACTCTGGGCTGGGAGCCCGTGGTGCGGGAGTTTGAATTCCGCCTGGAATCGATCGCAGGAGGGATCTCAGCACCACCCAAGTTAGCAAAGCGGCCGAAACTTCACTGCAAAACCGTTTTCCTCTCTGACATTCACTTGGGAACCTTGGACAGCAAGGCGAATGAGGTGGTGGATTTCCTCAAACACATCCACTGTGACAAACTCGTGCTCAACGGCGACATCATCGACGGCTGGGCGCTGAAACGCGGTGGCAAGTGGAGTTCTCGCCACAGTCGGGTGATCCGCAAGGTGCTGAAAATGATGGAACGTGACAACATGGAAGTCGTCTATCTCCGGGGCAATCACGACGACATCCTCGAGCGATTCCTCCCGCTGGCTTTCGGCCGCCTGAATTTTACCAAGGAGCACATCCACACGACTCAGACGGGAACCCGCTACCTAGTCGTGCATGGCGACGGCTTCGACAGTGTGTCTACGAATCACCGCTGGATCGCCGCAATCGGCTCGGTGGGTTACGATTTTCTGCTAGGTGTGAACCGCGTTTACAACCTCTACCGCTCGTGGCGCGGCAAAGAGTATTATTCGATCAGCAAGCGGGTGAAAGCCAGAGTGAAATCGGCAGTCAGTTTTGTCGATCGCTACGAAGAACTGCTCCAGAATTTAGCCCACCACAAAAAATGCGACGGGATTATTTGCGGTCACATCCACACGCCTGAAGATAAACAAGTCGGCCCGATTCATTATCTCAATTCCGGCGACTGGGTCGAGAGCCTCACCGCCATCATTGAGCACAACGACGGACGCATGGAGTTGGTGCAGTACCACGCATTCCTCGAATCACTGCGCCAGCAGAATCAACCGCTCGACGGAGTCAGCCCTGACTAACATCACCAACTGCTAAAACCGCACCTGCTTCTTAAAATCACGGCAGGTATCTGGCGATGAGAGTCCCCTAAACAATCCCAACTAGGCAAGCGGACCATTCAAGTGATCCGCCGCCTAATCCCCCTAATTCACGCCCGTTTCCAGAGCAAAAACGTTCGTTGCAAGACCGACAACGCTCGTTGCAAGACCGGAAACGCTCGTCGCAAGACCGGAAACGCTCGTTGCA
>JBAXLW010000078.1:0-10515 GCA_037134575.1 Verrucomicrobiota bacterium | reverse complement strand
AACCCTGGACCAAGGGATTATGAGTCCCCTGCTCTAACCGCTGAGCTACAGGCCCCGGTGACGATGGAATCGCTTCCATGCCTTGCGGGCGCCAAGTGGTAGAGCGGCGGCGGGGGCTTGGCAAGTTTCATCGGCGTAGCAGGGGGCGATTTTGCGTATTCCTGCCACGATCCGGGCTGGCGCACTAGCGCTTATTCGAGGTTCTGGACCTGCTCGCGGATTTTTTCTAGTTCGGTCTTCGCCTCGACGATGGTTTGGGCGATGGCCGCATCGTTGGCCTTCGAGCCAATGGTGTTGAACTCGCGGAACAGCTCTTGGCAAAGGAAATCGAGTGCGCGGCCGGGTGGCTCGGTGGCGTCGAGGTATTCGCGGAACTTTGCGAAGTGGGAATCCAGGCGGGTCAGCTCCTCGCTGATGTCGCAGCGGTCGGCAAAGAGGGCGATCTCTTTGACAAGGCGCTCATCGGCCAGATCGATTTCCAGGCCCGCATCGCGCAGCCGTTTGGTGAGCAGCTCGCGTTGGCGAAGCAGTCGGGCTGGAGCGAGCGCACTGATTTTAAGACCAAAAATTACCAACCCACCGAGCCTCGAAATGAAGTCGGCCTTGAGGTCCTCGCCCTCGCGTGCCCGCATCGAGGCCAGCTGGACGAGAGCATCGGCGAGCGCGGGCTCGATCACCAACCATGCGGCCTCTGCGTCGATTTCGCCGCTGCCCATCGCGATGATCCCTGGGTGGCGGAGGAAGTCCGAAGCACTGGGCAACAGCGCGTGGCCGACGGTCGCTGCCAGATCGGCAAAGGCGGCGGAAAACGCGAGCGCCAGCTCCGAATCGACGCGTAAGTTGGCACCCGTGCCCTGTGGTCGCTCGACGTGGATCGACACCTGGATGCGTCCGCGGGAAACAACCGCGAGCACTGCCTTGCGAATCCGTGCGTCGAGTTCATTGAGCTCGCGCGGTGCCTGCACGACAACTTCGGCCTGTTTGCGGTTGACGGAGCTGATCTCCACCGTCGCTTGCCAAGCGTCTGTCGCCGCAGCGCCGCGGCCAAATCCTGTCATCGAATGCATGGCCAGTAGCATGAACATCGAGCCCCGAACGTCCAACACCGAACGTTGAAAGGATGAGAAATTATCAGTTGGCGACCGGAACGACGAGGCTGGCGGCGAGTTTGGCGCGCGAACGGGCTTCGTC
Source organism: Verrucomicrobiota bacterium (assembly GCA_037134575.1). Classification (GTDB taxonomy): domain Bacteria; phylum Verrucomicrobiota; class Verrucomicrobiia; order Verrucomicrobiales; family Akkermansiaceae; genus Luteolibacter. The sequence goes on along the minus strand of JBAXLW010000078.1, from coordinate 9,324 downwards.
GGTGTCCTGACCGGTGGCGAGGGCGACACCCATGCGGCGGCGGCTGAAGGATTCGGGTTTGCCGAAGAGGCAGATGTCGCTTTGTGGGACGTGGAGGGCTTGGTCGACGCCGGTGAAGGCGATTCCGGATTGTTCGAGTTGGCCATAGATCACGGCACTGGCTCCGGGGGCGCGCTGGGCCACGTTGACCGGCAGGCCAAGGATGGCGCGGGCGTGGAGTTCGAATTCGTTTTGGATCTGGCTGCACATCGTCACCATGCCGGTGTCGTGCGGGCGCGGGCTGATTTCGCTGAACCAGACTTCGTCGCCTTTGACAAACAGCTCGACGCCGAAAAGCCCGCGGCCGCCGAGGTTGGCGGTGACTTTTTGGGCGATGTCTTGCGCGCGTTGGAGGGCGAGTGGGCTCATGGCCTGTGGCTGCCAGCTTTCGACATAATCGCCGTGGACTTGGACGTGGCCGATCGGGTCGCAAAAGTGGGTTTCCGTTTCGCCGTCGGCACCGAGTGAGCGCACAGTGAGCAGGGTGATTTCATAATCGAAACGGACGAGCCCTTCGACGATGACGCGTCCTTGGTTGACGCGGCCACCGCTGGCGGCGTAGTCCCAAGCGGCGGCGACTTCGGCCGGGCTGTCGACCTTCGACTGGCCCTTGCCGGAGGAGGACATGACCGGCTTGATGATGCACGGGTAGCCGATGCCACCGTCGATGGCGGCCTGCATCTCGGCGATGCTGCTGGCAAATTGGTAGGGCGAGGTGGGGATGCTCAAGGTTTTGGCGGCAAGGCGGCGGATGCCTTCGCGGTTCATCGTCAGTTGGGTGGCGCGCGCGGTGGGGATGACCGTGGCTAGGCCCGCTTGCTCGATTTCGACAAGCATGTCGGTGGCGATGGCTTCGATTTCAGGCACGATGAAGTGCGGCTGTTCCTTTTCCACCAGCGCACGCAGGGCCGCGCCGTCGGTCATGTCGATGACGTGGGAGCGGTGGGCGACTTGGTGTCCCGGTGCATTGGGGTAGCGGTCAACGGCAATGGTTTCGACGCCGAGCCGCTGGAGAGCGATGATGACCTCTTTGCCAAGCTCGCCGCTGCCCAGTAGCATGACTTTGGTGGCGGACGGAGAAAGTGGTGTGCCGATAGTGAGCGGTGTCATCATTATGTGTAAGTGCGGGGGCGATTCAATCAAATGATGGGGAATCGGCCAATCCTGCATTTTGAACTCCGGGAGTGGGGATGAATTGATTTTTTCCCACTTCGATGTTGGACGTTCGGGGCTGGATGTTCGATGGTTTGTGCATGGCGAAAGTGTTGGTCGGACTCTCGGGTGGAGTCGATAGCGCGGTGGCAGCAGCGCTGCTGGTGGAGCAGGGCCACGAGGTGGCTGCGGGCTACATGAAAAACTGGATCAATGACGAGGGGATTCCGGGGGATTGTCCGTGGGAACAGGATATCGAGGACGGGCGCGCGGTGGCGAAGTCGCTGGGGATCGAGTATCGGGTGATTGATTTGATTGATGCTTACCGCGACCGGATCGTGGAGTACTTGATCGAGGGTTATCGCTCGGGGATCACGCCCAATCCCGATGTGTGGTGCAACCGCGAGATGAAATTCGGGGTCTTTCTGGACTATGCGCTGGCGCAGGGTTTTGAGCAGGTGGCGACGGGGCACTATGCGCGCCGCCGCACGCTATCCGACGGTACGGCGGCGATTCTGCGCGGGGCGGATCCAAACAAGGATCAGAGTTACTTTTTATCGCTGATGACCCAGCGGCAGGCCGCTCACGCGCTTTTTCCGACGGGGGAAATGCTCAAGCCCGAGGTGCGCGAGGTGGCGCGACGTTTCAGCCTGCCTGTGGCGGAGAAGAAGGACAGCCAGGGGATTTGTTTCCTCGGGCAGGTGAAGATGAGCGATTTCCTGCGGTATTACGTGGAGGACACTCCCGGCGATATCGTCGATGTGACGGGCAATGTCTTGGGTGAACACCGTGGACTCCATCTATACACACTGGGCCAGAGAAAGGGGCACGGCGTGGCCTCGCCGCGCGATGGCATGGCCTACGTGGTGGTGGGCAAGGACGCGGCCAAGAACCAGCTGATCGTCGGTTGGGATGTGCCCGGCTCGGAAGGGCTCTACACTCAGGAATGCGTGGTGGGGAGTTTGTCGGCGCTCAACGAGGCGTTCGACACGCGGCTCTTGATCGAGGCACAGCCGCGCTACCGCGCGAAGGCGGAACCGGCGATGTTAGAACCGATCGGCGACGGCAAGATCCGCCTGAAGTTCCAGCGGCCGCAACGGGCGATCGTAGCTGGCCAGATCTGCGCGCTTTACGATGGCGGCAGAATGCTGGGCGGCGGGGTGTTTGAAAGTGCGAAGTAGAGTGTCTGCTAGACGGGCACGCCGCTGTGGCTGAGTAGTCCTTTGAGACGGCCGACTTGGCGGCCATAACTCCAGATCCAGGCGAACTGACCGCCGCGGGTGCGTAGACTGCGCGTGCGGCGTAGCAGGTGGAACCAATCGGTCATGAAGCGGGTGTAGTAATTACCCACTGAGTCATGATCCCTGCGGTAGCGCTTGGCGAGGATGACGTTGTATTCCGCCATATTTTTCGATTGGCGGTAATGTCCCCACAGGCTGTCGCGCCCGCGCACGTAAAGCACCGCATCCGGGACAAAGTGTAAAGGGTAGCCGAGCATTTGGGCGCGGAAGCAGAAGTCGGTGTCGTGCAGATAGGGTAAGCTGTGATCAAATTCGCCGACTTGTTCGAACAGTGTCTTGCTGAACCCAATGGTCCCGCCCCCAGCATGTGGCATCCATGGCGGATACCAGATGCGTTGCAAGCCGTTCTCTTGCTCGTGGCCGTGCCACCAGCTGGGGTTTAGCTTCTTGGTGTCTAGGCGGCAAGCTACGAAATCATGGCGCGCGAGGGCGTCGCCCATCGCCGCGACCCATCCGGGTGCCACTTCATCATCCGCATCACAGATTGCGACCGATTCGCCATGAGCTGCTTGTATCCCAGTATTGAGGGCAAATGGCTGCCCTTGTCGGGCGGAAGCATCGATGATGCGCAGATGAGGCAGGTGGGTCTGATAGCTTTCCGCGATGGTACGCGAGCGGTCGGTCGAGCGATTATCGACAAGCAGAATCTCCCACGGCTCTGACCAGCGTTGGCGGGTGAGGGCCTCGAGTTGCATTCCCAAGGTGGCCTCGGCATTATAACAGGGAATGATGATGCTGAGTTTCATAGATGAAAGTGGGGTCTAACGATTGTAGCCGAGCCAAGAACCCACCATCTCCGTTCCTATATAACGGCGGGGGATTCCTCGTTGGCGCTTGAGGGAGTTGAGAAGATGGAGGTCCGGCTTCATGAGCCAGTTGGTTTGCACGGGATTTCCGCGCTCCATCAGTTCAGGGATGGTGACGAATTCATACTGATTGCTGAAAGTGCCCAGAATTCGCTCCACGGCTTCCAGAGTCGGGCTGCGGTCCGTGAAACGATCCTCGATGAAATCCATCAAGCCGTCGTGCATCAGTAGGATGCTGCCGGGGCGGATTTGGTGGGCTGCCATGTTGGCGAGTTGCTCGCCACTGTGGTCTAACCAATCAGGGAGGACGACGTTCCAAGTGACCACCCGATAACCCATGAGCCTTATCATCAGTTGGGTGAGGGCCGTTTGATGGCCGTAGGGAGGGCGGAATAAAAGCAGATCATTGCCTTGGAGGCTGTGGGAGCAGCGGCGAATTTGATGGGCAAGATTGGATTTCGAGATCAGAGGAAAGGACGGGTGGTTCCACGAATGGTTGCCGATGGCGTGTCCATCGGCGCGGACGGCTTCGACGACCTCTGGATATCTGGCGGCGTTTTCCCCCAACATGAAGAAAGTCGCCTTTGCCCCGTGGGCTGCCAAAATTTTGAGCAGAGCTGGGGTTGTGACCGGATCGGGGCCGTCATCGAAGGTTAGCGCTACCACATTCTCGGCGGTGGCGACGTGGGTGACGGTTCCCGCAAGGCGGCACAGAATGCCCCTGAGGATTTGCGAAGGCCGTGCGCGGGCGATTATGGCCGACGACGAGGCAGGTGCAGGTTTTTTGGGGGCACCACCATCCATTCGATCCACAGGCATCCCATCATTTTGTTAAAATAGGCAATGAGAGTCAAGATCGTGAGTGCTTGAGAGATCATCCGTGGATTCTATCTGTCTGTGATCAAACGAGATACGTCGTATGTGACTTTGGCCACACACGGCGCAATCTAAAGGGAAGAGGTTAAACAAAAAGAGCCGCCCGGTTGGGGCGGCTCTTGAAGAAAATCAACGGCGTTAACCGCCAGTGCGTGGCGAACGCTTTTTCTTTGAGTCGGGGGTGACGTCGCGCATGCCTGGGCCACCTTGTTTGCGCTGGCGTTGGATTTCGGCTTGTCGCTCGGCCATGCGTTGGGCCCATGACTTTTTACCGCCAGTGGCGGCGCGTGCCTTGAGCTCGGGCTCGGGGACTTTATTCATCAGCCAAGTCTGGCCGATGGAGAAGATGTTTTGCGTCGTCCAGTAAAGTGCCAGCGCGGAGGCGAAGTTATAGCAGAAGAAAAAGAACATGAACGGCATGAACATCATGATCTTCTGCTGGGTGGCATCGCCTGTTTGCGGTGTCATGCGGATTTGCAGGAAGCTGGTAATCGCCATGACGATGGGCAAAAGATTGAGAGGCAAGTTGCCGAGAAAGGAGAGGTGCATAAGGGTGTCGGGCTGGGAAAGGTCGCTGACCCACAGGAAGCTGTGGCCGCGCAGTTCGACGGCGTACTGGAGCATCCGGTAGAAGCCGAAGAAGATCGGAATCTGGATGAGCATCGGCAAGCAGCCGCCGAGGGGATTGATGCCATACTTTTTGTAGAGGCCCATCGTCTCGGTGTTGATCTTGTTCGGATCATCCGCGTACTTCTCCTTGATCTTGGCCATCTCAGGCTGGAGCTTGCTCATCCGCTTCATGGTGCGGGTTGATTTGGCGTGCAGCGGCCAGATGATCAGGCGGACGGTGATGGTAAGAAAGATGATGGCGAGACCCCACGACCAGTTCTTGGCGACGTGATCTAGGACACTGTGATATTTATTGAGCAGGAAATTGAGGCCGCGAGCGGGCCACTGCATCCATGAACCGTATTGCATCACGTCGCCCCAGCCTTCACCCCAAGCACCATCCATTTTACGGAGCAAGGGGTTATGCTTCGGTCCGATGAAAATCAGGTAGTTGAGCGTTTTTGGCTGGCCGGGATTGAGCGTGGTCGCGGGCAGTTGCAGACCGGCGCGAATGGAGGTGACGGTTTTGTCGTCGTTGCCGAGTCTGACGAGCGTCGGCTTAGCCCAAACGGTGGCCAGTGCCGGCTCTTTGGGGCGGACGACGGTGGCGAAGAACTGATTGGTCACACCCGCGAATTCGACGGGCTTGGCTGCATCGCTCTTGATGACCGTCTGCGCGGAGCTGAACATTCCGCCCTTGAATTTCGAGCCGTCTTTGAAGTTCATGCTACCATCCGCACGCCAGAAGAAGCCGGTCTGTTGGGCGACTTCGGCTTGATAGGATGGCGAGGCCTCACCAAGGAATAGGCTCCATTGGCCGAGATTGAGCGGGGTGGCAGCCGCGTTTTCAAGATTCAGCTCGAAGTCGAGAAGATAAGGGCTGCCCGCCTTGTCGGATTCCACGAGTGCGAAAATCTTCTTGGCGATCAGGCCGGATGGCAGCTTGGTGATGAAGACCGCCTTTTTGCCAGCGATGGATTCATCGGCCTTGTAGGTGTAGGCGCGGTTTTCGAGGGCTTCCTCCACACCGGCGAGTCCGCCGATCGGGCCGGAGCCGAAGTGGTTGATTTGAACCCGCTCGGTCTTGCTGCCGACTTTGAACTCATCCTTGATCTCGGCATGCTTGATGCCGCCACCGATGTTGGTCAGGGTGAAGGCGACCTCTTTGCTTTCGAGAACCACAGTCTGCTCTTCCGTCGGCGGCGGTATGGGCTCGACGGTGAGGCTGGGAGTGTTCACCGCGGGCACGCCTGGTGCCGGCGCGAGACTTTTCTGTAATGCCGCTTCACGGGCACGGATCTCGTCCTGCGCGGCTTTGTTTTTGCTGGAGTAATAGATGTTAGCTGCGAGCAGGCTGCCGCAGAGGGCGAGGATCACCCAAGTTTTTCGATCGTACATGGAGTCGTGGTGGGAAAGTTAGAGGTGGGGTAGTTTGCCGTGGCAGGAGCAGGAAACGGAAGTGTCGCGCAACGGAACGGGGTCATAACCGCAGCCACCCCATGGATGACAGCGGAAAATTCGACAAACGCCAAACCACGAGCCGCGAAACGGTCCATGGAGCTCCACCGCGTGTAGGAAATAATGCGAACAAGTCGGCGTGTAGCGGCAGCCCATGCCCGGACCTGCTGTGAGTTTTAGCATCGGATTGAGGATCCGTTGATAGAAACGGATCACCAGTCGAATCACGGTGCTGAGGAATCGAGAAATCACGGCTGGGCTGCGGGGCGGGGGAAGAGGCCTAAGCGGCGGGCTTGGCGAACCCAGTCTTCTTCCAGTTCGGCGAACGTCGCCTTGGATGCTCCGGGCCGGGCGATCGTCACGAGATAGCGGCGGATTTCCACAAATTCAGGGGCGTGTGACTGGACGAGCGAGCGGAACCGCCGCCGCAGCAAGCTGCGATCGTGCGCCTTGCCGCTGCGCTTGGTGGTGATGAAGCCGGTGCGGATCGTTTCAAGAGAAGAATCAGCTAAGGTGCTTAAAATGACAAACCGGCCAGCTTTCGCCTGACCGGTAGTCTTGACCCGCGCAAAGTCTGCGCGGTGTGTCATACTGCATGTCCTCGGGAGTCGCATGGCGGGGATGCTGTGGACTCCCGTGGCAGCGCTGAGGCAATGCCTCAGACGCCGTGCTGCGTCGTGTGACGGCTGTATTGAATCTCAACGCCCTTAGGAACAAGGCGCTTGCGGCCTTTTTGGCGGCGGCGGCGGATGATGTCGCGGCCGGATTTGGTGGCCATGCGGGCCCGGAAGCCGAATTGGTTTTTCCGTGTGCGCTTGGATGGCTGATAGGTACGTTTGCTCATGGCGTGGGCCTCAAATAAAGGTTCGTGTTCCAAAGCCGGTGGTCGGCTCGGGGCGCGCACTCTAGGCTTCCGACGTCGCTTGTCAACCCGCCAATAGCAGGAAAATGCGTTTTTTTGCACAATCCTCCATTTTGGCGGGATAGTGGTTGATATTCAAGCATCCAAAACTTTTGCCGAGTTGCCGACCCCTCAAATATGCGGGTTGCTCTGCGGCGCGGGATGTCGTGCAATCGTCTGGTGCGCTACGAACCGATTTCTCCTGATTTTTTTGTCCGCAACCGTGACAACCTGCGTGGGCTGCTGAAGCCGAACAGCCTGGTGATCCTGCTGGCGAACGACATCTATCCGACCAACGCCGACGGAACGATGCCGTTCAAACAGAACAGCGATCTTTTCTACCTGACAGGCGTGGACCAAGAGGAAACGGCGCTGCTGCTGATGCCCGATGCGGTCGATCCGAATGAACGCGAGATTTTATTCGTCAAGGAAACCAATGAGCAGATCGCGATCTGGGAAGGCGAGAAGCTGAGCAAAGAACAGGCGCGGGCGACGACGGGGATCACGCGGATCGAATGGTCGGACAAGTTCGAGAGTTTTCTGCACCGGATGGTGCCACAGGTGGAGCACATTTATCTGGCGACCAACGAGCACCTGCGGGCGAGCGTGGTCGTCGAAACGAGCAACGCGCGATTCATCAAAGAATGCCAGTCGCGTTATCCGCTGCACCGCTACGAGCGCTTAGCGCCATTGCTCCATCGGCTGCGGATCACCAAAGCCCCGGAGGAGCTGAAACAACTTCAGCGCGCCTGCGACATCACTGAGGCGGGATTCCGGCGCTTGTTAGGATTCATCAAACCCGGGGTGGGGGAGTGGGAGATCGAGGCCGAGCTGCTGCATGAGTTTGTGCGCCGCGGTTCGCGCGGATTCGCCTACGCGCCCATCATCGGCTCGGGCAAAAACGCCTGTGTGCTCCACTACGTCGAAAACGACAAGATCTGCCAAGACGGGGATTTGGTGCTGATGGACGTGGCGGCAGAGTATGCGGGCTGGGCCTCGGATCTCACGCGGACGGTGCCGGTGAACGGCAAGTTCACACCGCGCCAGCGCGCCGTCTACGATGCGGTGCTGCGGGTCTTCCGCGGGGCGAATGTTCTGCTGCGGCCGGGCAAAACGCCGATGGAGTACCAGAAACAGGTGATCGAGTTGATGGAGCGCGAGCTGGTGGGCCTGGGTCTATTCACCGCCGCCGAAGCCAAGGCACAGGGGCCAGACAAGGCGCTGGTCAAAAAGTATTTCATGCACGGCACCTCGCACCACTTGGGGCTGGATGTGCACGACGTCTGCCCGCCGCACGAGCCCTTTGCCGAAGGCATGGTCTGCACGATCGAGCCGGGGATCTATATCCGCGAAGAGGGGATCGGCGTGCGCTTGGAAAACGACGTGGTCATCGGCAAGGACGGCAATCTCGACCTGATGGGGAATATCCCGATCGAGGCCGACGAAATCGAGGCGCTGATGGCCGGGCGAGTCTAACCGAGACGGTTGCAGAATTTTTTGAACGCCTGAATCTCTTCGTCGCTGGCAACACCGGCGACGATATGGCCTGCGAGGCTGCGGACGAGATGTTCTTTTTCTGGTTCTAGATTGAGTTTGCGAATGATGATCCGGGCGATGGCGGCAAAGGTATTCCCGTTGTAGTTGGTAAAAGGCGCAAGGCGGTGGCATCGGCGGCAGATTTCGATCACGTCAAACAGGCTCATTTCGCGCAGCCTAGCTTCTTCCCAGAGTTCTTTTCCGAGAAGGTATCCGTCGCTAGTGGGACCGTGGTGAGCAACTTTCTGTTGGCAGAGAATCTGGTTTTGGGCAGTGATAAATTCCCAAGTGAAGGGCTCAAGCCAGTTGCTGATGGATTTCATTGCGTGGTGTCCCCAAGCTTTGATTTTTTGGCCGTTTTTAGCGCTTGGAGTTCCTCGACCCCTACGCTTTTCAGATAGCCTTTGCCGGTCTTGGCATAGATTGGCTCTGCGGAGAACCGGTCTTGGATGGCGAGTGCTTCAGCCATGACTTCTAGGAACAAAGGATTGTCCGCAAAGGCGTCTGGGACGTTCGTTTTCTCTTCCATGCCGGGATCTTACACTGGGAAGAGCGAAAGGCAAGTTTCCGGGAAGGTCGTCGCCATAGGTCGCCATAGGTCCCATAGGTCCCATAGGTCCCATAGGTCCCATAGGTCCCATAGGTC
>JBAXLW010000077.1:0-10707 GCA_037134575.1 Verrucomicrobiota bacterium | reverse complement strand
ACAGCCCCTGGCCCATTGCCAACCTTCCCGATTGCGCTAGCCACTTGAATCCGCCGGCGCAAACGGAGAATCCCAATCCATCTTCCTTTTTTGCGTTTTCTTGCGCCTCCTTGCGGCTAAAATCCGGAGAGAGACCTTCATGCCCAGTCTGTGGGACGGCTGTGAACAACAAACTAAAAAACGACTCTCCAATGTTTTTTTCGCAACGATTCGCTTGATTCGCAGTTGAATAGGAAATAATCCAGAAATTCGACCGAAGGGCGATTGCCGTTAGGGTAGTTTTTTCTGATTTGCTAACGAACGACTTAAGACTTATCCCCTTCACGGAGACACCCACCCCTTGCACTTCAAAAACCAAATCCAAATGAAAAAAACCGCAACCATTGCGATCGCCCTCACCGTGCTGGGCTGCGCCCTTTGCCATGCGGTTGACTCCCCGAACCCCAAAACGAAATCCGAAAAAACCGGTGCTGCCAAGCGCGCTGTGCCGCCAGCTGGCAAGGAGTGGGTCATCGAAAGCCAAGCGGATTGGGAGGCCAATACTGATTCGCAATCCGGCTTTGAATTCAAAGACGGGATGGCCGTTCCCACCGCCCCATCGGCCACGATTCGCACCAAGATCAAGGCGTTTGATCAAAAGCAATCCGCGCGCTCGCTTGTGGTGTCGCAATCTCCCGTGTGGGACAACTGGCAAGCGGCAGGGAATATGAAACCCGCGAATCTCGGCGATGCTCCCATTCTGTTGACCGTGGGGCCAGGAAACTATTGGATTTTCGGGCTGTATGGGGACAAGAAGCCCGCGAAAGATTTCACTCCCAAGAAAGCGAAGCTGGAAGGATTCGATGTGCCTCTCCAAACAACGCAATGGCCTAACCAATTCAATGCGCCCGGCGGCCTGAAGAAATCCCTCGGGGGCTACCATGCCTGGCAGAGTCGCGACATGGTGAATTGGGTTCACCACGGGCCGGTTGCAGAAAAGCGTTCGAGATGGATGACCTCGGCTGAGTTGGTCAATGGGAAGGCCTATTTGTATTATGATTTTCCGAACGATGAGGATCCCCACCTGTATATCGATGAGGACCTCACGGACGGAAAGCCTGGTAAGGATGTGGGACTGGTCTTTAAAAGCCCCTTCCATGGTTCGGATTGCGCGATCATTCGGGATTTGGATGGCAAGTTTCACCTAATCTCCGAGAACTGGAGCCCCATCAATGCCTCCAAGCACGCTTGGGATTCGCCTCTGGCCAGCCACGCGATCAGCTCGGATGGTCTTGGCAATTTCAAACTCGTGGCGCCGGCCGTCGATCAGCGCACCAAGCCGACCGGCAAGATGGCCACATTTAATCATCCGCATTGGAACAAGGAGGATCCGAAAAACTTCCCGTCGAGTAAGGCTGAGTATGAAATCCACGAACCCGAACAAAACGCCTTCGGCGATTGGGCGGCGATTTCGATCGGCGGGCAGTATTACCTCTTTGGCGATGTGGAACGGGCTGGCTCGGCGAGTCAGAAGGATATGCAGATCGCGCGGTTCACCTCCTCGGATATCAACAAACCGTTCACCTATTGCGGCAGTGTCGGCAAAGGACATCCCGACCCAGATATTTGCTTTGCCGAAGGCCGATTTTATCTGATCAACCAGACGAGCTTGGATTTCACCAGCCCTGGACCTTGGGTGGAACGCGTCGAGGCGCGGGTGGGGGTCGATACCGATAACGATGGCCAAATCAACGAGTGGACGCCTTGGAAAGAAGTCCACGAGAAATACGATTACATCCCCGGATTCTCCAAGCAGATCGCCAAGGCGCCGGCCGCTCTGGATTTGTCCAAATTGCCGGCCGGGTATGGATTCCAGATCGAGTTGAAAACGACCGACACCACCGAGAACAAGGTCAAGCCGATCTTGGACAAGCTCGCCCTCACTTTTGCCGAGTAAAATTCCTCTCGTTGAAAGCGATTCCCACATTTTTCCTATCCACTCTGTTGGCGCTCTCTGCCGCCCGGGCCGCAGTTCCCTACGACGGTTCCTGGGAATCCCTCCAGAAAATGCCCGTCCCAGCGTGGTTCGATGATGGAAAAATCGGCATCTTCATTCACTGGGGACCCTACAGCGTGCTGGGATACAAAAAAGGCGACCAAGGTTATGCCGAGCATGCTCCCAAAGAGATGTATGCCGACACCAAGCACTACTACCCCGTTTTCAAGAAGCGCTTCGGCGCCGCGCCTCCGGAGTTCGGCTACAAGGATCTGGTGGATCATTTCAAGGCGGAGAAATGGGACCCCAACGCTTGGGCGTCTCTCTTCGAGGAAGTCGGTGCGAAGTATGTGGTGCTCACCGCTGAGCATCATGATGGCTGGGCGAACTGGGATTCTGACCTGACGCCGTGGAATGCGATGGACAAAGGCCCCAAGCGCGACTTGGTCGGCGATCTCGGTGCGGCTTTGCGCCAGCGCGGAATCAAATACGCGCCCTCCACCCACCGCGAGCGCCACAATTCTTTTTTCAGCTCCAAAGGCTTCGCGGCGGATGGCGAACCGTGGCCTGACATCGCGAAGGAGATTGAGCGTGTTCCCGAGGCGGCCTCGCTCTATGGCCCCTTCGTTGTGAACAAGGCGTTCGTGGATGACTATGTCGCCCGCTGGAAGGAAATCGAAAAAAAATACCAACCCGATTTTCTCTGGATCGACGATATCCCCCTTTGGACGAGGGACGGAAACAATGTGCCGAAAGGAGAGGCCAAGCCCGAGATTCAATACTTCTACGACCAACTCCGCCTGATGATCACCGGCTTCATGAACCAGGCCGCAGCTCGCGGACAGGAAGTCTATCTCAACAACAAAGGCGGAAAACTGAACTGGCCTGAGGGAGTCGGTTGCCGCGAAAAAGACAATCTCCGCCTCGCTCAAATCGGCCCGAAATGGCAAAGCTGCACCACCTTCGGCACCTCGTTCGGGTACTTGGAAGCGGAGGATGCGGAAGACTACCCGCACAAGAAAAAAAGCGTCGGCGAGGTGATCCATGAAATGATCGAAGTCATCAGCCGCAACGGAAATTTCCTGATCAATATCGGCCCACGCGCGGATGGCACGATCCCGGATTGGCAAGTCGAGCGACTCCGCGCCATGGGCGACTGGCTCAAGATCAACGGAGCAGCGATCTACGGTTCGCGCTATTGGCACACCACCGGCCAAGCGAATGCGCATCTGGCCTTCACCACCAACGGCAAGAAACTTTACGCGATCAGCCTGGAAAAGCCCCAACCCTTCACGATTGAGGCCACCAAAGGCTGGACAGCCGCCGATGTGGAATCCGTGCGCCTCCTCGGGTCGGAGGGAAAAGTAGAGTGGGCCATTGATGAAAACGGGCTTCGCATCACCCCTCCCTCCGACCTCGGCGCGTCCCAAAACGCGTGGGCCTTTGAAATTCTAACCACAAAAAATCAGCACACACCCGCCGACTTGGGAAATGCCCTCCAGGAGAAGCGCCAGAAGGCGATCCACTCGGAAGACTCCACCGATTACTCCGACGAGAAGAAGAAATGAATTCAACGCGGCATACCCATCTCTCTTTGAAATTGGACTTTGCTTCGCTAAAGAAGGGGGCACCGCCGTCCCGGCCGTTTGGAGACTGCTCGAATGGCTTGCAGGCATCGGACCTCAAAAGAAAGCCGACACACACAGGCGGTGCCTCCAGCTCGGAGAGCCTACGGATCGGAGAGACGCCTGTGGCCCTCTCCAAAAATCCAAAATCAAGCTGCTTTTGGTTCTGTTTGACCTTAGCCTCTCTCCTTTCCTTGGGCGCCAGCGCCTTTGCGGTTGCTCCATCGAACGAGGGTGGGGGACAGAAACGGCCTAACATCATCGTTCTCCTCTGCGACGATCTTGGCTACGGGGATGTGCAATGCCTCAATCCCGAGCGCGGCAAAATCCCCACGCCCCACCTCGATGCCTTGGCGAAGTCCGGGATGATTTTTACCGATGCCCACTCCGCATCTTCCGTGTGCACGCCGACCCGCTATGGCCTCATGACTGGCCGCTACCCGTGGCGAACAACGCTGCAGCACGGCGTAGTCCAAGGATTCGCCCCCGCTCTGATCTCGGCCGACCGGCCCACCGTGGCCAGTTTCCTGAAGTCCCAAGGCTACCACACCGCCATCCTCGGTAAGTGGCATCTCAACTTCCTCTACACCGATCCTGCGACAGGAGAAAAACTCGTCGCCCGCAAGGTTCCGCGCGGCCTCGCTCCCGTGGGCTCGAAAATCCCCGACGGCCCCACCAGCCGCGGATTCGACTACTTCCACGGGTTTCACCACGCTGGAGACATGGAATGCGTGATTGCAAACGACACCGTGGTCGAACATGATGCCCCGATCAATATGCTGCCCCGCCTCACCAAAAAAGCGGTGGCCTACCTCGATGAGCGAGCTAAGGACAAGAACACGCCGTTTTTCCTCTACCTTCCCTACGGATCTCCCCACGCGCCCATCGTTCCGAGCAAGGAATGGCAGGGCAAGAGCGGCATCAATCCCTATGCCGATTTCGTGATGCAAAACGATGACTCGGTCGGACAAATCCTCGCGGCCCTCGAAAAAAACGGGCAACGCGAGAACACGCTCCTCATTTTCAGCTCCGACAACGGCTGCTCCGCGAAGGATGCGAATGCCAAAGAACTCAACAAGCACGGACACTATCCCAGCGCCGCATACCGCGGTTACAAAACCGAACTCTGGGAGGGCGGTCACCGCGTGCCGTTCCTCGCGAGTTGGCCCGCCCGCATCCCGCCGGGGAGCAGCAACGACAGCATGATTGGCTTGAACGACATCTTCGCCACCTGCGCGGAATTGCTCGGCACAAAAACACCGGCCAACAGTTGCGAAGACAGCGTCAGTTTTCTTCCCGCATTCCAGAATAAGCCGATTCCGAGCACCCGCCGAGGCATCGTGCATCATTCCTCCCTTGGGTTCTTCTCGTATCGCTTGGGCGATTGGAAACTCTTGCTCGCCCGTGATGGCGGAACGACATCCGAGCGCAATCTGGCAAAAAATCCGACACTCCCGAAGGCCCAACTCTACGACCTCGCCAGCGATCCCTCCGAGAGTGCGAACCTCTACGAGACAAACCCGACGAAAGCCGACGAACTCCTCGCTGCGCTTAAAAACGACATCCACCGCGGCCGAAGCACAGACGGCCCCGAGTCCTCCAACGACATCGACCAGATCGTCCTTTGGAAAGCCACCAGCGACAAAAAAAACTAAGAAGACAGACGAGCTATGAATCAAGAAATCACATTCCCCTCGAGGATCAAAAAAACAACGCCAGCCCGCAAGGTGAAGGCCCTTTTACTTTCAGGACTTCTGGTTGGCCAGACGCTCCTCCCTGCAGCCTCATCGCATGCCGCCGATGCGCTGCGGGCGAAGCCGAATATCGTCTTTTTTCTCGCCGATGACTTGCGGCCGGACTGCTTGGGTGTGCTCGGGCATTCCATCGTCAAGACCCCGAACATCGACAAGCTTTTCGAGAATGGGTTCGTCTTCCACAACGCCTATGTGCTCGGCTCGGATAATGCCGCTGTCTGCATGCCAAGCCGCGCCATGATTCAGACCGGCATGAGCTACCTGCGCCAACCGAAGCTCAACAAATATCCTGCCGAAAAGCCCACTCTGGCCAGGACCATGAAAGCGGCTGGCTACGCTACGATCCGCAGCGGAAAGTTCTCCGCTACACCCAAAGTGCTCGAGGATGAGTTCGAGCTTCATCCAGATGGTGAAACCGCCGCTGGCGACGCGAACAACATTCTCAAATTCATCGGCGAGAATGCCGGAAAGAAACCCCTGTTCCTCTATATGGCCACCCACGAACCGCACGATCCGCAATTTGCGACGGACGAGTTCTACGGCATGTATCAGGCAGAAAACATCCCGCTGCCGATCAACTTCCTGCCGTTCCACCCGTTCGACAATGGCCAAATGACCGTGCGCGACGAGCAGACTCTGCCATGGCCGCGCACGAAGGAAAATCTCACCGGCAAGCTCGCGCGCTATTATGCTTCGATCAGTTACTGGGATGCGCAGGTCGGCCGGGTCGTCGAGGCACTAAAAGCGGCGGGGCAGTTCGACAACACCATCTTCGTCGTCGCCGGTGACAATGGCCTGTGTCTCGGCGAGCACGGACTGCTCGGGAAACAAAACCTCTACCATTTCGGCGGCATGCATGTTCCGCTGATCTTCGCGGGGCCCAGAATTAAGAAGGGCGAGACCAACGCCCTAGCGTATTTGTATGAGGTCTACCCGACTCTCTGCGACTTGGCTGATATCCCGGTGCCGACTGGTCTTGATGCCAAGACCCTCGCCCCAGTGATCGAAGGACGGCAACCGAAGATTCGCGACGCCCTTTTCACCGCCTACAAGGACTGCCAGAGGGCGATTCGCGACGACCGGTGGAAATTGATCCGGTATCCATGGATCGACAAAACCCAACTCTTCGACCTGCAGGCCGACCCGCATGAGATGAACGATCTCTCCGCCAAGCCCGAATCTGCCGAAAAGATCAAGGAGTTGACCGAACTTCTGGAGAAAACGCGAAAGGAATACGGCGACACAGCACCGCTCGTCGTCCCCAAGGCAAAACCTGCGGCTTGGAAGCCTCCCGGAGCATAATTTAATAAACAACACAAGCGACATATCCAACCAATGAAAAAACCAAGTTACCAACTGAGCATCCTCCTCTCCATCCTAGCCTGTGCCTCGCATCTGCTAGTGGCCGCCGAGCCTGCAAAGACCGCCAAGCCGAACATTCTCTTCATCATCACCGACGACCAAGGCTACGGCGATTGGAGCACCAACGGCCACCCGCTGCTGAAAACCCCGCATGCCGACAAACTCGCCGCCGAGAGCGTGCGCCTCGAGAATTTCTATGTGAGCCCCTCGTGCTCTCCCACGCGTGCGGCGTTGCTCACCGGTATGCACGAGTTCCGGAGCGGTATCACGCACACGCAATGGCCTCGAGTGAATCTCCCACATGACACCACCACGCTGCCGGAGTTGCTCGCCCCTGCGGGATACCGCACGGGCTTCGTCGGTAAATGGCATCTTGGTAAAGCCGCGTCGGAACATGGTTTCGAGTGGTGCTCCACCAACCAGGGCGGCCCCTTTGAGCACTTCGATCCCATGATGGTTCGCAACGGAAAGAAAACCAAAGTGACCGGCTACCGCGAGGACATCTTCTTCAACGATGCGATGAATTTCATCACGGAAACCAAGGACAAGCCTTGGTTCATGTATCTCAGCACCTACTCGCCGCACGAACCGCTCAAAGCGCCCGAGGAATTCGTAGCTCCATTTCGTGGGAAGGTCACCGAGGAACAAGCCCAGTATCTCGGCATGGTCGCCAACCTCGATTACAACATCGGCCGCATCATGGCGTTTCTGAAAGAGAAAAACCTCGATGAAAATACCATCGTCGTGCTCATCTCCGACAACGGTCAGACCTATGGCCTGGATGTTTACAACGCCAACATGCGGGGCTGCAAAGCGACGGTATGGCAAGGAGGAACGCGCACCTTTTCCTACTGGCGCTGGACCAACCATTGGCAACCTCATCAGGTGGACAATCTCAGCGCGCACATCGATGTCCTCCCGACCCTCTGCGCAGTCGCGGACGCCAAGATCCCTGACGCCCTTCAACCGCAGATTGAAGGCTTCAACCTCCTGCCCGCTCTTGAATCCAAAGGCCCGATCGCCTGGCATGACGACCGGTTTCTTTACCACCATGTCGCCCGCTGGCCAGGAGGCATGGCCGCCGACCACAAATACGCCATGGCTGGAGTGCGGCAGGGGAACTACCTCCTCCTGCGCAGTCGTCCCTGCGACAACCCGAATTGCGAAGAAGCCAATGGCCAGCAATGCGATACCCTCCGGAGCGTCGAGGCCGGAAGCAAAAGCGCGACTTACACCGCAGAAAATGCCCAATACCACTGGGGAGTGACCCCTCCCGGACGCTGGGCCCTCTACGATGTGAAAAAAGACCCCGGCTGCATGAACGATCTCGCTGCGGCCGAACCCGAACGCGCGGCGGCGATGGCAGCGGCTTATGACAAATGGTGGGATGCCACCTATCCTGTCATGGTCCAGCGCGGCGGAGATGCCGAGATCGTCTGGAGTAAGGTGCAAACCGATTTGATAAATAAGAAAAAGGCCGCCAAGGCCGCTAAAGCCGAACAAGAGAAAAAAGCCGACCAGTAATCCCAACAACCCTCACTGAAATTTCAAAAACCAATCTCTATGATTAAACGCACCCTACTCGCCCTCAGCCTTGCTCTGGCCATTCCCGCCCACGCCGCACCCGCTCCGAATATCGTTCTCATGCTCGCCGACGACCTCGGTTGGCAGGAGTTGAAATGCTACGACATCGACGCGCCGAGCCCGGCGGATACTCCGAATATGGACGCTCTCGCCAAGCGTGGCATTCTCTTCCGCCATGCGTATTCGCCCGCGCCGAGTTGCACACCGAGCCGATGCGCGATCATGAGTGGCAACCATCCCGCCCGCGCCCAGACCACCCATGTCGCTGGCGGTAATCCACCGGGGGCGAACCCCAAGCAAAGGATGATCACGCCGTGGTTCAGCGGGCGCATGCCGGCGAACGAGCAGACGATCGCCAGAACGCTCCGCGAAAATGGCTACAAAACCGGACACGCCGGAAAGTGGCACATGGCACATGGTCATTATTCTTTCCCTCGCCCGTTGGACCAAGGTTTTGATTTCACCACCCATCAAGGGAGCGGCGCTCGCGGAATCCAGAGTGGCATGGATCGCCTCAAAGGGTTTGCCACCGACCAGCCCGGTGATCCTTTCCGCCTCGATGCCGAGGGCTTCCCCACCGACTCTGTCACCGAGGGCGCGTTGAAGTTCATGGAGACGAACAAGGGCCAGCCATTCTTCCTCTACTACGCGACTTGGCTCGTCCATACACCCATCCAGTCCCGCAGCAAGGCGCTCCTCGACAAATACTGCCAAAAGCTCGGTGTCGATGCGGCCAACCGCAAAGCGTGGCCGCCCAATGATGGGCAGAAAAACCCCTTCTTCTGCGCCATGGTGGAAACGCTCGACCACTATGTCGGCAAGCTCGTCACATTCCTCGAAACCACTGACGACCCGCGCAACCCGGGCCACAAGCTCATCGACAATACCTATATTTTCTTCTCCTCCGACAACGGCGGCGTGGAAGGAGCCAAGGGGGAAGGCGTCACTGACAATGCCCCGCTGGACAAAGGCAAGACCTCGCCCAAAGAAGGCGGCGTGCGCGTGCCCTTCCTCGTCGCCGGCCCGGGCATTCCCGCCGACAAGGAAAGCGATGTCGTTGTCAACGGCCTAGATTTTTATCCCACCATTCTCTCGATGGCCGGGGTCAAGAAGCCCGAAGGCAAAAACCTCGACGGCGCTAATCTCCTGCCATTGTTCACTGGAGCGGTGGATGACGCCTCGCTCGTTCTCGATCAAAACGGCAAGCCGCGCACGGAGATGATTTGGCACTATCCTCATGGCGCCATCCAAAGCACGATCCGCGCGGGGGATTTCAAACTCATTCGCAACTACGACACTCAAGGCGGAAAAGTGCCGGCGCTCGAACTCTATCGCCTCGTCAATACCAAAGACGGAAAGTCGGCGCGCGTGGATATCGAGGAGGCGAAAAACATCGCCGCAAAACAGCCCGAGAAGGCCGCCGCGCTGAATACCCGCCTCACCGAAATCCTCACCGAGATGAAGGCCAGCCTGCCTTACTGGAATCCCACCTGCAAACCCCCGCTCCCCAACCATGAGAAAGTGCCCGCCGTCACAGGGCATACGGTGGACGGCCAAACGGTCACCGCGACTTTCAAGGAAAATGGCGCCCGCGTCGTCCGCGCGGATGCGATTTACACCACAAAAGACAGCCCCGGAGAGTGGTTCCGTATGATCGGCGAGGTGGACAACGGGACGGCCAAGCTCGCCTTGCCGCCAGAGGCCACCGAAACCTTCATCAATCTCATCGATGAAAATAATTTCATGGTGAGCTATCCCCAAGCAACCGCTGCCAAGGCCGAGGGTGGTGGCGATGGTGAAGACGGCGGCGGCGCAGCGGTCGGCGGCGCGATTCCTCTCGCCGTCACCGTCAAGGGATCCGCTCCGTCCCACGCGCAGGAAAACAAGAAGGAGATACAATTCAACAAACTCGACGCCGATAAAAGCGGAACGCTCACTATGGCGGAATACACATCCATAGCCAAAGGTCCGGAAAGAGAAGCGGCGTTTACTGCGCGTGATACCGACAAGGACGGTTCTCTGACCTTATTAGAATTTTCCACGGCGCCTGCCAAATAAGTCGCGGAATAACCCGTTAGTTTGAATCCCAAATGTGGCGCGAGACCGCGCCACATTTACTAATTGCAAAATGAAATTGATCAAAACACCTTCCTTTATCTTATGAAAAAACTCCTCACTCTCCTCGCATCCCTCGCACTTTTCTTGCCCGCCGTCCGCGCTGATGTGGTTCTGTCTTCGATTATTTCCAACGGCATGGTGCTCCAGCGCGGGGTGAAGGCTCCGGTCTGGGGCTGGGCCGATGCTGGCGAGGAGGTCACGGTCGAATTTGGGGGACAGGTCAAAAAAGCGATACCCGGCCCCGACCGCAAGTGGATGGTGGAACTCGATCCGCTGGAAGCATCGGCCA
>JBAXLW010000076.1:0-10734 GCA_037134575.1 Verrucomicrobiota bacterium | reverse complement strand
TCACCATAAGACTGGATTCGCCTGCAGCTATCGAATAATCGTGGCAGCTCCTCCCGACAATAAATCAAAATTTCTGGGAGGCTGTCTCCTGCATAGTCATGCGAAATTCGGTTACGGGTATCCTTCAGCTCCCGCAGCCAGTCCACTGAATCAATGAGCCCTCGTTTCTCTGCGCGATTTGCGATGTCGAGAAGTGTGCCTGCATCAAACCATTCAAATTGGTCGATCGCCCGAAGAACTCGTTTGGTAATAAGATCTACCACGCGTGCAAATCGACTAGTGAACGCTTCGAGCTTTTCGAGATTTGCTTCAGTGTTGGGGGCGGACGAATCAAGTTTTACGCCGCATGTTTGTGCTGAATAACGGAGGTGTTCGAGCGCCCTGCCGAGCTATTCCAAGCTCTCTCTCAAGTAAATTGCGGCGGGGTCTGCATTCATAATGAAACACCTGATTCGATAGCCAAACGTGCGATTCCAGAGTTGAGTTGGTCCGCTGGGCAAACTAACAGATCCAGCTTCTGCCAGCCGATTTCATCGAGAATGTCTCTACGAATCTTCCACTGCTTGCGAAAATCAAGCTGATCCGAGATCACCATTAGATCGATGTCCCCCCCTCGCTGATCGTCTTTGGTCCGTGAGCCGAAAAGAATGATCTTTGCCTCTGGATCCTGCTCATGCACTGCATGAAGGATTGCCATTTTTTGGTGAGGCGAAATTCGCATGGGCGCAATCTACGATTTGAGCGCTGTGGAGTCAAAGTGTGATTTCCCGTTGGCAAAAGGATTGACAACCTGCCGTGTGAGAGCCGAATCCACGCAGCAACCCGCATTCACACGATTTTCAGGATTGAAGATTTTTAGCCGCAAAAAGGCACAAGAAGACGCAAAAGGAAGAGGAGGCAGCTCTTGGTGATTTTATTTTTGCGACCCTTATTTCGCCTTTTTGCGGCTGATATGATCCGTCGGACAAGTCGGATTGACCGGGCGACCCTACCATTTACAAACCATCTTCCATCCTCTGGCCAAAATCCACAGCAAGCCGTCGACCAGTCCGTTCAGATACGGATCTTCAAACAGCGTAATGCCATAAGCCCTGCGGATGGCGCGCGATTCGATGTGTTGCCGTTCCGCCGCGAGAATGGTCTCCATGTCGTGGGTCTTCGCCAAGTGGCGCTGCGAGGCGTTTGCGCCGTGCAGCCGAAAGTCTGCTAGATTCATCGCAACGTGTTCAAAGCGTTTGCCGATCGAGTCGAGCCGGGCGTAAAACTCGCCATCCATCACGTAGTGGAAATCCTCGCGCAGTCGATGGCCTTCACCGATGGCCGTCGAGTTCCGATAAAACGCGGCCGTCGATCCGACGAAACAATGGTGATGGATATGGACCAACTTTGACCAACGGGGTGCCCGGACATGCCGCATGAAATCGCCACCTTCATTGATGAAATCCCAATCGCCGTAAACCACGTCGGCCGGCGAGGCCTTTAACGCCATCAGGATTTTCGCCAAAGCCCCGGGTTTCAGTCGGTCATCGGCATTCAGCCACATGACCCAATCTCCCTTAGCTCGCGCAAAACCTTGGTTGATCGCATCCGACATCCCCGAATCCGGCCCCTGAGACCAAATTGCTCGAGGAAACGCTGCGGCCACCTCCGCGCTGTCATCGGTCGAACCGCCATCGAAGACCAAGTGCTCTAACGTCACGCCCGTCTGATCCGCGACACTGGCAAGGCAATCCCCAAGGAAGCGCCCGTAGTTCAAACTCGGAGTGATGAGGGTAAAGTCCACAGCAGGTAGGTAATGAGGAAAAGCTGAAGTATCTCTCAAACTCTTCCATCCAAAATTCAAAATTCAAAATTCAAAATTCAAAATTCTCTCCGCCACTCGGTCGGCGTGAAGGCGGGCGCTCCAGGATTCGGAAATGGCGTCGGGGTTGCGCTCACCCTTGTCCCAGCACGCTAGCTCTTCCTCTAACGCACGCAAGTGCCCTTGCACATAATCTGTGGCGGCGAGACGACCGGAATTTTCAGACACAAACCATTCGAAGCTAGCCATGGAAACCGAGTGTTTTGCCACCACGGTGCAGCCGCAACACAGCGCTTCGCCCGCAGCAATGCCAAAACTTTCAAACGTGGAAGGACTGTAGAAAATCTGCGAACGGCGGAGGATTTCCCCAAGCTGCACGCGATCGATACGGCCGCGCAGGTGAACGCGGATCTGGCACTCGCTCCGCAGCGATTGGTGCCAGCGCGCCAAACCTTCGGTGGCATCGCCCACGATCTCGATTTCCACGGCGGGGTCTTTTTCGAGTAAGCCTTGGAGCACCGCCTGCATCAGGAGCGGTCGCTTTTGTAGGGTGGCCTGCCAGCGACCAATGCAGACGATTTGCCGCGCTTTGGGTGCCGGAGATTGGGCCAACGTAAAAGTCGCCTCGACGGGGTGGGGTAGCATCTCGACCCGCTGGGCCAATTCCTTGCCACCATAAATCCGGCACAAACGCCGGTAGTGTGCCGCCGCCGCGGGTGACACGCAGGCGATCACGTTTCCCTGTTTCAAATGCTGGGCCCGCAGGGGATCGGTGACCAGCAAACCCACGCTAAGTCCACGCAACAACAATTTTAGGAAAGCGCCCCAGTTGCCAGCACAGCCTCCGCGGCCCGTCATGATCCATTGCTCCAGCACCCACCCGCGGAACCCGGCGAGCGGACTGACCAATCCACCATTGTCTTGGTTGAGAACCAGCACGATCCCAGCCTGTCGAATGGCCGCCGCTACTTTTCGGAAGCGCGGGCGGCCCCACGCATAAAGCACCACGCCATCTAGATTCTGGCTACGCCACCACGCGGCGGATTCGAGATTCGCGAATTCAGTCCGGATCAAATCACCCGAGTCGTCAGCACCTGTCGGCAGCGGCATCACCGCCCGTGACTCAATCCCCAGCGACTGAAATCCGCGGCACATCAAACCGCTGTCTCGCGCAAAAAAATCCTCACCACCGCCAAAGGCGACAGGAGTGCAAGTGTACCAGCGCATGGTGGGGGTTAACGTTTCCAATGGATGAGGCTGTTTTGACAAACGCGGTCGCTCGGGCACAGAACTTGATGCTCTGTTGCGATCGTGGCTTCGATGCCGATGGTCTGAAACCAATCATGCATTTGCTCGTTGCTACGTCCTTGAATGTGATCCGAAAAAATCGATGCGTTGCTCAGGATCACACCGCGTTTAGCATGCTGGATGATGGTGCTCATATAGAACTCTTGCGCTTCGCAGGAAAGTTCGGTGAACGCGTAATTTGAAATGATACAAAAGTCGGTGAGTTTATCTGCGGCGGAATGAATCGCAGATAATTTATCAAGATCGAGATCCCTCATTTGTCGGGTCGCCAGTTGGGCAACAGAGTCCAAGTCGATCAATACAGTTGTTGCTCTCGATACCCAAGCATTCATCGCGGCCAATCCACCGTACCCCACGCCGATTTCAAAAATCATCCCACCAGGTTGGACGAATCCTTCGTTCCTCAACCATAACGCATGGGCCAGATAGCGCAGCGTGGTGGGGCTAAAACTCTGGGGCGTGCCGAGAAGGATTCCCGGCCAACGGATCGGGTCGCCCCACGCATCGATTTCTCTTACTTTCGGATCATGTAGCAGGGCGGGCTCCCATTTTTGGATGAGTTTGGCAAAGTACCTGCCATCGACCGGACCAAGCGTCTCCACGACTTGGCGCACGGCCTTGGATTTACGAAAATCCTTCGTCGACCAATGCCCTGCATGGAGTGCGGCACAGGCCATGGGCCAGTCCATGGTCCCTGAAACACTGGCCCCACCACTCTCCTTGTTGGTCCCGTGCGGAAGCGGTTGGTTTTTTTCCAGCGATTCAGTCACGACTGACCACAAGCGGTCATGAATCCGGTCAATGAGGCGTCTTTTCATGGCTTAGGCGAGTGAGTTAAGTGGCTGCTGAGCTTCCTTGCGACTTTTAATCCGCAGAACGAAACCGTACACGATCAAAACCAACAGCGAGATCATCGATATCTGGAATCCATATCGGCGCATGGGAGGAGCATATCGCATCTCAACCAAGGTTTCATGGCCAGATGGTGGAAGTGTGAGAATCATCGATTGATCCCGACCGCAGGCGACGGGCTGCCAATCCAGATGAAGATCTCGATTGCGATACTCCCAGCCTGACGCCTGATTTTCAGCAACCCTCACCCGAGTCATGCCCGCAGGAACGCGAAAGCTTCGCGTGTTTTCCAAGCCTCCCAGTTCGGTGAGTGGATAGGGTTTTGCAATCGAGCCATCGACCAGCGCGTCCAAGTCCTTCTCGCTTCGGAAAGCGGAGTAAATGGGTACTCGATAGGGGTTTTCATAAAGCTCCATTGAGGCGCTGCTCCAGATCCATTTCCAGTCCGCAGGAACCTCAGGATTGCCCGACCAAGTGATGAGGTGGCTGACGCCCATTCGCCCGAGTTTTCGGGCATCGCCTGCGGACTCGTTGGGCAGGATCATGCCATGGGGGATGATACTGTCGTAGCCGCCGATGGTTGCGATCCCATAGGCGCTGAGTGTGTTGGGCACGAATGGTGTGCGCGCCATATGGGCGCTTGGGTGGATGAGTGTCGTCACCCGACCCTGCGGGCCGACCTGTTGTTGCAAGACTCTCACTTCCGGGGTCACTGGGTAGAGTGGGCAATCCTTGGGATCGGTGAACACAATCCAGCGCGAGGCAAAAAGTGACACTTCAATCACCACGGATATCGCCAGGATCCATTGTCCTGCCCAGCGCTTCTTTTCAGAGAATGAGGCACTCAAGCGCAAACCCAGCAACGCGGCTGCCAGTAAAATCAGCGGCAGTAACTGTTGCGGACTCCAAATGAAAAGATCGCCGATGAAATGGTCCACCCGTTGGGCGATCCAGGCATCAAAGAATCCAAACGAGCTTCCCTGTGCTTGGGCAACGAGCTTCTCCCTCAGGATCTGCAAGAGCGCGGGTTTCAGATAAAGCAGCGTACTCAATAAGGTCCAGCAAAGTGCTCCCAGTGCGACGCAGCCTCCTACAATCTTGTAAATTCTCAACCGGCTTTCCCGTGTCGCGCTTTCCATGAAATGGGCGAAGGCGAGAATTCCTCCCACAATCCACAAGAGATAGAGCCGTTGATAGAGAAACCGGACCAGAGGGGTCAGCGGCAGAATGAGGCCAGCCCCGATGAGCAGGCGCGCAACCCAAGGAGTCGGCTTACGGAACAACGCACAAAAGGCAATCAAGACGGGCAACGAGCCAAAATACGCCACATAAAAAAGCTCACTCTTGAATGCCTTGAGCAGATCGAGCGACTCACAACGGCCAACGATCGACGGGAAAACTTGCAGTGGATACGCCGCTAGATTGAACAAGGGTTGGAGTGGCCCCTGTGGGTAAATGCCCTGGGCCGCATTCACCGTCATTCCTGTGTGCAGTCCGAGCCGATTACTCGTTAGAAAGGCATCGGCACACGGTAAAAACATCATCGCAGCAAGCCCCGTCCCCAAAATTCCCCAAGCCGAGTATCGTCCCAAGAGCCGCAACTGTCTGACGAAAGAAGAGTGCTTAGGCTCACCACGATCTGCCGCGAGATAGATCGCCTCTTCTGCCCACATCGCTGCCACCGCTAGAACGACCAATGCCGCGTGCTGCAGGGTTCCTCCAAGAAAAGCCATGGCCAAGAACAGCGGGACCATCCACCCAAATCCTTTTTTACCGCCACGATATCGGTCGATTGCCCACAAAATCCACGGCACCCAGCAAAAAGAGCTCAGCGCCCAGCGGTGATAGATCCAAGTGATAAACTGCGAATTGGCCGCATAGGCTAGAGCGCCACAGCCCGCCCAGAGCGGTCCGATGCCACGACCTCTGAGAAAAAACAACATTCCGGCGGCCGCCAGAAAAACCTGCGCCATCAGCCCCAAGTGCCATGCGGTCCAAAAATCGAGCCAACGATGCAGCTGCATCGTCCAATCATAATAGAGCGCCATCGTATTGGCGTATTGCGCGGTGCCGCCATAGGTTAGGCTGCTCCATCCCAGCCAGCCCTCTTTGGCGTAACTCTCCGCTGCAACCATCCGATAAACGAGGTACTGATCGACCGCATCCGCGACGATGTGGTTCTTGGCGCCCCCCGTATCAGAAGCACCGCGCCACGGCTGCATCATCTCGTTGAGCAAATCCAGCGGAGCCAGATTGCGTCCGCCGATCCACCATGGAGAAAACCAAAGCAGGACCACGGCCAGGCACACGAGCAGGGGATAGAAGGATTTTGAATTTTGAATTTTCAATTTTGGATGGGAAGAGATGGAGCGCCGACTTTAGTCGGCTTCTTTGATTTTGTGTGTTTTCACATCGAAGAATTTACTGCGGAGGTGTAGAGGGCGTGGAGATAAGACGGATCCTGCCTAGGTCCGCCGCAATCAAGAAGAGGAGAAAAATTAAACCGCAGATGGATACGTTACGAACATTGAACATCAAGCGACTAACACCGAACCTTGAGAGTAACTCGGAAATTATCGCTTTGCGTTTCTTAGCGACCTTTGCGCCTTTGCGGTGAAATCATCGGAGTCGGCGGACCGAGCATGATCGCCGTAATTAACGGTACTTCCAAACCGTCCATAGCGCCATGACCCCGTGCTTCCAATTAATTTTTTTTCCCTCCGTGGTCTTGCGGGGATGATAAGTAATCGGCACTTCGACAATTGTGTAGCCCTCTTTCAAGAGTTTGACAGTGACCTCCGGTTCCCATGAGAAATCATCACACTCAATCTCAATGTTCGCCAGCGTCGATCGATGGAAGCATTTGTAGCAGGTTGGCTCATCCGTCAAATTCGAGCCGGTTAGGAGATTGGTCCACTGGGTGATCATCACTCCACCCAGATAGGCCAATACGTAGGAGTGAGGGTGCTTGCCCGTAATCAGTCCTAGCAATCCCGACCTCCCCAACTCCTTTTCCCGGAGAATCCTCGAGCCATAAACGATACGAGTTCTGCCCTCGAGGATCGGTTGCACCACTGCATTGATGTCATTGGGATTGTATTCCAAATCCGCGTCTTGAATGATCAGAATGTCGCCGCGAGCCGCCTTGAATCCCGTCCGTACGGCGGCTCCCTTTCCTTGATTCCGATCGTGACGCAGCAACTGAATGCGGTCCGATCCAACAGACTTCAGCCACGCTTCAATCCTCGAATAGGTTGAGTCAAAAGAACCATCGTCAATCACGATGATTTCCTTCTCCAGCCCATACTTGAGTTGAAGATCGACGACCTTCTGCAGCAACGTGGTCACCAAATTTTCCTCGTTATAGACCGGGATAATAATGGAAAGAAGCATGATGGGGTAAAGTGGAAATGTGAAAGTAGAAAGCTGAAATGGAAGAGGGTTGTCTTGGAGCGCCGACTTCAGTCGGCATGGCTGGAGGGATTGGGTAAAGCTGAAATAGGAAAGTGGAAAGTAGAGGTCAGAGGTCAGAGGTCAGAGGTCAGAGGTCAGAGGTCAGAGGTCAGAGGTCAGAGGGCCATCATTCAAAACTCCTCTTCCCTTTTTGCGTTCTCTTCCCTTTTTTGCGGCTCAACCTCTTCTACCTAGGAAATTCGTAACCTCACGAAACGAAAATGCCGACTGAAGTCAGCGCTCCATCTCCTCCACTCTCACCGAAACGCTCTCTCCATTTCTGCTTTCTACTTTCCCATTTCTGCTTTACCCCTAAATCACCGTCCAGTGACTCAGTCGCTTTTCCTCAATCGGGGCCTTGATTTGTCCAAACCATTGGCTGGGCATCAAGACGCATTGCCCGGCTTTATTCCCCAGCCATGCGGCCCACCACGAGTAACTGCTGTTGGCAATGATGTGGTGATTGGCCAGACTCATCAGATGCAAGTCGGTGAGGGGAGATGTAGATTTTGAGTGCTTGATGACTTCGGTGTCAGGTTCCGTGAAATGCGTTTCGCACCACGCAGGATCATCCGAAAATACAAAAAAACGCGAATTACCTAAGGTGTCGCGCATTTGCTTCATCGATTGTTGGTAGTAAGTCGCACCGCAAAGATCGAGGTTCGGGTTGCCGCTATAGTCCGTCCGCCTGACGTGTACAGCCACCGAGTTGCGAATTCGCAATCGATCGGCCAGTGCCTTCTGCCCCGTCTCAAGGCCCAGATCGTGTGTGGATAATTCCTCTCTGAGTTGGTTCTCGAAACCCTCAAAATACCGTGGCGTCTGAAAATATCCGAACAGCATGCAATCTGCCGGAGCCTCCACCAACCGCCGGTCGAACGATTGATCGGTTGGGTCCTCCCGCAGAATAGGCACTCCGCGATACTCCCAGTAGTGTCTTCCCGTGGCCTTTAAAAGCGCCCGACTCAACAATGAGCAGCGGCGCACCACCCGAGCTTTTCCTGCTGCGGGTCCTGGCAATTGTCGGATGCAATTCACCTGCCCCCAGCCCTCTGCATTGAACCAAGAACCGTCCATCACCAGCGGCACCCCGTGTTTTTCCGCCAACACCCGCCCCAGTGCATACTGGAACAAATTGTTGCCAAGTCGGCCAAGCATGACGATGCGGATCACTTGTTAATTTTGAATTTTGGATGTTTGATTATGAATGAAAGAGCATTTCAGCCAGCTGATGATTTCACAATCGAAGTGAGAATTCGAATGATCATTTGGATTTTATCGATCATGGGTAAAACGTCATCTTGAGGCAAAACGTGTCCGTCTCTCGTGAGCCGCAACCAGTAATAGGATTCCCTAGCCTCTTTCGCTGCAATCGACATTTTTGAACGGAAATCTGCACGACTTTGCGCTGCCTGAGCTTCTTCTATGTTAGCGCCTATACTCGTTCCCGCCCGCCAAAATTGAGAGGCGAGATCAAACTCCTTGATCTCTCGCATTTTTCGGGAAATGTGCATAACTTCGATAGCAAAGGCATACGACTCTTCGAGTATTAAGTTACCGTCTTTCATTCTCCTCCATCAAAAATTTAAAATCCAAAATCAAAAATTATATCTTCCTCGCCGCAACAATCCCTACTCCCAGATGACAGCCGAAGTGATTTTCAACTTCAGGCCCTTTCCAATCGCTGATTTCCCTGACTTGATTAAAATCGTCGATCACCGTGAATTGCTCGATGTGCCATCCCTCGTCGAACCAACCAATCAGCGTGCTTGCCGCGGTGACCCGGTGCGCATTGAACTCCACCCGCTGTGGGCCGATCGGGGTCGAAAGATAGAGCATACCCCCTAGAGATACCATCTGCTTGAGTTGCGCCAGACCTTTGAGATGCCCGTCTGGATCTATCGAATCACCATAACGGCCCAATCCGAAGTGCTCGATTGTGTGCAGGCATGACAACGAATCGGTGCATTCGATCCATTCTGTTGGAAGTTTTTCCATCAAGTCGAGTTGATGGAATCTGACATTACTAACTGTGGCAGGTTGCGGCCGGATGTCGATCACCTCCACAGGGCGAAACACCGAGAGACTGCCGATGAATCCGTCGAGTCGCGATCCGACATCGACATGGCGTTCAGGGCTCGCTTCGTAAATCCAGCGTGCCACTCGTTGGTCCTGATGAAAGTAAGCACCGAGAGCCCCTGAGCTTTCGTATCGTTCGGTGAGCATCGGAAGCTCCGGCCCCCATGCCCATTCATGGGTGTGCGCGGCTTGCTTGTATTCGGTTCGGTCACGCAGGTAGTCCTGCCATCCCCTGATGGCAGAAATAAGCCGAGACGGCTGGATCCCCGCATTGCGTAAAATGGCTCGAAGCATGATGGGGTAAAGTCGAAATGTGAAAGTAGAAAGCTGAAATGGAAGAGGGGTGTTTTGGAGCGCCGACTTCAGTCGGCATGGCTGAAGGGCTTGGATCAAGCTGAAATGGGACAGTGGAAAGCAGAGGTGGGAAGCAGAGGTGGGAAGATGGAGAATTTTTGAATTTTTGCCCTCTGCCCTCCGTCCTCCGTCCTCCGTCCTCCTATTCGAACAACGATTTGTCCAATCCCGATTGTCGGATGATAGAGGCCAGGGTTCCAGGTTTGAGGTCCTTGTGGATGGGAACCGGCACGGTGCGTGTCGTCTCTCCTGTGCGGATTTGCATGATCCGATGGCTGCCGCGTTGGCGAACTTCGCGAAAACCATGGGATTCAAGCAGGCGACACATTTCGATCCCCGAAAAGCGCTTACGCGGGGGCATACTCAGTTTCAAATTGGGTGATCCAGGATTCCTCGCTGAGGCGACCCTCGAGCTCAGCAGGCGAAGCGGTTTCCAAGAAAAGTTTCACGGCTTCCTTCAGATTGGCGAGGGCTTCTGTTGGCGTTGCTCCTTGACTTGCAATGTCCAACTCGGGTGAGAGGGCGACTACCTCGTCCTCTTCAAATCGTAGAATGGCTGTGAATTTGGCTTTCATGGGAATGTAATACGCTGGAATTAAAGCGGAAGCAAGGATACTGCGGTGGTCTGCGGTCTGACGTTTCGGATTGGGTTGCGGACGGTCAGGGGGCAGATCTTTGATCCGTGATGAATTATAGCGTCGTGGAGCGCCGACTTTAGTCGGCTTCTATGCTCTCTGTTTTCCGCTCGCTGCTTCACGCCCAGTCTGTGGGACGGCTGTGATTTAATGTGACTTTTTGATCCAGTGAAGAAACCACTGATTTCACCGATTTACTGGGCGGATTCAAGTGGCTAGCGCAATCAGGAAGGTTGGCAATGGGCCAGGGGC
>JBAXLW010000075.1:0-10776 GCA_037134575.1 Verrucomicrobiota bacterium | reverse complement strand
TTTTCTTTGCATGTTGATGTAGACGTGATAAGAAAGTGCTGTTTTTTAGACATGACTACGCTGCCACCACTGCCGTTGAAAAACCCCGCCGCGCTGGATTGCCGCGAGGTTTGGGCGGCTTTGACGGAGGCGCACCGGCAGGTGGCCGAGCTGAAAGGCTTGTGTGAATCGCTGCCGAATCAGGGGATTTTGCTGGATACGCTTTCCATTCAGGAGGCGAAGGATAGTTCGGAGATTGAGAACATCATCACCACCCACGATGAACTTTTTGTGTCGGACGAGGATTCCGCCGCTTCGCCCGCAGCTAAGGAGGTGCGGCACTACGTTTCCGCCTTGCGGGTGGGATTCGCCGCCGTGCGGTGTGAGGGCTTGATCCGTCTGGATACGCTGTTGGCCGTGCAGGCGGAGCTGGAACAAAATCGCGCCGGCCTGCGCTCGCTGCCCGGCACGGTATTGAAAAACGAGGCGACCGGCGAGGTCATCTACGAACCGCCGCAAGACGCTAGGGAAGTGGCGGCATTGATGGCGAATCTCATCGATTTCATCCACGCGGATGACGGACTCGATCCGCTGCTGCGGATGGCGATTGCCCACCATCAGTTCGAGAGCATCCACCCGTTCTACGACGGCAACGGTCGCACGGGGCGCATCCTGAATCTGCTGATCCTCCAACGCGAGGGGCTACTGGATCTGCCTGTGCTCTACCTGAGTCGCTACATCACGACCACCAAGTCGGATTACTACCGCCTACTGCAAACTGTCCGAGAGGAGGACCGCTGGGTGGAGTGGTGCCTCTATCTGCTGCGCGGCGTAGCACTGGCCGGGCGCAGCGCCATTAGTCTGGTGAAGCAGCTCCGCGACCTGATGCAGAAGACGCAGCAGGATCTCCGTGAGCAACTGCCCAAGATTTACTCGCAGGATCTTCTGAACAACCTGTTTCGCTACCCCTACACGAAGATTGAGTTCGTGGAGAGGGAGCTGGGGGTTTCCCGGGTGACGGCGGGCAAGTACCTGGAGCTGCTGGCGGCCGCTGGCTTCGTCCGGAAACAGAGGTTAGGGAAAACAAATTTCTATCTCAACAAGCCGCTGCTGGCGCTGTTGAGCAACGTCAGTCTGACCCCGCCATGAACGAAGCACAAACACGAGCCGTTCACATCAACTCTGACCTGAAAGTGGCAGGATGTTGTAAGGTCGGAGGCAGTTAGCAATTCCTAGACCGTCTTCGGGCGGAAAGCGTTGCGTAGCTCTGGTCGATGGATCGTGATTTTGGCAATGCTTCCCACGTCCGTCGTTTCATAACGGATGTCCTCAAATTCGCGCACCGTGGCCCACATGGGGCTGCGGTCTGGATGATCCGCCGCTAGCCCGCACCCCTTAGGAACTCTCCATCAATTCCGCCTCACGCGGAAGTACCGCTTCGGCAGGTTCTCCGTCGTGTAAAACCGCGTCACCACGCCGCCCGAGCCAACGATGGCGCTCTCCTGCGTCGTCCAATTCTGCAAATCCGTCGAACTCTCGATCCGATAGCTCAAGCCCGCACCCGCGTTGAAGCGGAACTCCATCGCCGTGCGAATGCTCGATGCCGCGTCCGGGCTGCTGCTCGCCAAGGCCGGGTTGAAGCCCGTGTTGATCTCAAACAAATCGTCGAACCCGTCGCCATCCGTGTCCTTCTGCAAGGGATTGGTGTGGTACGTCACGATCTCGTCGTAATTGCTCAATCCATCGCCATCGCTGTCGCTCGTGTCGGGTGCAAACGTCGCCCCCACCGACTTGTCGGCGTCCATGACAATCGAAAGCGGATTCTGCGTCCCCGAAGCCGCACCCGTCCAACCCGTGAACACGTATCCTGGGCTGGGAGTGGCCGTCAGCGTCGCGGACGCGCCTGCGGCGTAATCGCCAGCACCTGCAATCGTGCCATTGGCTGAGGTGGCGAAGCTTAGAACCGTTCTCAAGAGGGCCGAATAAATTCCTTTGTCAGTAGCCAGCGCGACGTAAGTTCCATTAGACGCAAAAAACGCACTTGCATTGTCGGATGTTGCCCACGGACCGTCAATCTTAGTCCATGTGTCCCCTTGATTTGAACTCATCCAGACTTCAGCGGGGGCAGACCCGCTTGTGATCATCAAATTTCCACCCACGACTCCGGTAGAGTAAAATTTCGCTGTTGATGATGAATTGATTGTGCTCTGTTTGAATGACCACTGTGACCCATTCGCCGAATTTGCAGTGGTGATTACTACACTAGATCCAGATCTAGCTGTTTCTGCAGCGCCGATGAAAACACTGCCATTGAAATAATGAGCATTTCTCATCTCAAATCCAGCTGGGACAGATGGGATCACATAGTTGGTCCATGTTAATCCATCGACACTTGTTCTTGTGCGATTGTCGATGGGGTAAAGAAATTTGCCGTTTCCAAAGGTGATACCATCATAAAATCTATCTGGAGCGCCCCCTGTATCTACACTGACCCAAGAAGCTCCGTTATTTTTGCTAACCCATATATATCCCTTGGACCAAAACTTACGAGCTATGAAAATATTATTACCGAAACAAACATCGGTTATGTCTTCTCCACCTGGATTTCGAGTTATCCAATTTTTATAATCAATGCTGGTGAAAATTTGCCCAACAGCACCCGTCATCACAAATGTTCCAGCTCCATAACCTGAACAATTGATCCAGTATGAGTGATTCGGATACTGCACAGCATTCCAGGTGTTCCCATCCCTGCTGTAGTGGCTATTTGTAAGAAGCAATCCACCGGTCTCCTTCAAAAGATAAGCTCCATCAACACTTGTTGTCTTTTGTGCCCATTCTGTCTTTTGGGGAAATGCAGCAAGCGTAGACGGCAGCAGCATGGCTGCAAAACCGAGCGCGGTTTTGGAGAAGAATGTTTTCATGGCTGGGGTTGTGGCGTGATAGGCCACGGGCAAGATAGACAGAATCGTCCAATGTGACAAGAACAATTTTAAATCAATAACAATTTAAAAAAGTGAGCTTTCTTGCGAGAGGTTGGGTTGGGCTCGCATGGCATTCGATGCGTTTCGGCCGCACTGGGATTTCCAACTCGGGTGTTGGATGGTTGTTGGCGGAGTTTCGACTTCTGAAGGGCGGGTTTCCCACCCCGCACGGCTGGATTCCGCCTCATGATCCGCGTCCATCTGTGTTTTGCCTGTCCTCATTAAACTTGGCGGCTCAGCGCCTCTGCGCGAGGCCTCTTCATTGCTCCTTGCCGAATGGCTGAAATCCGTTTTGGTTCTGACTGTGAACTCAATGATTGAAATCAACCCGGAAGTCTGCAGCGGCCGCTCCGTCGTCAAAGGCACCCGAATTTCCGTCGATACCATTCTTGGTTACTTGAGTGCGGGCGACACGGTGGACGAGGTGCTGCTGGCACACCCAAGCCTTCAAAAAGCACAAGTGCTGGCGTGTATTGAAGACTCTCCTGCGAAGGGGTGAAGGCGCAAGGGAATCGGAAGATCGAAGTGAAACCTCCAACGATTACGGACGAAAGCCGATCTGCCGTTTCGGCTCGACGGGTGGCGGACTCAACAAGGGCTGCAGCTCGCGCCAAATCACCCGCAGCGCCTCGTCGTGCTCAATCAGGCCGGCATCCAACTGAGCCAATCTTTTGAGCACATCCGCGTGGGCCAGCATCATCTCGCGCTGTTTGATAAAGGCCCGCACCACATAGACACTCATTTTCACCGCATCCGCGCTGTTGAGCACATTGGCCGCCATGAGCGCACCATGCTCGGTGAAAGCATAGGGCCGCTTGCGGCGCCCGCCGTGTCCCGCCGCAGTGGGATTCGCCGATTCTCCAGCGGCCTCGTCGCTGAGGCCAAAACTTGAAGTCACAATTTGTGACTTCAAGTTTCGCCACTCCTCCACCGTCAACTGGAACATGAAATCTGCGGGAAACCGGTCCGCGTTGCGCTTGATCGCTTGGTTCAGAGCCCGAGTGGGCACTCCATAAAGGCCAGCCAGATCCGCATCCAAAATGACCTTCTGGTGGCGCAGGCTGAAAATGATCGTTTCGAGGGGTGGATTCGGATTCATTACGGGGGGTGAAGTCAACTAGCAGCTCATTCCAACACATTTGTCTCTTCCAATCAAGATTCATCCTGCTCTTTCCTGGCGGCTCCGCGTCTTTGCGCGAGGCTTCTTCAGCGATGGATCAATCCAGAAGACTCTCGCGCCAAGGGGTGAAGAGGAAAAGGAATAGCTGGGGCATCTACCCGCGCCCCAGTTGGCATGAGTTCTGCCTGAGTTTGGGTGGCACGAGCGCATCGGCGGCTTGCTGGCGAGCAAGTTTCCCATTCCGCGTGGCTGAATTCCTTCACTCCGCAGCGAAAGTGGAAGCGTCGCGGGCGTTTTTGCAATGCCGCGACGCAAACTAAAACGGGAGAAACACAAATCTCCCTTTCTCATTCGCAGCAGATTGGTCCAACAAGCCAACGGAGCATGGGTTATTCAATATTTTGCATTCCAACTTCGTCCCCGCGCAGTCCGCCCGCACGAAATTCGATTGCATTTGCCAATCGCAAGAGTCGAGCCCAGCCCCGCCGCATGCGAAGGCAAGGCGCTCGCGATGGTTCTCTTCCTCAGTTTGTCCAACCTAGGCGCGCGCCACGGCAAGCTCACGGCGGAAATCATCTCCCCATTCCGCGGGGACTTGTGGATTGACTGCTACCCAATCTAAGATTTGTAGCGGCGTCATTTGCGCAAAATCCGGCGAGTGGCTCGGCACGACAGGTTGCGCCTTTTCCGCCGTTTCCAAAGCTCGGCGGAGGGTTTCCGATTTGGAAACTCCCCAGTGCTTCGACAGGCGCTCCAGCCGAGAAGCCGTGGCGAGATCAAAGGCAACCGTGGTGCGAATTGTCATCGTGGCCGAGCTTGAGGAAGCTGGCGACTTGATCGGCGAACCAGCGTTCCGCCTGCCACGGCACGCGGTGGCCGGCGTGAGGGGCGATGGCTAGGCTGGCGTTGGGCATCAGGGCGACGGCGCGCTGGGCGAGGGCGAGGAATTTCGGGTCGTTTTCGCCGACGATCCAGCGCACGGGGATGGTGATTTCCGCCAGACGATCCCACAGGGGTTCTTGGGCGCCGAGCGACCAATCGACAAAACTGCGCGCGACCTCGCGGCGGCGTTGGATCAGGCGGCTGGTGGCTTGGGGATCGCGCGGTGGGGAGTCGGCGAGGATGGCTTGGGCGTCCCAGGCGTCGATGAACTTTTGCCAATTTTCGGCGAGCGCTTGGGTCGCCCATTCGGCATCGGCGGCGCGGCGGGCGGCGTGGCCGGATTCGAGTCCAGGATGGCCAGA
This sequence comes from Verrucomicrobiota bacterium, assembly GCA_037134575.1. Lineage (GTDB taxonomy): Bacteria > Verrucomicrobiota > Verrucomicrobiia > Verrucomicrobiales > Akkermansiaceae > Luteolibacter. The sequence goes on along the minus strand of JBAXLW010000075.1, from coordinate 5,449 downwards.
GACGATGACGGCCGCTTGCCACGGGTGGTTTTTTTCCAGCAAGGCGTGCAGAGCGAGGCGGGCCCCCATCGAGTAGCCGATCAGCGCGCGACCGTTGCCGCGAAAGACTTCGCCGCTGACCTCGGCGTTGAGGGTTTTGCCAAAATCAGCAATCGGCAGCGGGCAGCATTCAAGAAAGCGCCACAAATCGACAGCGCGCGAGCCGATGCCCGCGGTGGCAAGTTGTTTGGCGAGACCGCGCCAATCTGCCGCCGTGCCGACGGCACCGTGCAGGCACCAGCATTCCATGGGTCCGGCTTCGCGGCGTTCGTCGGTTTGTTTGGAGTATTGGAGCACGGGGCGGGAGTCTGTGGATGGTGAGAAAAGCTGTCAAATACTGGCGCGGTGGCGGGTTTCTGAACGGCGGGGCTTGTCAAAACGCTGGGCTTGGCGAAACTCAAGATCTTGGCAGGCAATGCTGCCTGTGATTTTTTACCCGATGAGCACCCCAAAGACGAGCGAGATCCGCGGCAGCCGCAAGTCGGAGATGCTGGGCCTGCTGGCGGGGTGGGGGATGCGCTGCTGGGCGGCGACGCTGCGCTATGAGATCGAGGACCGCTGCGGCATCACCACGCCGGGCGAGCATCAGGGGTCGGTGATTTTTGCACTGTGGCACAACCGGATTTTCACGATTCCGCCGATCTGGTGGAAGACGGGCGGCAACGGCCGGAAATCGGTGGTGCTGACGAGCGCGAGCAAGGATGGTGCGGTGTTGTCCCGGGCAATGGCGGTGTTTGGCCTCGGCGCGGTGCGCGGTTCGTCATCGCGGCGGGCGGTGGCGGCTTTGATCGGGATGAAACGGGCGTTGAAGGAGGGATTCGACGTTTGCATCACGCCGGATGGCCCGCGCGGCCCGCGCTACGTTTTCCACCCGGGGGTGATCAAACTGGCCGAATCCTCGGGTGCGCCGATCGTGCCCATCCACGCCAGCTATGCCTCGGCGTGGCGGCTGAAAAGCTGGGACAGACTGGTAATCCCGAAGCCGTTTAGCCGCGTCAACGTGATTTTCGACGCGATGCTTGTCGTCCCGCCCAAGCTGGATGAAGCTGGCTTTGAAACGCAGCGCCAAGCGGTCCAAGCGATCCTGCTGGCGGGTGCCGACGATGTTTGAACAATTTTTCTCCCATGAATGCTCCTAAAGTCCTCGATGGAAAATCCGTAGCCGCCACCGTGCTCGACGAGTGCCGCGCCGAAGTCGCCGAATTGTTAGCCAAAGGCATCACCCCGGGTCTGGCGGTCGTGCTGGTCGGCAGCGATCCCGCATCCCAGGTGTATGTTGGCTCGAAAACCCGCACCTGCGCCGAGCTGGGATTCCATTCGCTGAAAGTCGAACTGCCCGCGGAAACGACACAGGAGGAACTGCTGCAAGTGGTCCGTGATCTGAATGCCGACCCTGCCGTTCACGGCATCCTCGTGCAATCGCCGCCGCCGAAACACATCGACGAAGAAGCGGTCATCCGCGAGATCGACCCGCGCAAGGATGTCGATGGCTTCCACCCCGAAAACGTCGCCAAGCTGGTGCTGGAAGACCCCAGTGGTTTTGTCCCCTGCACGCCTGCGGGCTGCATGAAGTTGCTGGAAGTTTCAGGTATCAACACCGCGGGAGCCGAGGCAGTGGTCATCGGCCGCAGTATGATCGTCGGCAAGCCGATGGCGCTGCTGCTGGTTTCCAAAAACTCGAACGCTACCGTCACCATCGCCCACTCGCGCTCCAAGGATCTGCCGGGGATTTGTCGCCGTGCGGACATCCTCATCGCCGCCGTCGGCCGCCCCGAAATGGTCAAAGCGGATTGGGTGAAGCCCGGCGCGGTGGTCATCGACGTCGGCATCAACCGCGTGCCCGATGACACCAAGAAGTCGGGCTACCGCCTGACGGGCGATGTGGCTTATGAAGAAGTCGCACCACTTTGCTCCGCCATCACCCCCGTCCCCGGCGGCGTCGGCCCAATGACCATCGCGATGCTGATGAAAAACACCCTGCAAGCGGCACGGCAGATCGGACGATCTTCTTAAGGAAGATCCCCGCGACATGGGAATGCCATGAAATTTCTACTTTGACCGTTCAATTTTCATGGTGGAGTACCGTTCTCAGGATTTATTTTTTGGGAAATAGCGGACATGGGGGAGGCCTTCGAAATGGCTGTCCTGGGTCCACAGGGTGGCCTGGTTGGCGAGGCTGGTGGCGTAGATGATGCTGTCTGCCATCGGCAGCTTGTTCTTTATACTGAGAGCGGCGGCGTGGATTGCGATCTCGGGGCCGACGGGGAAAACGCTACTTTGCCGCATCAGGTCCGCGATCTGGTCGGCTCGCAGCTTATCGGCATGGAGCACGGTGTATTTCCAGACTTCATAGAGGGAAATGGTGGAGACGATGACCGAACTTGGCTTGGCCAATACCACTAGAAACTCCCTGGCATTGGGACCGTTGTGAAGAATTTCGATCCATCCTGAGCTGTCGAGGCAGTGCAAGCTCATGGCAGTTCGCGGTCGGGTTCACGCTCAAAGGGAATGTGCGCACAATCGGCGAGGTAGCCGACCATTTGTTCAGGAGTGAGAATGGGCCGGAGCTCAATACAACCGTCTCTTTCGATGACGTTGAGCTTTTGACCTGGCTTGAGATCCAGCGCCTTGCGGATTTCCTTCGGGATCACGACTTGGTATTTCGGCGACAAAAGCGAGGTTGTCATACGAAATGAATTTCGGGCTATTTTTAAAAAATCGCAACCCAAATCCAATTCGCGGATCTAACTCACTCCAAACCACGTTGATTTTGTCCTGAAAGTTAACACATGAAATCAACCGCAAGCTGCCCCGACTTTCTCTCGCCCGGAGCTTCCCTTGCCGCCCTCGATCCTCCATCATCCCCGCATGCGCTTGGCTGTCATCAATCTGGTTGGACTTTCCCGCTCGTTGTTGGGCGAGCACATGCCCGGGTTGACGCAGTTTGCGGAAAAGCACGGGCTGCAATCGTACCAGCCCGCTTTTCCTGCGGTCACCTGCACCGCGCAGTCGTCGATCCTCACCGGCACGTCGCCCGCGGAGCACGGAATCGTCGCGAATGGCTGGTATGACCGCGAAAGCGCCGAGGTGCGCTTTTGGAAACAGAGCAATCACCTGGTGCAGGGCGAAAAGCTGTGGGACAAACTCCGGCGCGAGATCCCCGGCTTCACCTGCGCGAAGTTATTCTGGTGGTACAACATGTATTCCAGCGCCGATTTTTCGGTCACGCCGCGCCCGCTTTATCCCGCGGATGGGCGGAAGGTGTTTGATGTCCACACCCAGCCGATGGGCCTGCGGGAGGAATTGAAAAGCGATCTCGGCCCTTTCCCGTTTCCTGCCTTCTGGGGTCCAGCGGCGGGGATTGCTTCTTCCGAGTGGATCGCGGCTTCAGCGAAGTGGATCGAGGAAAAGCATGCACCCACGCTGAGTTTGGTTTATCTGCCGCATCTCGACTACTCGCTGCAGAAAGATGGACCGCTGGCACCGAGTATCCCCGAGGAGCTGCGGAAAATCGACAAGCTCGCCACCGACCTCATCGACTTCTATGAGTCGCGCCAAGTCCGCGTGCTGGTGCTGTCGGAGTATGGGATTTCGCCCGTCAGCCGACCGATCCACCTCAACCGCCTGTTCCGCGAAAAGGGCTGGATCCAAGTGAAGGATGAGTTGGGACGCGAGACGTTAGACTGTGGCGCCTGCCGTGCCTTTGCGGTGGCAGACCATCAGGTGGCGCATGTTTACGTCAACGATCCAACGATCCGCAATGAGGTCCGAGCTTTGTTGGAATCAACTTCGGGCGTCGATGAAGTCCGCACGGTTACCGAAAGCTGGGGCGATGGCATCGCCGCTGAGCGGGCGGGGGACTTCGTCGCCATCGCGGCGGAAAATGCCTGGTTCACCTATTATTTTTGGAAGGACGATGCCGTTGCGCCCGACTATGCGCGGACCATCGATATTCACCGCAAGCCGGGTTACGACCCGTGCGAGCTGTTCCTCGATCCTGCGATCGCCTTTCCCAAACTGAAGATCGGGATGTTTCTCATGAAGAAAAAGCTCGCTCTACGCGGCTTACTGGATGTCATCCCGCTGGATGCGTCGCTGGTAAAGGGTTCGCACGGCAGGGATCAGGTCGCCGAAAACGAGCGCCCTGTGCTGTTAGGATCGGCGTATCCCGTCGCGACTGCGGAAGACGTGCACTTGGCGATTCTGGATGCCGCCCGCGCATTCTCCTAGCAAGGTAGGTGGCGATGGATTTTCCGGGCTTGGAATTCGGCCATTTTGGAGGATGATGGGGCTTGTGATTTGTCACCCATGATCCTGCCATGATCCCTACTGTTCGACGCTCGTTGGTGCTTGTCGCCGTATTTATTGTCACGTTTTCCGCCGTCTTGATGACGCGGAAGTGGCGTGCAGAAGGCAGTCTGCGAAGTTGGTTCCCAGATTTTTCGAAACAAACGGCGCAGTTTCAACCCGAGACATTCACGCTTCCGGATAAGGTTCCTTTGGATTTTGGAGACGTGGAGCTGTTGTCCAGACTCAACAACGAGTACGCACGAGTCACCGAGGTAGTGGTGCCGTCGGTTGTTAGTATCAATACCGCAGGAGTCCGCAGCGAGCAACTGCTCGACATCTGGGGGCAGATGCGCGTTCGCAATTATCCAACCCAAGGACAGGGGTCGGGTGTGATCGTGACGAAGGAAGGGCACATCATGACCAATCATCATGTGATCGCCGGACAACAGAAGATTCGGGTGACGCTTCATGGTGGGAAATCTTATTCGGCACGCCTCATCGGCGAGGATGCGCTGCTGGATATTGCAGTGCTGAAAATTGATTCGAATGAGACGTTTGTTCCCCTGAAATTGGGCGATTCGTCGCAGGCCAAGGTGGGGCAAATCGTACTCGCAGTTGGCAATCCATTCGGCCTTGGCGAGACGGTGACGCAGGGAATCATCTCGGCCAAAGAGCGGTCGCTTTCCGACAATCAGCGGGATCTCTTTCAAACGGATGCGGCCATCAATCCTGGAAATTCTGGCGGCCCCTTGGTCAATTTGCGTGGCGAAATTATCGGCATCAATGTGGCCATTTTCTCCCAAGACAAGCAGAACCCTGGCTTTCAAGGGGTGGGATTCTCCATTCCTTCTAATGACGTGAAAGACGCGCTTTTTCAGATCCTCGAACGCGGCCGGCCGATTCGAGGATTCCTCGGTCTGCAGATGCGCGATTTGGATGCGACGGTGCGCTCGGTGATCGGCTATGAGGGAGAAGAGGGGGCGGCGATTCTCGGGGTTTCGCCAGGCTCGCCAGCGCAGGCCGCTGGCCTCCAGCCATGGGATGTGATTCGCTCGCTCAATGACGAAAAAATCCATAGCTCGACTCAACTTTTTTCCCAAATCCAACGGACTCGAGTCGG
>JBAXLW010000074.1:0-11218 GCA_037134575.1 Verrucomicrobiota bacterium | reverse complement strand
ATGACGGGACGCGAAATTCGAGAAGCTTTGTTGCACGCGGGCGTGCTGCCCAGCAAACAACTGGGGCAGAACTTTCTCATCGACCCGAATATGGCGCGCTGGATCGTCTCCCAGCTGGAAGTCACGGCCGATGACGCGGTGGTGGAGGTCGGGCCCGGCACGGCCTCGCTGAGCGAACATCTGGTGGGGAAAGTCCGCCGCTTGATTTTGATCGAATTCGACGCGCGGCTGGCCGACGCGCTGAAGCACCGCTTCCGCGACGAGCCGAGCGTGGAAGTCCACCACGCCGACGGCGCGAAGTTCGACGGCCGCACCTTGTTCAAGCACCGCCCGCTGAAGTTTCTCGGCAACCTGCCGTACTCGTGCGGCGGCGCGATCATGAAAAACCTGCTCAGCCGCCCGCATCCGTTTGAGCGCGCGGTGATCATGTTGCAAAAGGAGGTGATCGACCGTCTCGCCGCGAAGCCGGGTACCAAGGACTATGGGATTCTTTCGCTGCGCACGCAGGCGAACTGGGAGGTCAAGCCGCTGCGCACGGTGCCGCCCGAGGCATTCTATCCGCAGCCGAAAATCGATTCGAGCGTGGCCGTTCTAACACCGCGCACCGACGGCCTGCCGACTTTCGACTATCGCTTGTTCGACGAATTGATCCGCCGCGGATTCGCCCAGCGCCGCAAGCAGCTCAAGAAGCAACTGCCCGACGGCCCGCCGTGGGAAGACATCATCGCCGAGTTGGGAGTTTCCGCCACGGTCCGCGGCGAGGAGCTCACGCTTTCGCAGTGGGTCGATCTGGCGCGCGCCTACGATCCGCATCCGCTCAAGGACCTGCCGCAGCGTTTGGAAGAACTTTTCGACGTGGTCGATGCCAACGATGAAGTGACGGGCACCGCCAGCCGTGGCGAAGTCCACGCGAAGGATTTGTTGCACCGCGCCGTTCACGTTTTCGTCTTCAATAAGCGTGGCGACTTGCTGTTGCAGAAGCGCTCGCTGCTCAAGGACCGCCACCCCGGCGTCTGGGATTCCAGCGTCTCGGGCCACCTCGACTCTGGCGAATCCTACGAGAGCGCCGCCGTCCGCGAGCTCGGCGAAGAAATGGGAATCTCCGCCGAATCCGCACCCGAGGAAATCGCCCGCATCAACCCGAGTGAAGCGACTGGCTGGGAACACGTTCGCCTTTACCGCGCGCGCCACGATGGCGGCCTGCGCTTCCCGTCCGCCGAGGTTGAGACCGCGACTTGGTTTCCGCTGGCCGAAGTCGCCGCATGGGTTGCCGCGAATCCTGCGGACTTTGCCACCGGCTTCCTTGAATGCTGGAAAAAATTCACCGCGCTCTAACGCCATGAGACGCCGCATTGCCTCACTGGTGCTCGCCAGCCTCGCCCTCGTTTCCTGCCAGAAGTCCCCGGACCATCTCGGCTATCAGATTCTTTCGGTCCGTTCGCACGACGGCGATGCCTACACCCAAGGCCTGCAACTGACGAACGGCCGCCTCTTCGAAAGCACTGGCCTCTACGGCGAATCCACCGTCCGCGAACTGGAGCCCGCCACCGGCAAGATCCTCCGCAAGCGGCCGCTCACGAAGACGGTCTTCGGCGAGGGCCTCGCCGTGATCGGCAACGAAATGTGGGTGCTGACTTGGAAGGAAAACACCGTCTATGTCTTCGAGACGGACACCTTCAAACTCATCCGCTCGCACAGCTATCCGGGCGAGGGCTGGGGCCTCACCACCGACGGTAGCCAGCTGATCATGAGCGACGGCACGAGCACTCTCAAATTTATCAACCCCAAGGATTTCTCCGTGACAAAGACGGTCGAAGTCAAAGACGGCGACCGCCCGATCCAAAACCTCAACGAGCTGGAATGGATCAACGGCGAGATCTTCGCCAACGTCTATATGACCGAAAAGATGGTCCGCATCTCGCCGAAGGACGGGCGGGTCACTGGCTGGTTAGACTTCACCGGCCTGCGCAACCAGCTCAGCCAGCCGAACCACGCCGAGGTCCTCAACGGCATCGCCTACGACAAAACCACTGGCCACCTGCTGGTGACCGGTAAGTATTGGCCGCAGATGTTCGAGATCCGCGTTTCAAAAAAATAGCCGCATCCGCTTGCGCCTTGCCCAGTCCCGCCTAACTTCCATCAGTCCATGCCTCTGCCCGATCCCAGTCTCGAACCCGCCATCCGCGATCCCAAAAAACTCCGCAGCACGGCGCTGATTCTCGTTGCGATCATGCTGCTAGGTGGTGTGCTGATTTTGCTGCGCTACAAACACCTCGCCGCCGAATCCGAGCACAAGGCCTACGAGAACTTCGCCCAGGAGCAAAAGAGCGCGGTCAACGACGCGAGCCGCGAGAACCGCCCCGCCTACATCTATCGCATCACCCCCGAGCGCGACTTGCGCGTGCTCCGCCAAGACGGCCAAATCGTCAACCTCGTCGATCTCCGCAGCAAAGTCATCGCCGTCAATGTCATGAGCCTCCGCGACCCACAAGCGGCCCAGCGCAGTCTGGAAGTGATGAAACGGCTCGCCGCCGCCCGCGCAGAAACCGCTGATCTTGCCCTCGTCACCCTAATCGTCGACCCCATCCCTTCCGAGAAACTGCGCACGGTCTTGGAGGAAGCCGCCGCGGCTAACGGCATGAGATTACCCCAGTGGTGGCTCGGCAGCAACGAGCCGAAGACGCTCCACAAGTTCATCAAAAACGAGCTCAAGGCCACCACCTACCCGAACGAACTTAGCGGCAAGTGGGACTACGACGCCTCCATCGTGCTGATCGACAAAAACGGCCACATCCGCCGCGCCGTCGTTCCGCAGAAACAAGGCGGCGAGCCATTCGTCGCGACCTTCGACTTCGACCAAGCCGCGGCATGGGACGCCAAGGGCGCCATGACCGGCACCGAGCACAGCAACGTCGAACAACTCGAAATCCTCCTCAACCGCACCGTCGACAAACTCCTCGCTGAACCTTTTAAAAACTGATGAAACGCACCACCACGATTGCCCTCTTTTACACCGGCGTGGCCGTCCTTTGCGTCGGCATCGTTGCCATCGCCATGTCGCTACGCTCGGGTCTCACCACGCCCTATCAGGCACCCGTCGTCATTGACGCGGGCAAGGAGACCGCGCCGCAGTGGTTTGAAATCGCCAAGGATCTACCCGCCGTTAATCAGGACCAGAAGCCAGTGAAACTCTCCGACTTGCGTGGCAAGGTCTGGCTCGTCGCGGAGTTTTTTGCGGTCTGCCCCGCCTGTGCAATCCGCAACGGCGCCGATCTGCGCGGCATTTACGACGAATTCAAAAGCAACCCCGATTTCCACATCGTCTGCATCTCCGTCGACCCCGAAAACGACAACTCGGAAAAGCTGGCGGACTACGGCAAGGCCGTCGGCGCCGATTCCAAAAACTGGTGGTTTCTCAACGCTGGCGATGCCAAGACGACCCACGCCTACCTTGAACAGGAGCTGAAATTCTTCGGCATCCGCCCGCGCACCGACCCGATCGACATCGAGGCTAACGGCAAATACGCCCATGACCTCGGCTTCATCCTCGTCGACCGCGACTTCAAAGTGATCGGCAAATGGCCGCTCGCCGACGCCCGCTCCGAGCAAGGGCAGAAGCTCGACCCCACGCTCTATCCGAAGCTCAAGCAGGAGCTCTTCGACCGCATCCGCCTCGAGCTGGGCAAAAAATAACAGTCCCTTTTTCATGAACGACGAACGCAAGCAATGGCTGGCCCGCGAGCCGCAGACGGAACTCTCGAAAAAACTCGGGGTCGCCGCGTGGATTCTATCCGCCGTGGTCCTGCTAATGGTCGTCGCGATGCAAAAGATCAAACTTCCGCTGCCCGCTGGCTGGTCGACTGCCTGCCTGCCGCCATTCCACGCGGCACTCAATTCCGCCGTCGCGGTGCTGTTAGTCGTTTCTCTAACCTGCATCAAACTCGGCAAGGTCAAACTCCACCGCGCGACGATGGTAAGCGCCATGCTGCTTTCCATCCTATTCTTGTTATCCTACGTCGCATATCACGTCACCACTCCGCCCACCTCCTTCGGTGGCCAAGGCAGCATCCGCACGGTCTATTTCCTCCTGCTAGGCACCCACATCGCCTCCGCTGCGTTCAGCCTGCCTTTCATCCTTTTCACGTTCATCGCCGGATGGACGAATCGCTTCGCGGCGCACCGCAAGCTCGCCCGCTGGGTCTTTCCTCTCTGGCTCTACGTCGCCCTCACCGGTCCCGTTTGCTACTGGATGCTGCGGCCGTACTACAGCTAAATGGGCCGCCGCGTTCACCTCGCATCCAGCGCCGACGGCTTGGGATTTGTCGTTGGTCAACCCCACCTTGCATGCTAATCAAACGCCATCCGCAGGGTCTATAACTGCAAGGGTCTCGCTAGCCGCCGAGCATTTTAGGAATGGAAGAAAGTCGTCTTCCACCCAAGCGCTTTTGATCAGAATCTCCTTGGCGATGGCTGGGATGCCTTGTTCGTGGATGCGGATGAGGGTCAGCAGTTCGAGGATGGCGGTGCGACCGATCTCCACCCCGCGCTGGTCGATGCAGGCACTGGTGGAATCATTGTCGAAGCTGAGTGCGACGAGACCCAGATCATCCGGCACGCGAATGCCGGCCTTGGCCAGAATGGGCGAGAGCCTAGTCTGATCGGTGAGAACGGCATCGGGTTTTTCGCGTTCCAGCCAGGCTTCCACTTTGTCTTGGTCCCCAAAATCCAGCGCTGATTTGAGTAACAACGGGCGCACGCGGTTCGCCGGCGGCAGGTTGGCGCTGGCTTGGAGATAGGTTCCGGTGGCGGAATGAGCCAAGCTATTGATGCCGATGAAGCCGATGCGCTGGTAACCGCGTTTCCGCGCGTTCTGGAGGGCGAGGTTCACATTCGACGTTTGGTCACGGGCCACCGTGTGTGCGGGCACTGCAGTCATGGATCGGAAGATGCGAACCACCGAAAAGTCCTCCCACGGAAAAGCCGACCACGCGGCGGTATCAAATTCATAATGCGGTGGGATAATGATGCCATTCACGCCGCGTGCCCGCAAGATCGATGCCAGCCGCGGCATGGAGAGCGTGTCGTTGACGACAAATTCCTCGAGCCGATAACCAAACTGGCCCGCCGTCTGTTCGGCGCCAGTCCAGCAGCGATCGAACTCCGGAACCTGCCGCAGCTGCTCGGGCTTTGCCCAGGCATTGATCCATGCCAGCGAGGCTTGGATGGGTGGTGTCAACGAATCCTGTTTAAACTGGGACATGGCCACCGCCGCCGAGTTTGGCTGGTAGCCCATCTCCTCTGAGACGCGTTGGATTTCGCTGCGTCTGGCAGCGGGAAGCTGAGGGCTATTTTTCAGGCCTAACGACACGGTGGTGTGAGAAACACCCAAAACGTGGGCGACATCGCGCAGCGTGACTCGCGAAAAGTTGGGTTTGTCTTTGATGCTTATAATCTAACAATTGCGCCTGCCGGATTGAAACAACGAAATTTACAGAAACAACTTTACCGTGAAAGTCACCATGGGTTTGCCCAGACTGTGGATTTTGTGAATAACTTTAATCAGTTGAGTGGTCCTCCCCCCGAACTGACCCAGCCGCAGCCCTTAGCATCCCCCCGTGCTAAGGGTTGTTTTTTTGTTAGAATCGGCATTGCGATGAAGCGAAACGGGCGGGTACGAACGGCGGTTCAAGCAGAGCGTGTCGCACTCCGGGACGGATGCCCGCAGGCCTGCTGAAGACGATCCTGCTCTATGCCTTGCACTCCGACAGCGACCTTGACGTGGAGAAAATCTACCATAAGCTATCCACAAACCCCGAACTGAAGAAATCCGCCATGTCCGTCGCCGAAAAACTGATTGCTGAAGGATTGAAGAAGGGCGGTGTGGAAGGCCGTGTGGAGGGGTTGTGGATTGGTAAAATCCAGACCTTGGAAGATTTTCTGGGGATGGCCCAGAGTTCAAGTGAAGTGCTCGACGCGCTCAGCATTGCAGAGTTGGCGGTGCTGCACCAAGGGCTGCACCGCGAATACGAGCGGCGGTTCAAGCACGGTTGAATTAAATGGGGGCGATCGGTTTGGTGGGTGGCTTTTGCGCGGATTCTGCTGTTCGTAAGGGGGCTTCGGGGCTTTGCTGGTGACCGACCTTTTTGCAGATGCACACCTCTGAAATCATCGGACTTTTCATCGCTGCCGCTGCAGCGGGGGTGATCAATGCGGTGGCGGGCGGCGGGACGCTGGTGACTTTTCCGGTGTTGTTGTGGTTCGGGATGCCACCAGTAGTGGCCAATGCGACGAGCACGGTGGCGCTGGTGCTGGGGACTGCTGGCAGTATTTTCGGCTACCGCCGGCATGTGGCGATGGTGCGCGGGTGGTTATCGCGGTTTTTGCCAGTGAGTATACTGGGCGGGTTGCTGGGCGGAATCTTGCTGACGCGCACCAGCAATGAGGTGTTTGGCAAGCTGGTGCCGTTTCTGATTTTATTCGCGACGCTGCTGTTTCTGGCACAGGGGGCGTTTCGCCGTCGGGTGGGCTTTGATGGCAGCGGGGGCGTGCGCCGTCAGAGCGTCGCGGTGGCGATTTTGTTCCAGTTTGCGGTGGCGGTCTATGGTGGCTATTTCGGTGCGGGGATCGGGATCCTGATGCTGGCCTCGCTGGGGTTCATCGGGCTCAGCAATATTTACGAGATGAATGCGCTGAAGACGATCCTCGGGTCGTTGATCAATCTGGTGGCGGCGCTGTGGTTCATCACGGCGGGGCTGGTGGATTGGCCGCGGGCATTGGTCATGAGCGCGGGGGCCTTGGGCGGGTACTTTCTGGGGGCGCACTTTTCGCAGCGGATTTCGCAGCGGGCAGTGCGACTGATCATCACCGGCGTGGGCTTCGTGATCGCGGCCGTGATGTTTTACAAGCAGTTCTGCCGCTGAATCGAGCCACGCAGCGCGCTTCAAACGGGGCGGCAGAGGACGAAGGGGGAGACCACGAGGGCCTCAAACTCGGTGCTGCCGTTTTCCCATTGGGCGGCGTGGAGCGCTTCGATTTGAATCAGATCGCCGTTTTTCAACCACGCCTGCACGCAGTCCGCCTGGTTGGCGGAGATCGCTGCGCCGACGTCTTCAAGTTTCAGTGCGGGATCGACAAAATACAGGCTGCCGGTGAGCGCGTGGGGGGCGAGATAACTCCACGGCACTTGGCCAGTGTAGGCGGCCAGCTTTTCAGCGGTGCTGGCGGTGTCGTTGCCGAGCATGACATATTTCAAAGGCGCGGGAGCGGTGGAAGGGGTGTCGGTCACGGGCCAGAGCGTAGCAGAATGGCGAGCGGTCACCAAGGAGGATTGAAAGCGCGCCCGAACCTTGGGCAGGTGGTCAAAATCATTTGTGGGATGATTCTAACGGGACTAGATTATGATTAAACCCAAATCCCCCCTACCATGAAAACTCGAATCATCGCCCTCGTCGCGATTGCCCATGGCATCGCATCGTTTTCTTCCTGTTTGCCTCTCGCCGCTGGCGCAGCGGGTGGTTATGTGGCCCACAAAGAAGGCTATCGCGTCCAGAGTCCGCTCTATAAACGCTAACCCTGTTCGGTCGGCGATTGCTTGGCGATCGCCGTCGCGGCGAGGTGGGCAGTCGTCCACGCGGCTTGGAAATTGAAACCGCCGGTGATGCCGTCGAGATCAATGCACTCGCCGACAAAGTAGAGGCCGGGGGTGCTGCGGCTCTGCATCGTGCGGAAATCGATGGTGTGGCGCTCGATGCCGCCGGCGGTGACGAACTCGTCCTTGTTGGTGGTCTTGCCCTCGGCTTGAAAGCGGGAGGATTTAAGGGCGTCAGCCAAGGCGCGGGTGGCGGTTTTGGAGAGTTGGCCCCAAGTCGCGAGGTCGGCGATTTCGCAGGAGGCAACGAGGCGCTCCCACAGGCGGCGGGGAATCGGCGCGATGGGGGTGTTGCGGACGAGTTTGGCGCCTTGGGTCTGGCGGATTTCGGCGAAGCGGGTTTTGACGGACTCGGCGTTCATCTCGGGTAGCCAGTCGATGAGGAATGGGAAGTGGTGATTCTCGGCGGCGAGGTCGCGGGCTTCCCATGCGGATAGGCGCAGGACAGCGGGACCGCTGAAGCCGCGGTGGGTGATGAGCAGCGGGCCTTGTTGGGCGGTGGAGTTGCCCTCGCGCCGGACGGCGACTTTGGGGTGCGACACGCCAGCGAGCTCACTGATACGCGGGTCCTTGACGTTGAAGGCGAACAGCGAGGGGACGAGCGGCTCGATGCTTTGATCGAGCTTTTTGAGATGATTGAGCAGCGGGCTGCCTTTGAGTGAACCGGTGGCAATGCAAACGGCGCGGGCCTCGACGGGTGTGCTGAGGTTTTCGAACTGGAGGGCGAAGTGGCCGTTTGCGAGGCGGCTGATGCCGACTAGTGGGTGCTTGGGCAGGAGCGGGATTTGGCAATCGCGGGCGCGATCGAGGAAGCACTGGATCACCGTGTCGGAGGAATCGGTGTCGGGGAACATCCGGCCGTCGGGCTCGGTTTTGAGGGTGACGCCGAAGCGCGCAAACCAATCGACGGTGTCGGACGGCTGCCAATGGTGGAAGGCGGCGTGGAGTTCGCGCGAGCCACGTGGGTAGTTTTTGGCCAGCTCGCGCGGGTCGAAACACGCGTGGGTGACATTGCAGCGGCCACCGCCGGAGATGCGGACTTTCTGGAGGAAGTGCGGGCTTTTTTCGAAGATCGCGACGCGCTTGCCGGGGGCCATTTCCGCGTATTGCAGCGCGGCGAAAAATCCCGAAGCCCCGCCACCGATCACGGCGAGGTCGAGTGGGGCGGGGTTGGATCGGTCGGGGCGGTCTATCATGGGCTCGCGCAGAGTGTGGGCGCGGGCGTGGACGATGAAAGCTGAATCGAGATTTCGCAATCCAAGGCGTGGGCCATTTTGACCATGGAATCGAGGGTGAAGTTCGTGTCTCCGCGAAGTATTTTGGTGACGTAGGCGGGGGATGTACCGATTTTTTCGGCGAGGGCTGTGCGGGTGATATCGCGTGCCTTCATGGCTGCGAGCAGTTCCTCCGTGAAGCGGATCGAGGCTCCTTCGGCGCGGTAGGCGTGCGTGTGCCGTGCCTGTTCGGCTTTGGCTTTGAGTGCATTGAGACGGTCTTTCATTTTGGGTCTTCGATGAATTTGAGCTGTTGGGTTTTCTTGGCGAGTTCGTAGGCTTTTTTCCAACGGAATGCGGTTTCGAGTTCGCTCGGCGGGGTGGACTGGCGTTTTTTTACGAAGCCGTGGCTGCAGAGAATGACGCGACGGGCATCCCAAAACCAAACGAGGCGGAGGCCGCCCATCGTTTTGAATTCGTAGAGCCCATCGCCCAGGCCGTTGATCTTTTGTTTGTTCTTGGGAAGTCCATGGGTGCAGGAGTGGTCAAGGAGCTTGGTCAGTTTGGCAAATTCGTCGGGATGGCGATTGGCGGCCTTGCTAAGGAAGTCTGCCGCAGGGCAATTGCGACCGTCTGCGAGCAAATAAATTTGGCAGACCGAGCCGGATTGGTAGAGGTGTGCTTCCATCGGAAGTATTTAACCTTTAGGTTAATTTTGCAAGGGGTAAAATGGAGGGGGGTGATAAAAACATCCCAACACTAAAGCATTAAATGGGCGAGGCCAAGCCATCTTGCATTGAGTGCTTCTGATCGGTTCAACGCTGAGGGCTTATCGGCTTGTCGTTGTGGACCCTTTGCCGTTTGAATGAACCGACTGAAACCATGCCCTTACGCGGACGCCATCAAAGTTCTTCCAAGGAATGCCTCCAGATCATCCGCAAGATCGAGGCGATGGATGGCGTGGTGGGGGTGATCATCGGTCGCTCTTACGGCGGCAAATCGCTGGGGAAAGGAATCCCGACCGGCGGCTTTAAAATCCAGCGCAAGGTCTCCGGCGGTCTCAAGGCGGTGACCCAATCCGAAAAAGGCCTGCAGGAGATTTTCATCCGCACCGACGCTGGAATGGAGGACATCATCGCCGCCGCGATCCTGAAACTGTAGCGGACTGATTCCGTAGACTCTGAAATTTATATCCGTGCCATCGCGGGCTCTGGCGGCGTAGGGTCTGCGCATGCCGTTCAGCACCTTTGGATTTGAGAAGGAGATTCTCCGCGCCGTTCAAAAGGCGGGTTATACCCGCCCGACTCCAGTCCAGGCGGCCGCCATCCCCAAGGTGATGCAAAAACATGACGTGATCGCCATCGCCCAGACCGGCACCGGCAAGACCGCCGCCTTTGTCCTGCCGATCATCCATAGCCTGATCCTGTCAAACCGCGCGGGCCAGCCGCGCGGCGTCAAGTCGCTCATCCTCGCCCCCACCCGCGAGCTCGTCGTCCAGATCATGGAAAACATCCGTGCCTATGGCGATGGCCTGCCCATCCGCGTTGCCGCGATCTTCGGCGGTGTGGAGGAAGAGGCGCAGATCAAGGCGCTGCACAAAGGCGTCGACATCATCGTCGCCACGCCAGGCCGTTTGATCGATTTGTTAGGCCGCCAGAAAATCGATTTCAGTTTGCTGGAAGTGCTGGTCCTCGACGAGGCCGACCGCATGCTGCACATGGGCTTCCTACCCGACATCGAGACGATCGTCAGCTCCTTGCCCAAGCGCCGCCAGACGCTGATGTTTTCCGCTACCTTTCCCAAAGAGGTCGAATCCCTGGCGCGCCGCTTCCAGTACCAGCCCAAGATGGTGCAGATCGGCAAGCGTTCGAACCCCGCCGACACCGTCGCGCAGTGCGTCTACGAAGTACCGACCCACTTGAAAAGCGCGCTGCTGCTCGATCTCCTCCGCCACCCCGAGTTCAAGCGCGTGCTCGTCTTCGCCCGCATGAAAGACGGTGCCGATCGCATCACCAACTTCCTCAAGCTCGCCCAAGTCAAAGTCGCCAAGCTCCACTCCAGCCGCTCGCAAGAGCAACGGCTCCAAGCCTTGCAGGACTTCAAGGACGGCAAAGCGCAGGTCCTCGTTGCCACCGACATCGTGGCGCGCGGGATCGATATCGACGGTGTCACCCACGTCGTGAACTACGATCTACCCGTCAACCCCGAGGACTACATCCACCGCATCGGCCGCACTGGCCGGGCCGAGGCACAGGGCGAGGCGCTCAGCTTTGTCCCCAAGCAAGACCTCAACCTGCTCGACATCCTCGAAATGTCCATCGGCCAGCGGCTCAGCCGTCGGCGCGTCCGGGGCTTC
>JBAXLW010000073.1:0-11550 GCA_037134575.1 Verrucomicrobiota bacterium | reverse complement strand
ATCACAAATTATTAACCCGCCGCGCAAACTCAGAGCGCGAGCCTTATGATTGCTTCCTTGATCGATTCTGGAATCTCAGAATCCTTGATCGGCTTGTCGGGGACCGCTCCTTGGTCGATCCACCATTTAATAATTTCCAATTCCGCTTGCTGAACTGCGGGCTTTCCCTTCGGCGGCATGTGTTCCTCATCGTCTTCTGGGAGCTCCATGCGAATGACGATGTGACTTTTCTCTGAATTACCGGGTTCAATGCCGGGACCATCATCCCCACCAGCAACCAACAGATCGTAGCGGTCCATCCGCAACTTGCCTTTCGCTTTTTCCTCCTTATGGCACTGGACGCAGCGACGCCCGATGATCGGCGCGACAATATCGGTATAGATCTTTCGCTCGTCTTGGCGCAACGCGGGGGCGACTGCGGACTTCGAACCAGTCGGCACGACACCGAACCAACTGCGCAGTGACTCTGGAGCATAGACGGTCAAATAACCGCTGCCGTGAGTGATCCAAGCACCATCATGACTGGAAAATCCCATCACTCCGAGACTGACAAAAAGCATCAGCCTGTAGTAGGCCGGCCTGAGCGAGAGTGCGACGCTCCATGACTTGATTAAAAAAGTCATCACCGTTAACACCGCAAAGATCAGCCCGCCCCAGAGGTGGCGTTCGATCAAAGGATTTCCAGTATATTCCTCCGGGTGCCCATGAAACAGCAAGAAACCGGCCATAGCGGCGAGTACGGCACTGACCGCTCCGAAAAACAGGGGGGAAAGTGTCACACTCTTCGTTCTCTCACCGCGCTTGGCAAACAGCAGACCCAGCTCCTGAAATAAAATCAGAGCAAAAATCCCAATCGGCAAGTGAAGTAAAACTGGGTGAAAATGGCCGATAAAGCGCACCCAGTCCCGGACTTCACCGCGGCGACTAGAACCCACCAAGGAAGGCATGGCGATCAAGCCAACAACCACGACCAACCCGCAGACCGTCAAAGTCCATGGCTTTTTACTCGTCTCTGCAATGTGAATCGAATCAACCACGGCCCCCCTTAATTAAGACGCTGGAATGAAACCCTCGAGCAAATGCAATTTTCGCTATCATCAAAGAGGCCAACCAATGGCCTGCCTCTTGAAAAATTTCAAATGCGATCAGCAGCAACCACCACCGTGTTGATGCTCTTAATCTTGGTCGCCACCTCCGCAGCAGCTATCTCCTCCGCTGGCACCGCAGCAACCGCCTTTGTCAGCCACATCCTCGGCGGTCGGTACGCGACCGAGCTCGATGGCGGCACCGATGTATTTGCCGATTTGCTTTTGAAGGGCTTCCAATTCCCGCTGGGCAGCGAGGAAATCGCAGGCGATTTCGTTTTCAAAGAGCGCGTCGCGAGCGCTTTCAAATTCGCGGATTTCGGCGGCACCCAGCTCGATGCCGGCGTGTTGTTTGTGGTGAAGTTGTTCACCGCGCTGGTGGACGCTTTGGTACTGGAGGCGGGCCTCGTCGTTGGCAATGAAACGCTCAACGTCGGATTTGAGCTTGAGGTAGGAAGGATCTCTGGCGATCAGGGCGCAGAGTTCCTTGGTTTTAACGATCACGGCAGTGTCTTCGGCAACAATGGACATGGCGTTTCCATAACCCCATAAAACGCGCATGGCAACGGGCATTTGTGGGAATTTCATCCCTCTGCCAATCGAACAAAGGCGTGACAAAAGGCCTAAGCGAGGCTTATGTTAACAACAAGTGCATGGCCTTCGAACCACTCAAAGACGGGATCCGCTCCAATGTACGGATCGATTTCCACGGCAACGTCCACAAGCGTTTGCGTGGGACGGACGCGGACAAGCGCTATGCTCAGGAAGTCGCCGTGCTGAAGGTACTCGAAGAGCGCGGCTGCCCCTATGTGCCACGGCTCTTGGAAGAGCACCCGAAGGAGCTCTACTTCGTCTCGACCAACTGCGGCAAGCTGGCAGACCAGATTTCCAAGGAGAAAGCTGACAAGCTCTTTGCCAAACTGGAGCGCGAGTACGGCGTGCGCCACCTCGACGCGGAGCCGCGCAACATCACCTACTCGACCCAGCTCGGCAGCTTTTGCATCATCGACTTCGAACTCGCCGAAATCCTGCCGCCGCCGTCCGAGCGGTTGACACCTGACGTTTGAAATTTCACCAAACCCAAATTCGTCCGTGACCCAAGCTACGACCCTGCACTGGGCAGCTCTCAGCCAAAGCGGTTCCCGCAAGCCGCGCAATGATGACTCGCTCATCGCCTTTGCCTCCGGCCCCAAGGGTGCAGAAACCTTGCCTGAGACCGGCAACCACACGTTGGCCCGCCAGGATCTTGTATTCGCCGTTTCCGACGGGATGGGCGGCGGCAACGCGGGCGACATCGCCTCGTCGATCATCCTGCAGCAGATGACGGAGATCATCCCTGAAACCTTCAAGTCGGCGGCCTCGGGAATTTACCCGGATTCGCTCAGCCACCTGGGCGATGCGCTCCGCACCATTCATCAGCAGATCAATACCGCTGGCGACGGCAACCACGAAACCACGGGCATGGCGGCGACCCTTGCTCTCGCTTGGTTCACCCCGGAAAATCTCTACATTGCCAACGTCGGGGATTCGCGGATTTACCGCTCTCGCGGCGGCAAGCTGGAGCAACTCAGCCGAGACCACACCTCCGCTTGGGGTCAGTGGAAGCGAGGCGAAATCAGCGAGACCGAGTACCGCAGCCATCCGCGCCGCGCCGCGCTTTACGAAGTCGTCGGCGGCGGCCACGCTCAGGTGAATCCCCATTTCGCAGCGATCCCCTACGAACCGGGCGACCGCTTCCTCGTTTGTTCAGACGGGCTGGTCGATGGTCTGTGGGAGCGCCACATTGCGGAAGCGCTGGCCTGCTGCCCAGAAAATCCGACAGATGCCGCCGCAACTCTTTTGAAACGCGCTATCGACAACTCAGGAATCGACGATACAAGCCTCATCGTCATTGCGGTCGCTACTCCTTCGCAGGGTATCAATCACGATTGATAATTAATATTGCGCGGCATGGCACACATGATGCTTATTCATGGGCGTCAGCCATTCCTGTCAGCTGCGGGCTTGCCCACAGCGGTAGGGATTTCTGAAACAAATTACCGTTAATCACTGAAAACCACCCTTATCATGGCCAAATACAAATTGGAATACATCTGGCTCGACGGCTACACCCCGGTGCCGAATCTTCGCAGCAAAACCCAAATTAAAGAATTTGCAGCATTCCCAAGCCTTGAACAGCTCCCAATGTGGGGTTTTGACGGCAGCTCCACCCAACAGGCGGAAGGGCGTAGCTCCGATTGCATGCTCAAGCCAGTCGCAGTCTTCCCAGACAGCACCCGCAAAAACGGCGCACTCGTGATGTGCGAAGTCATGATGCCAGACGGCGTCACCCCACACCCATCGAATGGCCGCGCCACCATCCTTGACGATCCCGGCGCATGGTTTGGCTTCGAACAAGAATACTTCCTTTACCAAGACGGCCGCCCACTCGGCTTCCCTGCCGATGGCTACCCTGCCCCACAAGGCCCCTATTACTGCGGTGCTGGCTACAAAGCCGTCGGCGACATCGCCCGCCAAATCGTCGAGGAGCACCTCGACATCTGCCTCGACGCCGGCATCAACCACGAAGGCATCAACGCCGAAGTGGCCAAGGGCCAATGGGAATTCCAAATCTTCGGCAAAGGCTCCAAGCGTTGCGCCGATGAGATCTGGGTTGCACGCTACATCCTCAACCGCCTCTGCGAAAAGTACGGCATCGACGTGGAATACCACTGCAAGCCAGTCAAGGGCGACTGGAACGGTTCCGGCATGCACGCGAACTTCTCCACCACCTATCTCCGCGAAACCGGTGGCAAGGCTTACTTCGAAGCACTCATGGCTGCCTTCGGCGAGCATTGCGAAGAGCACATCGCCGTCTACGGCCCTGACAACCACCTCCGCCTCACCGGCCTGCACGAGACCCAGTCGATCGACAAGTTCTCGTACGGCGTGGCAGACCGCGGTGCATCGGTCCGCGTGCCGCACAGCTTTGTCAAAGACAACGCTTATCGTGGTTATCTCGAAGACCGCCGCCCCAACTCGCAAGGCGACCCGTACCAAATCGCTTCGCGCATCCTCAAGACCATCTCCTTGGTGCCAACTCCTTGAGTTGATCGCCTGAGATCGTCCTGAATGATTCAATCTAAAAGCCGTCTTCCCCTAATGGAAGGCGGCTTTTTTATATCACGAACGCATCTGAGACGATCTTACAAAGTTTCCAACTGGAATCCCTTGCGAAAGTGTTTACAGCGAAACGGTTGATGCGATTCATTCGGTTTCCAGCCATTGGCATTTCCGAAATCGATTGCTTCCGTCACCATATCGTAGCTGACGATTCGAGGGAGTTCCGCGACCAGCATCTGTCCGTTAACAGGCGCGCAAGCTTCCACCACCAGCTCATTGACACCCCGACGGTTTTGCATGATCCAACGATATTGGACATCGCGGTGATTGATGACTTTAAAGCCTTTTTGAGGTGGTGGCATAGGGAAGGAAGCTGTGTGACTCATCCACCTTGATGCAGACCGATACAAATGAGAATGCTTATGTGATGAATTTTCACTCACGCCCCTGCCAATTCGCCCGCGATCGACTTGGGTAGTGGCTTTTCTCTTTTGCGAAGGGCTTTGCGCATTTTAGTCAACGCCGAGTTTTGCAACTGGCGAATGCGCTCACGGGTGACGCCAAATTCGCGACCCACCTCCTCCAAAGTCATCGCCTTGCGGCCGCTCAACCCGAAGCGATCGTCAATGATTTGCCGTTCGCGCTCGTCGAGAACTGCCAATAAGCTGTCGAGCTCGCCGTGCAGATTTTTGTCAGAAAGCATGTCCAGAGGACTGACCGCGCGTTCGTCGCTGATGATTTCGCCGAATTCTGTGGCTTCGCCCTCGTTGAGTGGGGCGTCGAGCGAGGTTGGGCGGTAGGATGCTTGCCGCAACAGGGCGAGCTTGCGGTAAGGAAGTCCCACCTCATCCGCTAACTCTTCATCAGTCGGTTCGCGGCCGAGCGCTTCGGTCAGAATCGCTGCGATACGTCGCATTTTCGCGATCTTATCCACCATGTGCACCGGCAGACGGATCGTTTTTGACTGATTGGCCAGGGCACGCTTGATCGATTGCTTGATCCACCAAGCAGCATAGGTGGATAGCTTGCCGCCCTTTTCGGGATCAAAGCGCTCCACCGCCTTCATTAGGCCAATATTTCCTTCGGAAATCAAATCCATGACAGGCATGCCGTAATTGGAATAGTCTTGTGCGATCTTCACCACCAGTCGAAGATTTGCTCGAATCATGTGAGACCTAGCCTCTGCATCTCCATTTTGGATGCGCTCCGCAAGAACCACCTCCTCCGCCGCTGTGAGAAGTGGCGTTTTGGAGATTTCCCGCAGGTAGAGTTTCAAGCTGCTGCTGTCTGGTTCGTATGCCATAGGTGCTGGGAGTTGGCGTTTTCAAGGAAGCGTCACTAGCGAAGTGCTTGTTTTAATTTTCTTGGAATCCTAGGGCTTCAGATATTTCTGAATCCTCGAAAGGGTCCTGACGTATGAAGCGCCTTGCACCTACCGACCAGCAATTCATGTGCCCGTCCAATTATCTAACCAAGTCACTCAGGATCAGTCATCGAAATCATTTGCAATATGACAAAATGCACGATCGTCTGCCGATTTCGCACGGTTTACGCTAATTTGACACATCTGAGATTCGACAAGCTGCCGCCTTTGCTTCAATGATCAGTCGTGATCGATGCTCTCTATCCAATAGTCCGCAGAGGACTGTTCCAGCTGGATGCTGAAGTGGCCCACCATGCCAGCATGACCGCCCTCAGAATCACGGAAAAAACAGGCCTGCTGGGTCTGCTCTCGCCCACCGACACATCCACCTCTACCGTGGAATTGATGGGCTTAAAATTTCCAAACCGCGTCGGCCTTGCTGCGGGACTGGACAAGGAAGGCAACACGATCGATGCGCTTGGCCGACTCGGCTTCGGCTCGATTGAAATTGGTACCATCACCCCGCGCCCCCAAGCTGGAAATCCAAAGCCACGCTTATTCCGCCTGATTGATTGTGAGGCGATCATCAACCGAATGGGATTCAATAATCCGGGTATCGAAGTCGGCGTTAAAAACGTCCGTTCAGCCCGATCGTTCAAGGGGATTATCGGTTTCAACATCGGTAAAAACAAAGATACACCCAATGAAAATGCTGCTGACGACTACCTCATCTGCCTGCGCAAAGCCTATGCTGTAGCGGACTACGTTGCGGTCAATCTCTCTTCACCCAATACTCCAGGCCTCAGAGACTTGCAAGGTGCCGAAGCCAGCGCCCGACTACTCGATCTCTTGAAACGAGAGCAGCAAACACTCGCTGACCAGCACCAAAAGTATGTGCCCTTGCTCTTCAAAATCGCACCCGACCTGGACGAGCCTCAAATCCAGGCTCTTGCCAAAGTCTTCCTCAATGGCGGACTCGACGGCGTCATCGCCACCAACACCACGCTCGACCGCCACGGCGTCGCCAGCCATCCACGGGCGGCGGAAGCGGGCGGTCTCTCCGGGCGCCCTGTCTTTGAAAAAAGCACCGCGACTTTGCGTGCATTTGCCAGCCATCTCGGCCCGCAGATCCCGATCATCGGCGTCGGCGGCATTTCCTCGCTGGAAGACGCCCGCGAAAAAATCCGTGCTGGTGCCTCGCTGGTCCAGATTTACACCTCATTCGTCTATCAAGGACCCAAGCTCGTACGGGAGTTAGCCAAAGGACTCTGATATATCCGCGAAGGCCTAATCCCCAAAAAAAAGGGTCTGACCTTTCGGCCAGACCCCATTCGATCAATCTCTAAGGAACTAAGTTCACTTCGCGGCCGCGACCACATGAGCCTTGGTCATACCCAGCTCTTTCATCACCGTGTCGCCCGGCGCGCTGATGCCGAAGCGGTCGATGCCGAGGGCCTTGCCTTCGGTGCCGACATATTTCCACCAGAGGTCGGTGACACCCGCCTCGATTGATACGCGCTTGGTGCAGGCCTTCGGCAGCACGCTTTCGCGGTACTCAGCACTCTGGCGATCAAAACGCTCGAAGCATGGCATCGAAACCACGCGTACACCGTCGCCCAACTCTGTGGCAGCAGCCATCGCGTGCTGGAGTTCGGAACCGCTGGCAAGCAAGATCGTGTTCAGCGCGCCGACTTCCTTGCGGGCGATGTAACCGCCGAGCAGGACACCTTCGCGGCGGGTTTCGACGGAAAGTTCGTTCATCAGCGGGATCGCTTGGCGGGTCAGGATCAACGCCGTCGGGCCATCCTTGCGGGTAACCGAGGCAATGAATGCGCCTGCGGTTTCTTCCGCATCGCCTGGACGAATGACGTCGAGATTCGGAATCACCCGCAAACCACTGACTGTTTCCACCGGTTGGTGGGTCGGGCCGTCTTCACCAACACCAACCGAATCGTGGGTGAAAATGTAACTCACAGGCAGATTTGACAAAGCGGCGAGACGCACCGCACCGCGCAGATAGTCGGCAAAGACGAGGAACGTCGCGCCGCTGACACGGAACAAGCCATCGTAGGCGATACCATTGCAAATTGCAGCCATCGCGTGCTCGCGAATTCCGAACCAAATGTTGCGGCCTAGTGGATTTGAGGCCGAGAAATCGCCCCCGTCTTTGATGTAATTCTTGGTCGAACCGAAGAGATCCGCACTGCCTGTCAGGTATCCAGGGATCGCCTTGGCCAATGCATTGATGACCGACGACCCTGCCGAGCGGGTCGCGTCCTTATAGTCTGCGGCAAAAGCCGGAATCTGCGCGCTCAGATCAGCCGGCACCGCGAAGGATGTTCCGTCCGTCAATTCCTTGGCCAGAGCCGGGTTGGCCGCAACCCATGCGCCGTACGTCGCCTGCCATGCCTCGTAATGGGCTTTCGAAGCCGCCTTCTTCTCAGCGAAAAAGGCTTGGGTCGCTGGCGAGACGTAAAAGTGCTCGTCGGCAGGCAGGCCCAGACTGGCGCGCGCGGATTCGATGAACTTCGCCCCACCTTCGCCATGGCCCTTCGCCGTACCCTGGACTTCGGCGATTCCCATGCCGATGATCGTCTTGGCAATGATCACTTTTGGGCGGCCGTTATTGTTCGTCTTGGCGGTCGCCAGAGCTGCGGCGATGGCATCAAGGTCATGACCGTCGATCGTCACTGCATCCCAGCGCTGGGAGGTGAAATACAGCTCGGCATCTTCGCCTTGCGTCACGTCCGCCATCGCATCGAGCGTCACGTCGTTGGAATCATAAATGAGGATCAGATTGTCCAATCCAGCGTGACCCGCGAAAGCGATTGCCTCCTTAGCGACCCCTTCCTGCAGACAACCATCGCCGTGGATCGCGACGATGTGCTGATCAAAAATCGTGTGCTCGGCCGTGTTGAAGCGCGCCGCAGCCCGCTTGGCGGAAAGCGCGTAACCCACCGCATTGCCGATGCCTTGTCCCAGCGGACCCGTCGTCGCCTCCACCCCCGGAGTTTCATGAAACTCCGGATGGCCCGGCGTGATCGAGTCCAGGCGGCGGAAGTTTTTCACATCCTCGCGAGAAACCGCGTAACCGGCGAGATGTAGCCAGCTATAGATAAACATCGAACCGTGCCCGGCGGATAGCAAGAAGCGGTCGCGGTTCAACCATTTTGGCTCGTCGGGGTTATAGCGCAGAGATTCGCCGAACAGCACCGCACCAATCTCGGCGCAGCCCAGTGGCAGACCCAAGTGACCGGAGTTACAGGCGTGGACGGCATCCATGGCTAGGCCACGGGCTTCATTGGCAGCTTCTACAAGCAGTGAGGTATTCATGAGGATAGAAATCTGCGCCAGCTGACGACAGAGTGCCGATACCTTAGAAATCTCCCCTTGCTTGACAAGCCAGCATTCCACAAATGGCCCGTCTTTTTTCAAGAACTCAGCTCATTTCCATCATGATTTATAAATTCCGACTTTTTCATTCAAAAAAAACCTTGCACCTCCCCACCCATCATGTTCTTTTTCGCGCGCCGCAACGCAAGACCCGTTCGTCTATCGGTTAGGACTCCAGGTTTTCATCCTGGCAAGAAGGGTTCGACTCCCTTACGGGTCGCCATTTATCATCAAGCCTCCGCCCTGCGGAGGCTTTTTAGTTTCTAGACGCCGCGTTTTTTGTCTTAAACTGGCCACCTGCCACTGTGACCGCTCTCCAAAAAGCCGAATCCATCCGCGCTCGCAAAGGCGGACGCCGCATCGCCGTCCTCACGGCCTACGACTACCCCAGCGCCCGCCTGCTCGACGAAAGCTGCGTGGATATTTTGCTCGTCGGCGACTCGCTCGGGATGGTCGTACTTGGCTTCCCCGACACCACCTACGTCACGCTCGACCACATGCTGCACCACGTCGCCGCCGTTGCTCGTGCCAAGCCGCAGGCCCTCGTCGTCGGCGACCTGCCGATTCACACTTACGACACCCCAGAGCAAGCGCTAGCGTCCGCCCGCCGCCTCGTCGCGGCCGGTGCCGAGGCCGTCAAACTCGAAGGCGGCGTACGCCAAGCCGAGAAAGTCCGCGCCATTACGGCCGCAGGCATTCCCGTCATGGGCCACCTCGGCATGCTGCCCCAGCGCGTGCTCGAAGAAGGCGGCTACCATAAAAAAGGCAAAACCCCCGAACAGACGGAGGCCCTTCGCGAAGGCGCCCAAGCCCTGATCGACGCGGGCGTCTTTGCCATCGTCTTCGAGTCGGTCATCCCTGAGACCGCCCGTCAGCTCACCGCCGCACTTGGCGTCCCGACCATTGGCATCGGTTGTGGCGACCGCACCTGCGACGGCGAAGTCGCCGTCGTCACCGACCTCCTCGGCTCCTACCCGTGGTTTGTCCCGCCCTTCGCCCGCCCCGAAGCCGACCTCGCCAGCACCATCCGCAGCGCCGCCAGCCGCTACGTATCGCGGGTAACATCCCCCACCGCCTGACTCCAAAAGGAAACATCCAAACCACGAAAGACACGAAATCTCAAGAAAAAGAGATTTAGAGTGGCTGAATCAGACTCGCCAAACTCTTCATTTTTGAGTGTCTTTCGTTCCTCTCGTGGTTTCCATCTTTGAATTGAAACGGCACTGATACCCAGCCTTTGCGGCGGGAAAATTCCATGTTATATCCGCGGCTTGCTGATTTACCTCCACATCCCCTTCTGCCACCGCGTCTGCCCCTACTGCTCGTTTTACAAGCACACTCCAGGCATCACGCCCATCGGCACTTTTGTCGATGCCCTCGTCGCGGAAACCCAGCAACGCCTCGTCCAAACGGCCGATGCCCCGCGCACGATCTACCTCGGCGGCGGCACGCCCAGCATGCTTTCCCCCAGTCACCTCTCGCGGCTCTTCACCGGACTTCGCGATTCGATCGACTTCTCAAAACTTGATGAAGTCACGCTCGAGGCCAACCCAGCTACCTTCGACGCCGCCAAAGCCCGCCTCTTCCGTGAACTCGGCGTCACTCGCATCTCGCTCGGCATCCAGTCCTTCACCCCCCACGTCCTGGAAATCCTCGGCCGCGAACACTCCGTCGCTCAAGCCAGCGAAGCCGTCGCCATCCTCCGCGAAGCCGGCATTCCATCGATCAACATCGACCTAATGTTCTCCATCCCGGGCCAATCCAAAGCCGACTGGGAAGCCACCCTCCGCCACGCCATCGCCCTGCGGCCCGACCACATCTCCGCCTACAACCTTACCTACGAAGAAGACACCGCCTTTTTCGAATTCCTGCGCCGCGGCGAAATGCGCGAGAACGAAGACCACGACGCTGAGTTTTTCCACCTCGCCGACAAACTCCTCTGTGCCGCCGGTTTCGACCATTACGAAACCTCCAACTACGCCCAACCCGGCCACCACTCCAGCCACAACCGCGGTTACTGGCGCGGCGAAGACTACCTCGGCCTCGGCCCCTCCGCCGTCTCCACCCTCGATGGCACCCGCTGGAAAAACATCCCCGACACCGCCCGCTACGTCGCCCAAGTCCAGTCCATCGGCCACGCCCTCAGCGAGTCCGAAACCCTCGACGCCGAAGCCCGCCGCCTCGAACGCATCGCCCTCGGCCTGCGCACCTGCGACGGCATCCCACTCGACCTGCTCGGCCGCGAAGCCCGCGAGGGCGCCGCCCACTTCGTCACCGAAGGCCTCGCCCGCATCGAGGGCAACCGCCTGATCCTCATCCACCACGGCCGCGCTCTGGTGGACCCTATCGCCGCCGAATTGGTCTAGAATATTGCGCTATTTATGGGACCTTTGACCTCACTTTCAAAGAACAGCTTTTAGATTGGCGCGGGGGCGTTGCCACTGGCTGGCGGCCAAGCGGCAAAAAAAAGCCACGGTGCGATAGAGTCGCGATCTAAAGACCAAGCCGTCGTCATGGCGAAGCAACATGTTCGGAGGGGCTCCACGAAGTGTGCTAGAGCATTTTAAATAAAACTATAGCCGCAATGGGTAAACCAATTGGTGGCGT
>JBAXLW010000072.1:0-11615 GCA_037134575.1 Verrucomicrobiota bacterium | reverse complement strand
GGGGATAATATTTTTTACGGCAATAATGGCTTTGGTGAATCCTTTCGTGATTTCACCTCGGGAGCCACCATTTTTGGTTACCACGTTCAAGATCCGGAGCGCTACGGCGTGGTTGAGTTCGATGGGGAGGGCTCGGCCATTTCGATCGAGGAAAAGCCCCAGTATCCAAAAAGTCACTACGCAGTTCCGGGAATTTACATCTACGACAACGAGGTCATCGAAATCACCAAGGGCAGTCAGCCGTCCGCCCGTGGCGAGCTTGAAATCACCGCGATCAATATGGAATATCTCATTCGCGGCAGACTCCGTGTTGAGAAACTCAGCCGGGGATTTGCTTGGCTCGATGCGGGGACAAGTAGCTCGCTCCACGAGGCGAGTGCCTATGTGCAAACCATTGAAACACGCACGGGCATCAAGATTGGCTGTCCCGAAGAAGCGTCCTATCGCAGCGGCTTCATGAGCGTCGACCAGCTGGCCGAAATCGTCGCGGAGATGTCGATTTGCGAATACCAGGCCTATTTGGCCGGTGTCGTCGCGGAAGCCATGCGATCTTAATCATTCACAACAAACGAACATCCCCCCATGATTTTATTACTAGGAGCCACCGGCTACATCGGCAACGCCTTTCAGGAGGAACTGGAACAACGCGGCGAAAATTTTCACGCTCTTTCGCGCACTCAATTGGATTACACCCACTTTGAGCAGCTCTATCCCTACCTTCGGGAAAACAAACCCAGTTTCATCGTCAATGCGGCGGGTTATACGGGCAAACCTAACGTGGATGCTTGCGAATCGGCAAAGGCTGACACCTTGCAAGGCAATGCGCTGTTCCCACAAGTCCTGGCCAGCGCCTGCGCAGCTCTCGATATCCCTTGGGGACATGTTTCATCCGGCTGCATTTTCTCCGGCTGTCAGGTGGAGACGGGTCAGGGTTGGGTCGTTGCGAAGGACATGACGGATCCAGAGATTCGTAACATTGCGAAAAAATCACCCGCAAGAATCCGGGGCTTTGATGAAACGATGACCCCTAATTTTTCGTTCCGGGATCAACCCTGCAGTTTTTACAGCGGCACCAAAGCCCTCGGTGAAGAATCGATTCGTGGCGTAGGGCGAAATTATATCTGGCGGCTGCGAATTCCCTTCGATGAACAGGATAACAGCCGCAACTACCTCTCGAAAATCCAACGCTACGCCAAGGTCTATGACAATTTCAACTCCTTGTCCCACCGCCGCGACTACGTCTCGGCCTGTCTCAATACTTGGGCCCAAAAAATTCCCTTTGGTACCTACAATATCACCAACCCCGGCTTTGTCTCGACCGCAGATGTCTTGAAAAAGATAGAAACCATCCTCAAGCCTGACCGCGACTTCCACTTTTGGGAAAATGATTCTGAGTTTTACAGCCAAGCCGCCGTCGCACCGCGCTCGAACTGCATCATGGATACCTCCAAACTACTCAACGCGGGAATTAAGATGCGCTCGGTGGACGAGGCGCTGGAACAATCGTTGAACCAGTGGCAATACGAAAAAGCTAAGGAGGGTTGACCTTCGGTCAACCAATTGACGAAACGTCGAACCTCCTTATCACCTCACCCGCACAGCGGTCGGCTTCGCGAAGTATGGAATTTGGCACCCTGAGGATCCTGCTCTTTTCCCATGCCGCAAAAGGAGTGAGAAAGTCCTCCGCGACCAGTTGCTCCAGACCATGCAGGACTCGCGAGTGGCGATGGTTGCGGGGAACCGCCAGAAGGCCGACTTTTGCGCCGGAGCTGAGAGCTTCATAGATCATCGAAACCGAGTCTTCGGTGACCCAGACTTCCGCCGCCGCGGCGAGTTTTGCGGGAAGCCAGTCGTCGGGCGTTTCCTGATGGGGAAACAGCTCGATGGCAGGCAGGATCTTGCGAATTTGATCAAGGAATCCCGCAGGAGTGCGGCGCGAGTCGGTGAGTTGCCAATCGCCCGTGGCCGTGATTTGGGCAAGTGAATCGAGCAGTTGTGGTTCATCCCAACCGTGGCTGGATGAGGGGCCGCCGATCAGGATCATGCGGCCGGAACGATCGTGAGTCTCAGGCGGAGCGACGCGATTGAGCGCGCCGCGGGTGAGGATGAGATTGCGACGTTTGCTGCCATTGGGGAAATCGTGACTGGGGACGACGCAGAGCTCGAACCAGGCCAAGGGCAAACTGGGCGACATGAGGAGGATGCTTTTGGCGCGGTACTTTTTCGCCAACCAGAGCAACGCAAGGTGGGTGGTGTGGCCGGCGGCGATGATCAGATCGGGCTTCGGGAGATCGCGACTGGCCTGGATCGCGGCTCTAACGCGAGAAATCGGACCTCGTTTACCCGCGATAGAAATGCGATGGACGACACAAGGCACACGGCGGGCGATCGCCTCAGCAAGACCAAGGGATTGGTTTTCATGGCCCGGTTTGCCATCGCCTAGCAGCCAAAGAGTGAGTGGTTTCGTCACAGCGGGGAGAGCCTGCCATGGGGAGATGGGTGATGGCGAATCTGAAAAAACGGGGACTCGGGGAGTTTGGAAATGAAGTGGATCCTCATTTTAGAGATGGTGAGGAGATGGAAACCGCGAAGTCCTAGGAAGGTCAGACAAGCGGAGGATGGTTTTGCAATGGGCGGGAGGCTGACGATTTTCGGGGAAAACGCGTGCATGACTGGGCGGATCATGGTTTGAAACGGTGCGTGAAAGGGCGAGCCGTGCAACTGGACGGGCTAAGAGCGGTCGCGATGCTAGCGATCTGCTGGGATCACTGGTGCCCGGCAAGCTGGCCGCGGGTGTTTCCATTCGAGGTCTTTCTGTTTTTTTTCTTGGTGCTGACAGGCTACCTGATCACGGGGTCCTTGCTGCGTGAGCGTGAGCGTGGGGAAGGACGGGGTCAGGCTTGGAAGCTGGAGGCGCTCAAGACTTATCAGATCCGCCGCGGGTTGCGGATTCTTGCGCCTTATTATGCGGCGTTGGTCCTAGCGTGGATCGTCCGCGCGCCAGACCTCGGGCCGGGGCTGGCGTGGTATGTATTGCACCTTTCTAACATTCATATGGCATTTTTGGGCGACTGGCCGGCGGGGACCAATCATTTCTGGTCGTTGGCGATGCAGCAGCAGTTTTACTTGATCTGGCCGTTTGTGATTTGGTTTTTGCCGCGAAGGTGGCTGGTGCCGGTGATTTTGGGGTTCACGGCGGTGGGTCCGGTATCGCGGCTGTTTCACGATCAACTCCTGTCATGGTGCGCGTGGCCGCAGTTGCTGACCTGGGCGTCGTTGGATTATTTTGGGATCGGCGCGCTATTCGCGTTGGCGGTGCATCGCGGGGTGTCGCTGGAAAGTGGTGGATTGCGCTGGCTGGGTGGCGTGGCGTGTCTGGGGTATTTGGCGATTTTCGGGGCGCATGCGATGGGTTGGCCGACCTTCGGACTGCGGGCGATTCAGCAAACCTTGCTGGGAGTTGCGCTGTTGGGGGTCATCGCTGTCGGCTCGGTTGGGTTTTCGGGCTGGGCAAAGGCGGTTTTGGAGCATCCTGTCTTGCAACGGATCGGCCAAGTTTCCTACGGGATCTATTTATTTCACAATCTCGCGCCATTGGTGACGGGGAAAATTGGCTGGTTTCTCTGGAATGGTTCGTTTGAGAGCGGGATGGGCGCGGTTTTTCGGATCGCCGTCTTTGCGGCAGTGACGTGGGGGCTGACGCTGGCGTCGTGGCGCTGGATCGAGCAGCCGCTGCAGGGCGTGCGGGTCAAGCTTGCAGCGCGATGAAAGGCGGCCATTTGTCGACATTTTGCGGCGGCGATTTGCGATAGGCTCGACATTTTGCTTCTTGTCGTCCATGGTGTGCCCATCCCTGTAATTGGGATGGTTCCCGAAATGATGAATTTCACCCATCGATACCCACCGAAATCCTGAAATCTCTGCGAGCCCACGGGTTCAACGTCGGCTCAAACCCCACCTATACGAATCCACATGGCTTCATCCTTTCTCCCAAAACCTTTTGCTCACCCATACGAAATTGCCCCGGAATACGCGAAGAGCGCGGTCTATTTCTCATGCGAGTTTGCCATCGACCAGAGTTTCAAGATTTACTCGGGCGGGCTCGGCTTTCTGGCGGGTTCGCACATGCGTGCGGCGGCCGACTTGCGCCAGAACCTGTGTGGGATCGGCATTCTCTGGACCTACGGCTACTACAACCAATCACGGGGCGAGGATCGCGAGCTGGCCGTCCAGTTCCGTAGAAAGGAGTACGCCTTTCTACAAGACACGGGGATTCGTTTCATCGTTCCTGTTCACGGTCACCCCGTGTGGGTGAAGGCGATGTTTTTGCCGGGCGATGTTTTCAACACGGTGCCGATGTTTTTTCTCAGCACGGATATCGAGGAAAATGACACCCTGTCCCGTGCAATCACCCATCGACTGTACGATCACGACCATTTGCGCCGCATCGCACAGTACATCATTCTGGGGGCAGGAGGCGCGCGCTTGCTCGACGAGTTGGGGGTGGATCCTGCCGTCTGGCACCTCAATGAGGCCCACGGGCTTTCCGCTGCTTTCCATATTTACGAGAAGCACAGCAGCTTGGAGGAAGTGAAGCGGCGTCTGGTCTTCACAACCCACACGCCCGAGGAGGCAGGTAATGAGAAACACAACTTCAATGTCCTGCGCGACTTTTCCTTCTTCGGCAGCGTGCCCGAAGAAGAAGTCCGGCAAATCACGGGGATTGAGGGTGACGAGTTCAACCACTCGCTGGTGGCGTTGCGCTTAGCCCGCATTGCCAATGGCGTCTCCAAGCTTCACGGCGAGGTGGCCCGCCAAATGTGGCGGGGATACCCAAACATTTGCGAAATTACCCACGTCACCAACGCCCAGAATAAAAAATACTGGGCGGACAATGGGCTGGAACACGCCCGTCTGCGCGGCGATCTCGCAGAGCTCAAGCATCGCAAGAGTGAGCTCAAGGAGCGATTGTTCCGCATCGTCGCTGATCAAACGGGCAAGCTTTTCAAGCCCGACGTGCTGACAATCGTCTGGGCCCGCCGCTTTGCCGACTACAAACGGCCCGACCTAATCACCCGCGATGTCCAACTGTTTCGCGCGCTGCTGCAGAACAGTGAATATCCGGTCCAAATCATCTGGGCGGGTAAGCCTTATCCTTTTGATTACTCGGCGATTGATACCTTCAACCATTTGATCCGTCTGACCAAGGACTACCCGAATGCTACGGTGTTAGTGGGCTACGAGCTGGATCTGTCGCGATCCCTGAAGTATGGCTCCGACATTTGGCTCAACAACCCCGTCGTCACCCGAGAGGCATCGGGTACTTCAGGGATGACTGCGGCGATGAATGGGTGCGTCAATCTCTCGACCTACGACGGGTGGGTGTGCGAATTTGCCAGAAATGGCGAAAACTCTTTCATTATGTCGCCGGCGGAGCCTTCGCTCAGTCCCACAGACCGGGATCGGCACGATCTGCTGAGTTTTTACGAGCAGATGAACGAAAAAATTCTCCCCCTTTACTACGAGCGGCCTGATGAATGGCAGCGGATCTTTCTCCAGTCGATGAACGA
The DNA here is from genome assembly GCA_037134575.1 of Verrucomicrobiota bacterium. Lineage (GTDB taxonomy): Bacteria > Verrucomicrobiota > Verrucomicrobiia > Verrucomicrobiales > Akkermansiaceae > Luteolibacter. The sequence continues at coordinate 6,045 of JBAXLW010000072.1, read as the reverse complement.
CATTGTACCCTTCTTTGATGCCGACCGCATGGCTGGGGAGTATTATCACAAGATCTACCTTAAATGATTTGAGTACCTGTGCTGAGCCATACCGGTCGAATGGAGTGTGCCCGCAGATGTCATTTTTCCCTTTTTCATGAATTCAAGACCACCTGACTGGCTCGAGCCACTGACTGAACGGCTTGGCGCCGAAAAAATCACCACGGCAGCCGAGGGGATCTTGGCCCACGCTGGGGATAAATGGTCGGCCAGCCATCCGCCGGATGGAGTTGTTTTCGCTGAATCGACAGCGGATGTGGCGGCGGTCCTCGCATTTGCCAATGAGCGGAAAATCCCGGTCACCACGCGTGGTGCAGGCTTTGGCTATGTCGGCGGCTGCGTCCCTGTCCAAGGGGGAATCGTTTTATCCACGGCGCGCATGAGCCAGATCATCGGCATCTATCCGGAAGACGGTGTCGCCATCGTGCAGCCGGGGGTGATCACCCAGACCTTGCAGCAAGCCGCCCACGCCGTGGGATGGGAATATCCGCCCGACCCTGCTTCGCTGAAAGATTGCTCCATCGGCGGCAACATCGCGACCAATGCGGGTGGTCCGCGCTGTTTGAAATACGGGGTCACCCGCAGCTATGTGCTCGGTCTGGAAGTGGTGCTGGCCAATGGCGAAATCCTCCGCACCGGCGGCCGCCTGCATAAAAACAAGACGGGCTTTGACTTGATCGGGACTTTCACGGGTTCCGAAGGGCTTTTGGGCGTTGTCACCGAAGCCACCCTTCGCTTGATCCCGAAGCCAGCCAGCCGGGCGATGCTCGCTGCGATTTTCCCAGAGTTTGCGATGGCTGCCGCAGCTGTTCAGGCCATTCTCAATGCGGGGCATCTCCCCTCGGCGTTGGAGATCACGGATGCGTTCACTCTCGAAGCTGCGCGCCGCCGTCTGGGAGCCGATGTTTTCCCGCCGGGCAATGCCCATCTCATCGTTGAAATTGACGGTCGCCCTGCCGCCACGGCGGCCGAGATTGAAGAGCTTCACGCGCTGCTGACTCGCTTGGGTGCCAGCTTCATTGAGCGGGCGCCGGATGAGGCCTCCTGCGAGCGGATCTGGAAGCTGCGCCGCGAGTTTTCCTACTCTCTGCGCGACACGGGCCTGACCAAGCTCAACGAAGACATCGTCGTTCCCCGCTCGAAACTCGTCGAACTGGTCACTTTTTCCCGTGAATTGGAGCGCCAAACTGGCATCCCGATCGCCTGCTTCGGCCATGCGGGCGATGGCAACATTCACACCAATCTGATGGTTCGTGACTACGAAAATCCAGCCGTTCGCGCCCATGCGGATGCGGCGCTGGACTTGCTTTTCACTTGGATTCTCGACCACGGCGGAGCGATCACGGGCGAGCACGGTGTCGGCCTGGCCAAGAAGCCGTGGATCCGCAAAGCCCTCGGCGAGGTTTCCTTTGCCACCCATTGCGCCCTCAAGGCGGCTCTCGACCCGAACGGGATTCTTAATCCTGGCAAATTTCTGGATTGAGTCAGCGGGGCATTACTTTTCGCGGAATGTGCGAAGGAACACAGGGCTTGCAGCTCACGAACTGGAGGTGAGCGGAGAGTATTCCGTGCCGGCATTCTCGCCTATGGGTCTCTAGCATGAATCGCTGCCCTGCGGTTCAGCTTTACGGCATCGCGAAGGTGAGGTCGATGCCTTTGCGGTGCCAAGCTTTGGCGATGTCTTCTTGGAGTTTTTCAAAGCTGCGACCATCCAATAGTAAGGCGAGTGATTGTTCGGCATCTTGGCCATCGTGCAGCGCCTTGAGGTAGGATTTGATCCGCTTGGCATCTCCCTCACCATCCATGTGGAAGAAGTAGTTAGTGATGAGGAGGCTACCGCCGTAGTTGAGCTGGGTCGATTGTCCGAGAAAGCCTGAGTAGTCCTGAAGCATAAAGCTTTTGAGGTCGGGGAGATGAATTTTAGTGCCCAATGCCCTGCCGCCGCGATCCTTGGTGCCATAGCCAGTGGTGAAATCGAAGATCTCCTTTTGATTTCCACGCACATTGAAGGTGCCGCTGCGGTAGGGAGTGGTCGCGACGTATTCGGCGATGCCTTCAGACAGCCAGCCGAGTGAGCCCTTTTTGAAGTACGTTTCGGGGGTCAATTGGTGGGTGAGCTCGTGAGGCAGGGTGTTGTTGTTTTTGGCTCGGTCGAGCATGTAGCTGCTGCCAACGGGTTTGACGCCGAGACTGGCAAGCGGAACGATGACCACGCCCTGGCCGCTTATAAAGACTCCAGCACTGTTGGGCGGACCGCCTGCTTTGACGTAGTTGTCGAATTGTTCGAAGAGTAGGATCTGCAGCTTGCCCGCTACTTTGATGCCGCCATTGATAGCCAGTGGCAGGCTACGGCAGTAATGTTGGGTGGCCTCGAACAGGACGGCGAAGCCCTTGACGACAGACTGGGTGAGGCGTACGTCGCAGACATAACGATAATTGGCGCTTTCATAAACGTAGCGTTTGGTGTCGCTGTTTTCCTCGACGGTGAGGATTTTCGGATCCTCACCGAACTTGACCCGCTCGGGCCACGGGCCGTCGAAGTTGAGGATTGAGGCCGGCTCGCTGGCATTTTCTAGCGCGAGTTGGGCGCGGTAATTTTCGACGTACTGGCAGTCGTTGGGCGAAAGCTTAGCCAGTGGGTAAGGAATTTTGCGGCCATCCTTGAGCCGGAGGGTCACGTTTTGGTCTTCGACCCCCACGAGGGTCGCCGCGATTTTTCGGTCTTGCTGATCTGTCCACAGGCGACTTTCCGCAGCGTTGGAAAAGGCTGCGAGAAAATAGAGAAGGGGAAGGAGTCTCACGCGTTAAGCAGGGTGATTCGATAGGCTAACTCAAATCTTCGGCATGTCGAGCTGGACGGTGTGCGGGGGAAAGTACGGGGCTGAAAAGTCGCTGCTTGGAAATGTCGAAATCGGAGCCATGATCCGGCCACACTCATGGACGAATCTGAAAAGAATCAAAAAACGCCGGTGGACGAGTCGGTCTCGCTGCCGGGATTGCGGCAAGACCTGATGGTACTGATGAAGGTTCGGCTGAATTTTTTCGTCCTAGTGACTACGTTTTTTGGGTTCCTGCTTTATTCGCGCGGGCTGGACCTGAATTGGGCCAAGCTCGTGCACACGATTCTCGGCACGGCTGCGGCGGCGTTTGGCTCGGCGGCATTCAATCAGTTAATGGAGGTGGACCTGGATGCGCGAATGAAGCGCACGGCCGATCGCCCGCTACCCTCTCGGCGGATGGATCCTCTCGTCGCGTTCGGCATCGGTTGGGTCTTGTCGGCAATCGGGATCATTCACTTGGCCGTGCAAGTGGGGCATCTCGCGGCCTATCTCACGGCAGCGACCGTGGCCATTTACGTTTTTGTTTACACACCACTGAAGCGAGTGAGTTCGGCCAATACCTTGGTCGGCGCGATTCCTGGTGCGATCCCGCCAATGATTGGCTGGGTCGGGGCGGGCGGCTCGCTGGGCTGGGAGGCGTGGTTTTTATTCGGGCTGTTGTTTTTTTGGCAGTTGCCGCATTTCATTGCCATCAACTGGCTGTGCCGGGACGAGTATGAATCTGTTGGCTACAAGATGTGGTCTAATGGAGATCTAACGGGCAAGAAGAGCGGATATCTATCGGCTATGTTTGCTGTGGCCCTAGCGGCGTTTTCGCTGCTGCCATCGTTCTTTGGATTTGCCGATCTGCTTTGGGGAATCGCCGGACCGCTGCTTGCCTTGTTGATGGCGGCGTTGGCGCTGAAATTTTCCCGCGATGGAGAACGGGCCTCAGCGCGCCGCTTGTTTCTTTTCACGTTGCTGTACCTGCCTATTGCTCTGTTGGTATTGGTGGCATCTTGGAAACATTGATGGGCCATGAACGAGTTGATTGCCTCCGCCCAACGCCTAGCCACTGCTCTGAGGCCGCTCGAATTTTCGCCGCCAGTGGCCTATGTCTATCGGACTTTGGATTACGCATGGGAAGCGCATCGAATTTACTTGGAGCGTTTCGGCAAAGGCAGAAAGCGTGTTTTGTTTCTCGGGATGAACCCTGGCCCCTTTGGAATGGCGCAGACAGGTGTGCCGTTTGGCGAGGTGGCCGCCGTACGGGATTGGTTGGGGATCGATGTGCCGATCGGTAAGCCTGTGCCCGAACATCCGAAGCGGCCGATCGATGGCTTCGATTGCAAACGCTCCGAAGTGAGCGGTCGCCGACTTTGGGGTTTGTTTGCAGATCGCTTTGAAAGTGCGCAGGCCCTTGCGAAGGATCACTTCGTGCTCAATTATTGTCCTTTGGTTTGGATGAGCGCGACGGGGGCTAATCTAACGCCTGACAAACTTCCCGCCGCAGAGATGGCGCCTGTAGAAAAGGCCTGTATGAAGCATCTTGAGGAGGTGATTGGGGTGTTGCGGCCTTCCTATCTAATCGGGATCGGCGGATTCGCCGAGGAACGCCTACGTCGCGCCGGCCTTGCTGCGGGAAGCCCCGTGACAATTGGTCGCATCCTGCATCCCTCGCCCGCGTCGCCTGCGGCGAACCGCGGATGGGCAGAAACCGCAAGCCGTCAATTGGCAGAGCTGGGTATCTGGTGAAGGCTCACTCCAAGGTAGTCACCAGCTCCTTGATCAAAAGGACATCGTTGGATCGTCGGGCCTCTTTAAAGGCATGACAAAGATTGCCCAACAGTCGCAGTAGAATCGCGCCGGGCGTGGCTGTCTGACTGAGAAGATTCTTGTGGCTGCGGCTGAGCTCCGGACTATCCAGTAGGACCGATTGAGGATGGACAGCCCCTCGCTCAAAGCAATCGACGATGAGCGCATCGCCATCCTCGAAAATCCGGCAAATGAAATGTCCTGGGAAGTTGACTCCCTCGATCTCGAGATCGAGGCGTCGCCCGACGAGGATGAAAATCAAACAAAGACCGAGCGGATTGGAGCGGCCCTCGGCGATTGACCAAGCGAGGTCAGAATTCCGCGGGTCGCTATACTCCTTGTGATTGCCCACGAGTCGATCCCCTTCGAAAAGAAAGGTTCGCAGTTCATCGGCGGTGGAGACGCCTTGCTCGGCGGCTTCTTCGGCGAGTAGGTCGAGAGCATCGGATAGAGGTTGGCGCAGTGAGATGCCGTCGTGGAGAAAATCCGATAGTGTGCGGAGCAGCGCTTCAAAAGATTCCCAGTCCTCCTGCAAGGCGGCCGCGCCTCCCGTGGGGGCAATCCAGTCGCGGACTAGGTTTTCACGGCGGGCGGGGTGAAGCATCGCTGAGAGAAGTTTGCGCTCATGAGGATTTAATGGTTTTGATCGGGTCGCAAGCCACTCGCTCAGATCTCCTCCACTACGTGCGATGCGCTCTGCAACACGTTCCCGCACGCTTGGAGTTTCGTCGTCAAGCAGCCGGAGGAGAGCATCAAGCTCTTGAAGCGTCGGTGGCGCTGCGGGGGTCGCAGGTGTCAACATGTGACCGAAGGCGTTAAAGAAAAAATGGTGCGCGATACTGGGTTCGAACCAGTGACCCCCTCCGTGTCAGGGAGGTGCTCTACCACTGAGCTAACCGCGCATGGGTAATGCCCTTTCGGGGCGGGCGAAAATAGGATGGGTATCCCGTTGGATGCAATCTCTTTTTTCAGGTAAAAAACGAGACGGGAGATCCGCAGATCTCCCGTCGTTGACTAACCTTGGATCATGCGCACTCAGGATGATTGCCCGAAGGCACTTCGCCCAGCGCTCAAGCCAAAGCGTTTAGATTACTTCTTTGCAGCCTTCTTCGCAGGAGCGGCCTTCTTCGCAGGAGCGGCCTTCTTCGCAGGAGCGGCCTTCTTCGCAGGAGCTGCCTTCTTAGCAGGAGCGGCCTTCTTAGCAGGAGCGGCCTTCTTAGCAGGAGCGGCCTTCTTAGCAGGAGCAGCCTTCTTAGCAGGAGCGGCCTTCTTAGCAGGAGCGGCCTTCTTAGCAGGAGCAGCCTTCTTAGCAGGAGGAGCTTTCTTCACGACTTTCTTAGCAGTTTTTTTTGCAGCCATATTTTTGTTTCTT
>JBAXLW010000071.1:0-12000 GCA_037134575.1 Verrucomicrobiota bacterium | reverse complement strand
TTGCGCCATAGCGGTTATCTCCTCCATCCAAGAAACCACGAAAGTCACGAAAACCCACGAAACAATCAGAACCTACAAAGCCTCCGCCCAAGCTCCCACCACAGACTCCGCGCCCCCAACCCCATAGGTCCCATAAGTGTGAATCCGCGAGGAATGCCCCCTTCGGCGTCATGGAGTCCAAGCTTCAGCTTGCATCCCGCACGCTGAAGCGCGAACTCCTCAAAATCGCCAACGCCACGTGCGACGTTCTTCAGCTAGCGCAACCATTGATGAGGAATGGTACAAGCAAAGTCGATGGGGTAACGATCTTTTGGAAAAGAACCGCGACCCAGGGCAAAAGGACAAATGGGCCCTTGATGGGTGAATTCGATCCGTGTATCCTGCATCCATGCTGGCAATCGATCAAATCTCCCAAATGACGGTCCGCGAGCGGGTTGAGGTCATGGAATTGCTGTGGGGATCGTTTTCCAAGGATGGTATCGATTACCCATCGCCTGACTGGCATGCCCGCATTCTCGCGGAACGTTCCGCCAAAATTGATTCGGGAGAGGCGACTTTTCTCTCACTCGATGAGCTTCAATCGCGGCTTGCAAGCCGATAAAAAAAAAGGGGTCGTCCTCGAGGATGCCGCTGTCGATATCGAGCGGGGGATGGATTTCTACCACTCGATTGAGGAGGGCCTTGATCTTTATTTCAGTGGATCGGTGTTTGGGGATATCCAGAATCTCGGGAATTACTTCGGAACACATCGCACTCATTTCGGCTATTTTCGGTCGCTTTGTCGCAGATTCCCTTACGCAATTTACTACCGAGACCGCGGGTCTATCCGCCAGATCGTCGCCGTGCTAGATCTACGCCAAGACCCAAGAAAGATCAGCAATCAGCTTGCGACTCGATAGTTTTTAGCGGTGCTCTTCGTGCCACTCGCGCTTGTCGATCTTTTGCGAAAGAACAAGGTCCCAGGGCAAAAGACCATGGTTCTCTGGCTCTGGGGAAAGCCGAGTCGCGGATCGTCTTCGATGCCAAGGCAGAAACCACAGGAGTGTCGCCGCTGTTTACTTGAAGCGCTGATCCATCTTCATTTTCGGTGAAAGCGGAAAGTGACCTGTTTCAGTGGGTTTACGCGCCGTGGATCCTTGGAAACCTCACGCTGTGGGGCGCTTGTCAACGAAGAGCCGTGAGCTCGCAGAAATCCTGTTTCCCCAGAAAATAGCTCTCCCATGTGTCCCCGTCTTCTGTATCCGCGAGGACTGACCGCTTCGACAGCACCCCATCCAAGTAAACCAACGAAGCCAATTTCTCCCATCGCCGCTTTTCCTTTTCCAGCGGTCTTCCAAATGTTAGCATCTCACTTACCCCCCAATGCCCGAAAAACCAAAATCTCTTGTTTCCTCCGATACCATCGCGACCATGGTTCACTGGATTCGCCATGAAAAAGTCATGCTAGATTCTGATCTGGCCACACTTTATGGAGTGGAAGCGCGTGCCCTCAACCAAGCGGTCAAACGCAATTCCATGCGCTTTCCGGCAGATTTCATGTTCCAACTCAGCCCGGAAGAGGCCGGAGTGCTCACCCACTCATCACAATCGGTGATGAGTTCCCGCAAGCATCGTGGCCTCGTCTATCTCCCTTATGCGTTTACCGAACAGGGCGTCTCCATGCTTTCCAGCGTTCTCCGTTCCCAACGGGCCGTCGAAGTCAATATCGCCATCATGCGCGCCTTTGTTCAACTCCGGCGACTGATGGATTCCAACCGCGAACTTGCTGAAAAGATCGCCGAGTTGGAGGATAAGTATGATGGCCAGTTCCGGCTTGTCTTCGATGCCATCCGGCAGCTCATGTCCACGTCCGCCCAACCCACCCGCGAGATGGGTTTCCACGCCATTCCCGATGCCGGAAAAAAATAAAAACCGCCATCCTCACCCATCTGCCCCAGCCCCCACAAGATCCATCGCGCCTCCGAAACCTAGAAACCCAATCTTCCTTTGCGTCCCTTCGCGACCTTTGCACCATAGCGGTTATCTCCTCCATCCAAGAAACCACGAAAGACACGAAAGCCCACGAAACAATCAGAACCTACAAAGCCACCGCCCAAGCTCCCACTCTCTGCCTTTTTCGTGAAATTTCGTGGGTTTCGTGGTTTCTATTTATTCGCCCATCCATGTGAATCCGCGATGACTGACCCCATCGCCTTAAGGAGTGGCGACCTTACTGTCGCCTCTTCCGCATGGGCCTCTGCCGAAGAAGAGGGACAATAAGGTCCCTCCTCCTTACCGTCTAGCACCTTGGGATGACAGGCCAAGGAGGGGCGATCTCCGAATCGCCCATGCCGATGAATTTCCCATGGCCGGTGGGGCTCGTGGCGGATCGGAGTCCGCCACTCCTTGATCCTTCCGCTGTCCACAGCGACACCCCGCCATGTCAATCCGCGAGGATTGACTCCTCCGATTATCGCCAAAGCCATTCCAAGTTCTTTCGAATGCTGGCAACCACGGTTGTTAGATCATCGCTTTCCAGTCCGTTTTTGCGCAGAAACGCTTGCCACATCACTTGTTTGTCCCTTGCAAATTCAGCGGTCAATCCCGTTGGGACCTGACTGGGCAATACGGAGCTTCGCCTTTGGAAGGTCGCTCGAATCGCAGTTGAAAGCACTTCCACGCCTAGGAATGGGTCGGTGGTGAGTAGTAGATGAAGATCGAAAAAGTCCTTCATCCGTGTGTTCTGGGCATCCAGGCGGACCAGGACTTCCAATTTCTCGGCGACTACGGTGCACGCCGGATAGACCAGCAATGATGAACTCGGAAGACCTGCCAAGAGTGAGGGAAAATCCCTAGTCTCTGGTCCGGGAACCACCGCGTCGCCGAAGCCAATATCGACTTGGACTGGAATTCTGATGTTTCCTAGCCTCGCTCGAAATTTTACCCGCAGGCCTCCATCAGCCATGTCCTCACGGATGGGCTCGATGACAAGGGTTGCTTCGTCGAAATCGATGCCGTCTTCCTGAACTTCGATTCGTAGCACCTCGATGATTGACTCTCTCACTGTTTCTACATCGGCCGGGCCAATGCCCAACAAATCCAGATCCCGGGTGGGGCGGTGCATTTTCTTATTCCACACGTGGAATAGCATCGATCCCTTGAGAACAAAGCGATCGGCACGACCCGAAATACTCAGGCGGTAGAGAAATCGCTCGATCCCATACCGCGCGAGTACGAAATCAAATGCCTCACCATTCCCGCGCGAGAGGTTGAGCAGTTTCTGCCGCAAAGATTCAATCAAGCCATGGTCAGAGCTCATGATGTCAGCGATTCCAGATACGGCTGCATGACTCTTCGCATCCGGCACCGTCCGGCGATCGAGTTGATCTCGGCCAGTGTGAATTTGCGGGATTTCCAGCCCTCTCTAAGGGCCTCAAGCGCAACGTCCAAACCGATTTTGTGGCGGTAGCTAAAAAGATCCACCACCGTCCTCGCCATCGAGTAAACGCGGATTTGAGTGGCTTCGACTTCGTGCTGCTCCAGTCCAAGCTGGAAATGCTCCAGTCCGTAGCGCACGACTTTGAGTGTGGGGGATCCGATGGCTGGCTTTCGATCCTTGGGCCCGATCGCGATCCAAACCTCATGTGGGTTTTGAGTCGTCAGGTTATGAAACCGCAGGGCGCTCAGAAGACAGATCCCTGCATGTGGCACTTGTTTAGTGACTTGCACCAGTGAATGGTGTTCCGTTGGTTCCGCGCCCTGTCTGGCATACAGCCCGCGGCCGACACGTTCCAGCGCTCCCGCTGCCATCGCTTCACCAAATCGTGAACGCGCTAGTCCGCGCTGCTCAAGATCTCTCGACCTCAGCACCGTTGCTCCATCGTAGAGCTCCCTCAGAATGGTTTGCCAATCACGTTTCACAGAACGTCGGTAGTTACGCATATTCTCCGACGTTTTGCAATAGAATCCCTCTTCCTTTGCGCCCTTTGCGCCATAGCGGTCCACTCATCCGCCCAAGAAACCACGAAAGACACGAAAGCCCACGAAACAATCAAAACCTACAAAGCCACCGCCCAAGCTCCCACTCTTTAATTTTTCGTGAAATTTCGTGGGTTTCGTGGTTCCATTCTCCCGCCCATCCATGTGAATCCGCGAGGAATGACCGCATCGCCTTAAGGAGTGGCGACCTTACTGTCGCCTCTTCCGCATGGGCCTCTGCCGAAGAAGAGGGACAATAAGGTCCCTCCTCCTTACCGTCTAGCACCTTGGGATGACAGGCCAAGGAGGGGCGATCTCCGAATCGCCCATGCCGATGAATTTCCCATGGCCGGTGGGGCTCGTGGCGGATCGGAGTCCGCCACTCCTTGATCCTTCCGCTGTCCACAGCGACACCCCGCCATGTCAATCCGCGAGGACTGCCCCCTTCGGCGTCATGGAGTCCAAGCTTCAGCTTGCACCCTGCCTGCATCTGCCCATGCTCCCCTCATGCTTCGCCTGCTATTCTTCCTCCTGTTAGCCACCGCGCTGCCCACCCACGCCGCCCGTCAGCGGCCAGAGACACCCGAGGCCATCGCGAGACAAATCCTCGCGCCCTTGCTCGACCCGGTAAAGGTTGCGACGCTCAAGGGAGATCGTCCCGCAAATCAGCGACTCTACAAGATACTTCATTGGCTTGAGATTGCCCGTCAGCGCGGCGGAAACGTTTCAGCCATCATAGACATCGCCCAAGCGGCAGCGGGCTATGACGGGACGCCAGAAGCCAGAGCGGACAAACAGGCGATTATCTGGAGCCGGGCGAAGCTGGAGGAATTTGGGTGTTTCACCCAGGCAGGACTCGACGAACTCAGGCATGGCGGCAGCCCGACAATCACCCAAGGCCCACACGCTGGCGAAAGCGTCGCGCTCGATCATATCCTCCCGCGTTCCATCGTGCCAGAATTGGCAGGGAAATTTTTCAATCTCGAAGCGATCACCGCGAAGGCCAACCGATCGAAGTCCGCGAAGATCACCGCCCGCGAAGTCGAACTTGCCCGGCGATGGAACCGTGATGGACTGCTATCGGCGGACGGACTAGCAGCGGTTGAGCCCGCAAGGTATTGATGGGGTCATGGGAATCCGCGAGGACTGATTCCTTCGTCGTCATGGAGTCCAAGCTTTAGCTTGCATCCCGCACGCTGAAGCGCGGACTCCTCAAAATCGCCAACGCCACGTGCGACGTACTTCAGCTAGCGCAACCATTGATCAGGAATGGTACAAGCAAAGTCGATGGGGTAACGATCTTTTGCGAAAGAACAAGGTCCCAGGGCAAAAGACCATGGTTCTTTGGCTCTGGGAAAAGCCGTGTCGCGGATCGTCTTCGATGCCAAGGCAAAAACGACAGGAGCGTCGCCGCTGTTTACTTGAAGCGCTGATCCATCTTCATTTTCGGTGAAAGCGGAAAGTGACCTGTTTCAGTGAGTTTACGCGCGGCGGATCCTTGGAAACCACCCACTGTGGGGCGCTTATCAACGATGAGCCGTGAGCTGCCAGAAATCCTGTTTCCCGTGAAAATAGCTCTCCCAAGAGTCTCCGTCCTGTGAATCCGTGAGGACTGACCCTATCGAGATCTTACGACCGATGATTTGCCGATAATCTAGCTTAAGTAATTCCCAAATGATTTTTAACAACTGTGTAAACTGAACCACCCGCAGCGGTAGCGGCACTTTTGGCAAACTCCATGGTTATTTCTTTGAAAATTTTTATCCGTTTATCACTATTTGCCTCATCGTTTGCGCATTTATAGCCGTCTCTGAACTTATCAATCTGTTTTTTGTCGAAAATGCTATCGAGGACCTGAAATAGTCCCTTGCCAGAAACTTTTACGATCTCTGCATTAAAGGAATAATCAAAAATTTGATGGTGTTTTTTTAGTTTACCTTGAAGCCAATTTTTAGCCAGCGAATCCTCGATGATTAAACAAATCTTGCTACCTTCAGTCTCAAGAGACGCATTAGCAAGCGCAGCAAGTAGGCGGCCTTGCGCCTCTTCCTCAATATGGCCACCAAATTTTAATGCTGCATCGTATCTTAGCTTTTTAATTTTAGAAACTGGTGTTTTCAGGAACTCGCTAACATCTTGATTGCTAGATTTAGCAAGTGGAACATGATCAACAGATCCATATCTATCAAGTAGTGACATGACTAGAGAATCCACGTCCTGTTTCGACATAGATCCCAAACCAAATTTTAAGTAATTTTCTAAAAATAAAGATTTAAAATCATTCATATTTTTAATAATTATTTTAACTTTACAAATCTAACATTTTCATAACCACTAACCATCCAGTAGCGATCTTTTTGAATTGGCAAAGTATAAGTTGAATAATAAAGATAATCCGAATATAATGTCTTTAATGCGCCAGGAGAATGGCCAACACTTATTTTGAAATCTATTCCGCGTCCTATGCCATTTTGCGATACAACAATAAATCCGGCAGAAGGTGCTTGATAAATTGTACCGCTCTGGCAAATAATATATTCATCTAAACTAGGTGGCGGAACTGAATCTGCGATTAAAGCACGTTGTGCGAATGGAACAGCTAGTACTTGCTGTCTTGTTCCCTGCACGGTGCCATTGATGCTGACGGACATCCATAGTTGCGCGGTGGTGGAGAGGGCGCCGGTGATTCCAGAGGATCCATAACGGTAGGTGGCAGTGAGAGCAATGCCTGCAGCAGGGGCGGTGGCATAGCTAGCTGTGATGGAGCCAGCGAGGTAGCTAATTAGGAGAGGAGATGATGGAGGCGCGATATTCACGGTGGCACCAGAGGTATAACCACTGCCAGCGTTGGTGATGTTGATGGCGGTAACAATCCCATTGGAGACTATTGCTATGGCTGTCGCTCCGGCTCCATTGCCTGCAATCGACACATTGGGTACTATGCTGTATCCCGATCCTCCACTGGTGACGGTGGCTCCATAGACAAATCCTGCAATGGTGCTGGCGGTAGCCGAGGCGGGCGAGCCAGGATTGCCGGCAGTTTCGGTCCAGCTGTAGGTGCCGTCGGCTACGCTTGTACTGCCCGCTACGATGTTGCTCTTTGAGAGGGCTTTCTGATATGTGGTGGATGACCCGTCGGTGGTGGCGAGGGTTTCCGTGGTGAGCGAGTAGTTGGTACCTGCCGCGCCGAATTGGAAGCTGTAAACGCCGTTTTTGTCCAAGGTCACCGAGCCGATGGATTCGGTGTAGAGCAGGTTGCCCGCGGTGGCATCGTCGTAGATGGAGATGGCGAAGGTCTTGCTGCCCGTGACGGGCGCGCCGTTGGCATCGGTGAGGCGACCCTGGTAATTGATCAGCGAGGGGACTTGCGCGACGGCAAGGCCCGAGGCGAGGAGTCCAGCGGCGAGGACGGATTTAACAATGCGGTTCATAATGAGTGGAGGTGGAATTTTTTAAGGAAGGACGATTTCGACGCGGAAGAAGTAGCGGGATGGATGGGTGGCAGAGTGGAGCGGGCCGCTGGCGATGGTGGCTTCGTCGAAGGTGAAGGTTTTGAGGGATCCGTCGCCGGTATAGGTTTGCTGGAGGGTCCACGTGGCAAGATCGCGGGTGACGAAGACTTTGTAGCTGCGACCGGTGGCGGTCTGGATGGGCAGGGTGTAGGTGCTGCCCGTGAGGGAACCTTGGGGATTGAAGTGGGACGACGGGTCTCTGGGGTTGGTGCTCGCGAGGTATTCCACCAGGTTGCTACAGCCGTCGCCATCGGCATCGCCAAGGGGATCGACGACAGCTTGGTTTGGAAAATACTGGGCTTCCCAGTCGTCGGGCAGTCCGCTGTGGTTGGCGTCAGGTTCGCTGGTGCCGACAAAGAGGACTTGGATCAGGCCGCCGAGGAGTTGATTGGAGCCGACAGCCGTAGTGTCGGTGGCGAATGGACTGCCTAGGGAGGCATAGTTATTGAGATTTCCGACGGCGCCAGGACCGCCGCCCGAGTCGATTTCGGCGAGGCAGGGGGAGGCGAGAACTGCCGCCGCAAAGGCGGGCAAGGCTCTGACAAGCAACTTCATTCACACCATTAACCGCACAGGCGCAAGTGTTACAATCACAAAATGTTATATGTCGCATGTTTTTGCCTACGTCGAAGACTGGATAATCCGGCCAAGTGATACTGATGCAACAGGGAGGTCGGGCGCAGGTCGGCGGTGGGCTGGTCGATGGGGTCAGTCCTCGCGGATTTACAGTATCTTGCGCTCTGGCGCTTTGCTGGAGCGTTCTACGCAAGAGTTGGACAGCCCATCAGTACGAAAACAGCCCTCCCATGATCCTATCGATGTGAACCCGCGAGTAATGACCGCATCGACTTAAGGAGTGGCGACCTTACTGTCGCCTCTTCCGCATGGGCCTCTGCCGAAGAAGAGGGACAATAAGGTCCCTCCTCCTTACCGTCTAGCACCTTGGGATGACATTGATGGGGGCAATCCGCGAGGACTGGCCCGATTCGATACCTTTAGCAAGTCGCCCCGCTGCGGATTTCCTCTCGCTTTGGGGGCGAGGATCGACACGGCAGCAGGGCGGTGGGCTGGGGTTTGGGATTTTTAGAGCCAGGTCGTTAGCTTTGCGACGGGGTTAGGATTTTCGGAATCGAATACGCTGAATTCCAGCTCCCTTGAGTGCTTGAGGCAAAGTTCGTAGCTGTAGAGCGATGGGTCCGACGTGTCGAGGTGGGCGATGGCCCAGTCGTGGGTGTCGCGGAGGAGGTCACGGGTCAACTCGCCTTGATCGTCGGCAAAGACTTCGATCATCTCATCTGGATGGCCATCGCCGAAGAATATCGAGAGGTGGCTCAAGTCTGGGACGTCTGCGACGCTGCCGCAGAGAGTGAGGTTGAGCACGAGGCAAGATGGGCCGACGCTGTGTCCCAAAACCTCGCCAACGACGGGGCAAATGAGATCCGTCATCAGTTCTTCGTGCCACTGCCCACAGCATTCATACATCCCATCGACGATGTCTTGCGGGGTCATTGCCGGCGGCTGGTTGATGGATTTTGGATTTTGAATTTTTGCTGTTGGTTTCATTGCTGTTGGTTTCATTTTTGGGAGATTTTCTGAAGTTTTGGCACTTTTCAGGAGTTTTGGCACTTTTGGCACTTTTGGCAGTGGGGTAAATGGATGGAATAGGCAGTTCAGATTGGAGAATGAGAACCACGGATTGACTGATTGAACCGATTGAAGGTAGGGCGGTGGGGGCTCTTTAATCCTTAAATCTGTGAAATCTGTGGTTTCTTGATCCAATATGATGTTTTTGCCTTATAATTAGAGTGTGATATAGTGTGTTTTATATCTTCAAGGTGTCATAACGCTTTAACCACCATCGAAGGCCGGCCGATACTGCCTTGTGTCTTTTCGATGGTCAGTCTATCGGGAAAGATGTTGCAAAGTCGTTCCACTTCGTCCGGTTCAAATGAGTAGGATCGCTTCAGAACACGCAGTGTCATTTCTGATTCCGCCGCTGCCAAAACTGCCAAAAGTGCCAAAAGTCGGTTTCCTTGCTTTTCGCGTCGGCTGGCGGTGAGTAGGTCGAGCTGTCTGGCGCAAAACCAACGCATGATTTCGATGGCGTGGGCTGCGGTGTGGTCTTCGAGCTGGGTCTCGTGCGCCTTGTCGCTAAATTCTGCGGCGTGTAAGACGAGGGCTAGGCGCCAGGCGTTTTCCGTCCACCTCGCGACGAAGGGTGCCAGGTCATGGAGGTCACCCGCTTTACGGCGGCGTCGGACGTTTTCCTTTTCGTAGGCGATCAGGCGTTGGGTGGCGGCGGGGGACAGCGAGATCGTTTGTGGCGCGTGTCCGTTCATGCGGTAGGTGTCGACCAAGGTGCGAATGAGTTGGGCCCATGCGTTTTTGACGGCGAATGGAATGGGGGCGGGTTGTTCGTCGCGTTCTTGGGGTTCGGCCTGGGGGTCGAACACTAGAAAGCGCGGCAGAAATCCGGAGTCGACGAATCCTTCGGTATGGAGGGCGTGGCGGGCAGCATCCGGCTGGACCATCCAGAGAATGGATAGACAGGGATTGCGCAGATTCACCTGTTCGCGACCCACGCGGTCGACACTGATGGAGTCGCCCGAATAGGCGGCACAATAGAGGTCTTCGTCTCCGCCTTCTTTGCCATAGCGACCTTTGACGATGGAGAGGATACCGCGCGCTTCGCTCGATAGGCTCGCCACCGCTTCGCCGGTCTGCCCAGCCATGACGACGGCCAGTGCTTCCTTGGTCACATCCGCCACTTTCCAGCGCGGTGCGGCATCGATCCGTTTTTGGATTTGGGCGCGCTCGGTCTCGGCATGGCGGTATTCCAGCAGCTGGATGGCGCGGAGAGAGACGTCCATTTCCCCGGCGGCTTTGGCGGAAAGTTTCTTGCAGCGCAGTTCGGCCACGGTCAGATCCGCGAGTAGTCCGGGTTTGGTGTGTTGGTTGAATTGGTCGTGCGCCTCGGTCTCCATTTGTTCAAAGGGGAGGGCCGCGAGTTTGTAGGCTTCGCCTTTACCGGTGCCCGATTCTGCGATGGCGAGCAGGTAGAGATTGCCGCGGGTGGTTCTTTCTCCGCCGGTATTGACCGCCAGTCCGGCACCGATGGATGCGCTGACCAACGCAATGACTGATGCGGCGGCCAGTGCTTCGTTCTGGGCGGTGGTGACGCGGCCGATCTCGCGGGCCATTTCTCCGGCGGCGCTGGGTAGGCAGTGCAGCGGGAAATCGGTGTTGATTTCTTCTTCGGTGTGGGAATGCGGCATGGGATCTGCGGTGCTGTCTGTCATTTCGTGTGTGGTGGTCGGTGCTTTGAGTTCGGAGATTTGGAGTTTCATCGGGAGTTTAAACGGGAATTTTATAGGGAATTTCATGGTGTGTTGGATGCTGGATTGGATGCTGTGTTAGATAAGGCGAAGAGTTCGTTGGGATCGAGGTGGTGGCGGTGGTCGCTCAGGTCGCTGCCTTCGGGCAGGGTGACGGTGTCGACATGGCAGCCGATGTTTCGCAGTAGCGCCTCCCAGTTGGTGGCCATGGTGCGGCCGGCTTCATCGCCATCGGGGATGAGGCGGATGCGTCGGCCACGGAGCAATCCCTCGGCCGCGGGATCGAGCCGTTTGCAGGTGGCACCGAGCAGGGTGATGGGTTGCCAGAGGTTTTCACCACCGGCCTTGCGGTAGCGGGCGTAGAGGGCCAGCGCGGTGAGGTGGTCGGTCGCGCCTTCGGTGATGAGGACAGCCGTTTCGGGTGGGGCGTCGCGCAGCAGGGCGGTGCCGGGCAGCCAACCTTTATCCACACCCTTCAGCGGAAAGGCCTTGGAAGCGCCGAACAGCCCGCCGTCCAGGCGACGGATCTCGGCCGCGCGGTTTTCCGCATCCTTGATGAGATAACAGGGGTGGGCATCGACTTGGCAGAACTCCAGAAGCTCCTTTTGCAGCAGGTCTTCCCCGATTTCCTTGGCCACGCCGGTGCGCTCGGAAAATGCCTCCCAGGAAGGCGCTAGACCGCGACCCATCGCTGCGGGCCAGATGATCACCTTGGGTGGTTGCGGTGCCTTCAGCGGGCTGCTAGAGGGCCTAGCGACGAAGCCAGGATTCTGCGGGATTTTACCTTCTAACCACTCGCGGACATCGTGATGATCTCCCTTGAGAGCGTGTTTGATGAACTCGATGACATCGCCGCCATCACCCGTGCTGTGATCCACCCAACGGCGGCCCTCGGCATAGATCGAAAAGCTAGGATGGCGGTCTTCGCGGAAGGGACTTTTGCAGGATTTTTTGGGCTCGCCCTCCAGTCCGAACATCTTCCAGATATCGGGTATGGTGTACTTTTCCTTGGCCTCGCCAAAGTAGTCGTAACCAGAGTAGGGGGCCTTCATAGTGCCTCCTCCTTATTCGGTGCGATGGACTGCTTTTCGTGGTTGCGGTTGCGGATGAGGGTGGATAAGGTCCGTACAGTGACGCCGAGAATGGTCGCGACGTCTTTACGGGTGAGGAGTGGTGGTGGACATGCGTTTTGCATG
>JBAXLW010000070.1:0-12592 GCA_037134575.1 Verrucomicrobiota bacterium | reverse complement strand
CGATGCCTCTGGGGCAAGTACGGCGAGTGTGACCAAGTCGGGAAACGGGACGCTGGTTTTGAAGAACGCCAATCTTTATGAAGCTGCTACCACGATCAGCGGTGGCGTCGTCAGGGCGCAGAATAATACGGCACTGGGAACGTCTGGTGCTGGTGTATCCGTGTCCAATGGTGCGGCCTTGGAACTGGATGGTGCCGCGGGCGCTTTGACCATTGGTGCGGAGGCGCTCACGCTCAACGGAAACGGCATATCGAGCGGCGGTGCACTGCGCAACGTCGCCGGCAACAACAGCTACGCTGGCATCATTACTTTGGCCAGTGCGAGCCGGATCAATTCCGATGCCGGTGTACTCGCGATCAACTCGGCTGGAAGTATTACCGGTAACTTTGGCCTGACGTTTGGCGGCGCGGGCGACATCGTTCTGTCGGATGCTTTCGCCCCGGTGACGACCACCCAGACGCTCACCAAAGATGGCGCAGGCAAGCTCACGTTGAATAGGGCTAATACTTACACGGGCCTGACGACGGTCTCTGCCGGAACGCTGGAATACGGGGTTGCCAGCGCCCTGAGTTCGGGTGCCGTGACGGTCTCGGGCGGCACATTGGACCTCAAGACATTCAGTGACACGGTCGGCGCAGTGACACTGACCAGTGGTAATATCAGCAGCTCATCCGGAGTCCTGACTGGAACTTCCTACGCCGTTCAAAGCGGCTCGATCAGCGCGATTTTAGCGGGTGCCTCAGTGGGGCTGACCAAGACCACCGCCGGGACGGTGACTCTTTCTGGTGCAAACAACTACACCGGAACGACGAGCATCAATGCGGGAACGTTGAGTGTGAGTAGTCTGGCCAACGGCAGTTCTGCCAGCAATCTTGGGCAGTCAAGCAACGCCGCTGCCAATCTGGTATTCGGCGGTGGTTCCCTACAATACACCGGCGCGACGGTTGCCATCGATCGTAGCTTCACGCTCACGGCCAACACAAGCAGCAGCCTGGAGGTGGTCAATGCTCTGACCAACCTGACGATCAGTGGCGCCAGCACAGCCACCAACGGGGCATGGGTTAAAACCGGTGCAGGCACTCTTACGCTCTCCGGGGCGAACCAGTATACTGGCCTAACGGATGTGCAGGCAGGCACTCTTGCCTATGGGGTTGGCAATGCCCTGAGTTCGGGTGCGGTGACGGTCTCGGGCGGCACATGGGACCTCAAGACTTTTAGCGACACGGTCGGCGCGGTGACACTGACCAGTGGTAATATCAGCAGCTCATCTGGAGTCCTGACGGGAACTTCCTACGCTGTTCAAAGCGGTTCGGTGGGTGCGATCTTAGCAGGGAATGGTACCTTGACCAAGACGACGGCTGGGACGGTGACCCTGTCCGGTGCGAATACCTACACTGGCCTGACTGCCGTGCAGGCGGGGACGCTCAATGTCCAAAATGCAGCAGGTTTGGGAGGCACTTCTACCGGTGTCTCGGTGAGCGCTGGTGCTGCCATGGAACTGCAGGGCGGTATCACCGTTGGAGCAGAGGCGCTGTCGCTGAGCGGCACCGGTGTCAGCACGAACGGAGCGCTGCGCAACATCAGCGGCAACAATACCTATGGGGGCTTGGTGACACTCGGTCTTGACTCCCGCATCAATTCGGATGCTGGCAGGCTCACACTCGACGTCGCATCTGGCAATGCCATTACAGGCAGCTACAACCTGACCTTCGGCGGTGCGGGCAACATCACCGTGGCCGATGTTATTGCAACCTCAACTGGTACCCTGACCAAGGATGGCGCAGGAACTCTCATCTTGTCAGGAGCCAACACCTACACCGGTCTGACCACGGTTTCGGCCGGAACCCTAGCCCTTGGTGCGAACAACACACTCACTTCTGCTGTAACAGTCAGTGGTGGTATATTGGATACTGCAACATTCTCAGACTCGGTGGGCGCGGTGACACTAACCTCGGGTTCGATTACTGGAAATGGCACCTTGACGGGCACCTCCTACGCGCTGCAAAGCGGTAACGTTTCGGCCAACCTCGGCACGGGCAACGTGACCGTGACGACCGGCAACACGATCCTGTGCGGAACTTCCGCATCGACGGCGGTTGCCATCAACAGTGGTAAGTTGACTCTGGGTGCTTCGAACCGCTTGGCCGATGCCGCTGCGGTCACGATCAACGGTGGTATTCTTGATCTCGCCGGCTTCAGCGACACTGTGGCCACCATGGCGCTGACCTCGGGTTCGATCACGGGCGGCACGCTGACCAGTTCAGCGGCATACGACGCGCAAAGCGGTTCGGTCGGTTCGATCCTCGCGGGTTCGGTGGGCTTGAATAAAACTTCATCCGGTACCGTTACTTTGACAGGAGCCAATACTTACACGGGTAAAACGACGATCAGTGGCGGTACGCTGGCCATCGGCACCAACGGTTCGATCGCTCATACTTCCGAAGTCTCACTTGGCGGTGGCAACTTCAATGTTTCGGCGGTGACGGGCTACGCGTTGGGGTCGAATCAGTCTCTAACCGGCAGCGGTTTGGTTAGCGGCGATCTCACGATCAATGGCACGCTCGCGATTGGAGCTTCTCCAGGAACGATCAACTTCAACAACGATCTCACGTTGGGGCTTGGCTCGGTTTCAAACTTCGAATTCACCTCGGGATCCTTCGGTGCGCTGAGTTTCGACCTGGCGCAGGGTGGCTTAGCTCATACGGTCAGCTTTGGTGGGACACTCAACCTATTCTTTAAGTCCGACGAAACCTTTGCCCCCAATACCAGCGTCAAGATTTTCGACTTTGGTTATTATGCAGGCAATTTCTCAGCGGTCAACGTCAGCGGTATGGGAGTGGGGACCAATGCGACGTTCGATTCCAGCACGGGCATCGTCACCGTGATTCCTGAACCGGGAGCGGCCCTGCTCGGCGGTCTGGGTCTCTTGGTGATTTTGCGCCGTCGCCGAGCATGATTTTTATTGGATCGATGTTTTACCGCCGTCGAGGCCCCCCGCAGCGGCGGTTTTTCGATTCACGGGAGTCGTTGGCGAATGCGCCCGCGGACTTGGTTCGGATAATTTTCGGATTTGAGGGTGTTCAAATTATCAAGCGGCCATAGATTCCGGCCCTCATGTCTGTTAAGATTCGTTTTGCCTCCGCCACGGCCACCGGTCTCGTGCTTGCCAAAGTCGGCCATCCTCAACGCGATGAACCGCTGCAGACTTCGAAGGAAGTTTTTCAAATCCAGGAAAACGACCAAGAGGCGTTGTCTGCCATTTTTCTCAAGCCGTTCAAAAATCTAGCGGGTCATCGTTTCAGTCATCATTCGTCCCTCGACCAGCATGAGATGAATGCCTGTGTGGCGGCGATCTTTGCTTCCAAGGAAGGCTTGTTGGAAAAGGGCTGCGAGATTGCCAAACGACTTTACGCCAAGTCGAACCACCCGAACATCAAGTCGGGTGATCTTTGCATCAGTCTGATCCAAGATATTGAAGTGGACGGTGTGCAAACGCAGGGTCTGTGCATTCTAAAGTCTGAGAGCGTGGTGCCGTTTTTGAGCATTTCCACCCGCGATGGGGATCTTGAATTGCACACCGAGCAGGGGATCAATCCGGAAAAGATCGATAAAGGCTGTCTGATTCTCAACCACCTCGCCCAAAAAGGCTATTACGTGCTGACGTTTGATCGTTCGGGCACGGATTCCCGTTTTTGGGTCCGGGATTTCCTTGGTATCGTGCCGATTGCCGACAGTCCGTTTTTGACCCACAAGTATGCGAATATGGCGGTGGCTTTCATGGAGAAGGAGCAAAAGGAAAGCCCGAAGCCCGCCGACGATGGGCCGCCGTGGGATGCATCTGCCGCGGCGCGCCATGCGATCACGTATTTTGAAGAGAAGGAGAAGTTCAGCCTTCAGGAATTTGAAGAGCAGGTATTGAAGACGCCGGAAGCAAAGGCGAAATTTGCCCAGCATCGCTCGCAGATCGAGGAGGAGGAGGGGCATCAGTTCGACGATTCATTTAAAATCTCCAAGAAGGACGTCACCAAGGCGAAGAATAAAATTCCGTCCGTGATGAAACTCGACACGGGCGTGGAAATCCGGCTAAAGCCCGCGTTGGCGGCCAAGCCGGAAGGGTTGCTCGAACATGGGTTTGACGAGGCGAAGAAGATGAAATTTATTAAAATCTATTTCAACGAAGACGTCGCAATCCGGGCCTGAGCCCTCTATGCGGTCTCCAAAGTTTCCTTGCCAGATCCATTGAGAATATCGAAAGATGACCTGTCTAGTAATCATCTAACCAACCACTCATTCCTCCGATGGTCGAAATTGAAATTTTATATGAAGGTGATCTGCATTGCAGCGCCGTCCACCTGCCTTCTGGAAATACACTCGTGACCGACGCACCGCTTGACAACAACGGGCGGGGAGAAGCGTTTTCGCCGACCGATCTGATGGCCACTGCTCTGGGATCTTGCATGGCCACGGTCATCGGTATTGTTGCGAAGCGCAAGGAGCTGGCGATCGAGGGGATGACGGTCAATGTTCGTAAATTCATGTCGGATGAGCAGCCGCGGCGGATCAAGCGCCTGGAGCTGGATTTACAAATCCCTCTGCCGGCCTCGCACTCGGATCGCAAGTTGCTGGAGAGTGCTGCACGCGGGTGCCCAGTGCATCAGAGTATTCATCCTGACATCGAGGTGGTCATGAATTGGGTTTGGCAGGAAGGCTGATTTTTTCCAATTCGGGCGGAATGACCTGTCGAATAATCCTTAGTAATTGTTAAAAAATGGTTGCGTATTGGCTGGATCGCGCTCACTTTGTGGGTGAAACCTCATAATATAAGGTAACTAACTAAGGATTATGCTTCCTGAGCACGCCCCATTCACTTCCGACCAACGCCAAGCGTTGGATTTGCTTTTTGCAGGCTTTGATCCCGTCCAGCGCGGCTGGTTGAGCGGTTTTCTGGCCGCCTCTGGGGCGCCGACTGTGGCTGCCGCTGCGCCGATTTCGGCAGGTAAGCTGATGGTTCTTTATGGAACCGAATCTGGGAATTCGGAAGTGCTCGCCGACCGGACGGTCAAGGCGGCTAAGAAGCGAGGCTTCCAAGCGGTCATGAAAAACATGTCGGAGATTTCCCCCGCAGAGCTCGAAAAAGCCAATAACCTGCTGGTGATTGTCTCGACTTGGGGCGATGGCGAGCCTCCGGAAACGGCGATTTCCTTTTACAACGAATTGATGGCGTCTGACCTGTCGCTGGCAAAGGTTCGATTCTCGGTCTGCGGGTTGGGGGATACGGCATACGAAAAATTCTGCCAGATCGGCAAAGACGTCGATGCACGGCTTGAAGGCCTGGGCGCAACCCGCGCAGCGGCCCGCCAAGACTGCGATGTCGACTTTGAAGAATCCTACAGCGAGTGGCTCGAACGCTCATTGAATGCACTAGCCCCCACTGCGGCGACACCTACGGTTTTTGAAGCTGTTGGAGCTATCGCACCGGCGACTGAGTACGGCAAAAAGAATCCATTTTCAGCCGAGACGCTCGACACGGTCGTGCTCAACGGCGAAGGCACCTCGAAAGAGACGCTGCACTTTGAATTTTCTCTTGCGGGTTCCGGGCTTTGTTACGAGCCGGGCGACGCGCTCGCCGTGCTGCCGCGCAATGCGCCCGATACGGTGAAAGCGATTCTTCAAGCAGCCAAACTGACGGGCAATGAGGAGGTGGAGGTGAAAAACGTCGGCCGCCAATTACTCGCCGATGCGCTGCGTGAAGACTACGACATCACCGCTCTGTCACGTGCGGTCCTGACGAAATTGGCCGATGCTGCCGACTCAGCTGAGCTGCGCGAGCTGCTCGGCGATGACGCGAAGGAGCGCCTGAAGGAATTCAATCAAGGCCGTGAGATCGTCGATGCACTTTTGAAGTTTGCACCTAACGGTCTATCCGCCGATGCGCTGACTGGGATTTTCCGCAAGCTGCCACCACGGCTTTATTCGATCGCATCCAGCCCGCTCGCCCACAGCGACGAGGTTCATCTCACTGTCGCCGCAGTCCGCTACGAAACACACGGCCGCAAGCGCAAGGGCGTTTGTTCGACGTACCTCGCAGACTTGGTGAAGGCGGGCGATCCGGTTCAAATCTTTGTCCAGCCGAACAAGAACTTCCGTCTTCCTGCGGATGGCGACACCCCGGTCATCATGGTCGGACCCGGCACGGGCGTTGCTCCTTTCCGTGCCTTTGTCGAACACCGTGCGGCACTCGGTAGCTCAGGCAAGAACTGGTTGTTCTTTGGCGACCAGCATTACACTTACGACTTCCTCTATCAGCTTGAGTGGCAAGACTATCTCAAAGAGGGCGTGCTGACGCGTCTGGATGTCGCATTCTCCCGTGATCAGCCGGAGAAAGTCTATGTCCAGGACCGCATGATCGAGCAGGCCAAGGAGCTCTATCAGTGGTTGGAAGAAGGTGCCCACTTTTATGTCTGCGGTGATGCCAATCGCATGGCTCACGATGTGCACCAAGCCTTGATTTCCGTCGTTGAGTGCGAGGCAGGCATTTCCCGCGAAGCGGCTGAGGCCTACGTCGAAGACCTCAAGAAAACCAAGCGCTATCAACGCGACGTCTATTAAGTTTTTTCCATTTTAAATTTCTACCATCATGAGTGAAAAGAAACTCTCAGCGAACGAATACATCAAGATCGACAGCAACTACCTGCGCGGTACGATTGCCGAAGGGCTTGCAGATCTGTCCACTGGATCGATGTGTGAGGACGACCAACAGCTCCTCAAGTTCCACGGAACCTATCAGCAAGATGATCGCGATCTCCGCGCGAACCGTCGCAAGCATAAGTTGGAGAAGGCTTATTCATTCATGATCCGAATCCGCGTGCCGGGTGGAGTTGCCACTCCGCAGCAGTGGTTGGAGACCGACCGCCTCGCTACCGAGTTCGCGAATGGAACTATCAAGCTGACCACGCGTCAGGCCTTTCAGTTTCACGGCATCATCAAGAGCAATCTGAAGCGTACCATCGCCGAGATTAATCAAGTGGCGATGGACACGATCGCAGCGTGCGGCGACGTGAATCGCAATGTGATGTGCAACCCGAATCCCTATCTCTCAAAGATTCACGCGCAAGCACTGAAGGTCGCCCAGGATATTTCGACGCATCTCACGCCACAGACCCGTGCTTATCACGAGATCTGGCTCGACGGCGAAAAGGTCGAATCGACCGAAGAGGATTTCGAGCCGATCTACGGCAAAACCTACCTGCCGCGTAAGTTCAAGATCACGGTGGCTGTGCCGCCATCCAACGACGTCGACATTTATGCAAACTGCCTTTCCTTCATTGCCGTCGTCGAAGCGGGCGAGCTGGTCGGATATAATGTGGCGGTCGGTGGCGGCATGGGTTCGACCCACGGCAACGAAGCGACCTATCCGCGCATCGCCGATGTCATCGGTTTCTGCAGGCCCGATCAAGTAGTTGATGTTGCGGAAAAAGTCGTGCTGGTGCAGCGCGACTTCGGTGATCGCACCGACCGCAAGCATTCGCGATTCAAGTACACTGTCGATGATTACGGTCCAGACTGGATTCTGGCCAAGCTGAACGAGTATCTTGGTTACGAGCTCGGCTCTGTGCGCGAATTCGTCTTTGAAGACAATGGCGACCGCTACGGCTGGGTCGAGGATGACAATGGTAACTCACACCTCACGCTATTCATTTCCGGTGGCCGCGTGCTCGATACGCCGAGTTATCCGATGCGTACCGGACTGCGCGAAATCGCGAAAGTCCACGACGGCGACTTCCGCCTCACCGCCAATCAAAACCTGATCATCGCGAATGTTTCTCCCGCGAAGCGTCCAGCGATCGAAAAGCTGCTGGCCGAATACGGCATCAAGGATAGCCACTTGAAGAGTGCTCTGCGCCTCAACTCGATGGCCTGCGTTGCTTTGCCCACCTGCGGGCTTTCCCTGGCCGAGGCCGAGCGCTATCTGCCCACTCTCATCACCGAGCTCGAAGAATCTCTCGAAGAAAACGGTCTGCGCCACGACGCCATCACCATTCGGATGACCGGTTGCCCGAATGGCTGCGCCCGTCCGTTCATCGCAGAGATCGGATTCGTCGGTCGTGGGCCTGCCGCCTATAATGTTTACCTCGGCGGGGGGTTCGCTGGTCAGCGCTTGTCGAAGCTCTATCGGGAAAACCTACCGGCTGATAAGATCAAGCCCTTGCTGGCTCCAATCTTTGCACGCTACGCCAAGGAACGAAACGAGGGCGAGCGCTTTGGTGATTTCTGCATTCGCAATGGCTACGTCACGGCCACCGTTCAAGGCCCTGACTTTCACAAAAACATCAAGGCCGAGGCATTTGCCAAAGCTTGAGTGCTGCCCTTCTCACCACCATGGCGGTCTTGAAACCAGTGCCCCAGACTCAGTCGGCCTCGCTATCGGCGAGCCTGACTCCCTTGCGTGCAGGGGAACGGCTGCGTTTGTTATACGACCAGCTTGGCGACCGTCTCGTGGCATCGACCAGCTTCGGGCTTCAGGCTGCAGTCATGCTTCACCTGATTCACGAACATGCGCCCAAGATCCCTGTGGTCTTCATTGATACTGGGTTCTTGTTTCCTGAAACCTATCAGTACATGGAGCAGCTCACTTCTGAGTTGAATCTCGATCTGCGAATCTATCAGCCGACTGTTTCCGCCGCGCGGTTGCAGGCGCTGTGGGGCAAACTCTGGGAAAATGGCAAGGACGGTGCAGACCACTATGGCCAAATCACCAAGATCGAGCCAATGAATCGCGCGCTGCGCGAGACGGGAGCCGATGTCTGGATCAGCGGGCTGCGTCGGTCCCAATCGCAGACTCGTGTCGATCGCCCCTTCGTCGAGCAGCAAAAGAAGACGGTCAAAGTTTATCCGATTCTCGATTGGGCCGACGCACAGGTGGATCTTTATTTTCACCAGAACGGCCTGCCGCGCCACCCGCTGGCGGATGAGGGCTACGTCACCATGGGCGACTGGCATAGCACGCGTCCTGCGGAAAATGGCGACGCGCAAGCCACCCGCTTCAACGGTGAAAAATACGAGTGCGGACTTCACTTGGATTCAGGGACCCCCGATTTCCAGATTTGAAGCCTGACAGCGAATCATATATCATCTTAAATACTCCCGAATTCCGAAATCTTCTAACCGAAATCCACCATGAATATCGCTGAAAACATGGTTGCCACTGTTGGCAACACCCCGTTGATCCGCCTCAATCACGTCACCGCAGGACTCGAAGCAGAGATCTGCGTGAAGGCTGAATTCTTCAATCCTCTTTTCAGCGTCAAAGACCGCATCGGTAAAGCGATGATCGAAGCCGCTGAACGAGATGGTTCCCTCAAGCCGGGTGGCCTCATCATTGAGCCGACATCGGGAAATACGGGGATCGCGCTGGCATTCATCGCTCGTTCGAAGGGCTACCGCTGCATCCTGACCATGCCAGAAAGCATGTCGATCGAGCGCCGTGTGTTGTTGCGTTTACTGGGTGCCGAAATCGTCCTGACCCCTCGCGCCCGAGGCATGAATGGGGCGATCGCCATGGCTAAAAAGCTTCTTGAAGAACACGGCGAAGGATCATTCGGCCCAGGCCAGTTCGACAATCCGGCGAACCCGCAAGTCCACCGCGAGACGACTGCTGAGGAAATCTGGAACGACACCGACGGCCAAGTGGACGTGTTTGTCGCGGGCGTTGGTACGGGTGGAACGCTAACGGGCGTCGGCGAGGTTTTGAAGTCGCGCCGCGCCGTCAAAGTATTTGCCGTGGAGCCTGCCGCCAGCCCGGTCATTTCCGGTGGTGCCCCTGGCCCTCACATGATCCAAGGCATCGGTGCCGGATTCATTCCAAAGAACCTCAATGTCGAAGTCATCGACGAGGTCATTCTGGTTTCTAACGAAGATGCCATCGCCACGGCGCAGGCATTGGCCCAGCAGGAAGGTCTGCCAGCCGGCATTTCGACAGGAGCCAACGTTTGGGCCGCGATGCAAATCGCAAAGCGTCCTGAATTCAAAGGCAAGCGCATCGTGACGATCGGCTGCTCGTCGACCGAACGTTACCTTTCGACCGCTCTGGCGGAAAAAGTCCGCGAAGAAGTGACCAATCTTCCCGTGCAGGACATCTGATCGATTCTGCCAACTTCAAGGGCGCGGCTTTCTTCCGGAGGCTGCGCCTTTTTTTGTCACTGAAGTGGTCGCCCGGTTATAACGCCGCTGCGATTTTCTCCAGTCCCTCGAGCATGCGCGCACGTGGGCAGCCGAAGTTGAAACGAATCCAGCCCGGCCAGCCGAAGTAGGCACCGTCGGATAGAAAGAGCCCGGCCTTTTGTTCGAAGTGCTGCGCGGGGTTTTCCACGCCCATGCCGCGCGCATTGATCCACGCGAGGTAGGTCGCCTCGCCCGCAATCACGGTGAGACCGGGGCAGCGGGTGTGGATGAAATCGACGAGTAGATCGCGGTTGGTTTTTAGATAAGCCACCAGCTCTTCGCGCCATGGTTCGCCGTCGCGGTAGGCGGCTTCAGCCGCGTAGTAGGCGAGAGCATTGATCTCCGCGAGCGTGTGGCCGCGCACGGCCGTGAAGCGGCGGCGTAGCGAATCGTCGGGGATCACCGCGAAGGCGTAGCCGAGACCGGCGATGTTCCATGTCTTGCTAGGGGCCAGCAGAGTGATGCAGCGCTTGGCCAAGTTCGCCGGCAGATTGAGTGCAGAGAAATGCGGTGTCGCGGTTTCGTCAAAAATCAAGTCGCAGTGGATCTCATCGGCAACGAGCACGAGGTCGTGCACCTCGCAGAAGGTCGCCAGCTTCGTGAGCTCTTCCGCAGAAAATACGCGGCCGAGCGGGTTCTGCGGATTGCACAGCAGAAACACTCGCGTCTCCGGCGTCACGGCGTTTTCCATCGCTTGCCAGTCGAAGGTCCATCGGCCGTCCACCTGCACGTGGTCGGTGGTGATCAGGGAGACTTGGGCGTCATAGTGCACGCCGATGAATGGCGGATACACCGGAGTGCAGGTCATCACCGCATCGCCCGCCTTGCAAAATGCGCGCGCTGCGAGAGACAGCGCAGGAACGAGTCCGCCGAGATGGACGACTTGTTCCAGTGGAACGACCACCCCGCGGCGATCGCGCAGATAGTTCGTGATGGCGTCATTCAATCCCGCATGCGCCTGCGCGTAGCCGAAAATCCCATGGTCCACCCGTTGGTGCAGTGCCTCAAGAATCACCGGAGCCGACGCAAAATCCATATCCGCGACCCAGAACGGATCAAGCTCGGGGCGGCGGTCATACTTGATGCAGCCGGTCCCGCGGCGGGGGATCTGGGTGTCGAAATCGAAATTCATGGCAGCCCTCTTGTCGTTGCTACGCGGGAAACTATCAAGTCCGACCTTGAAGGCCGGGCGGATTCAGTGGCGCGTGAGGGCTGCGGACCATTGCAGGTTGGCAGTCGCGCGGATGTTTTGGGACGTATCACGGTGCTTGATAAAGTGTGCGGCTCTATCAGTTCCGGTCCTCGCGCTGCCATATGACACCGTGGTCGTGTCGCCCTCCTAGCGACCCTTCAAGATTGCCGACAAGGGATTGCCGGTGACGAAGCTCTTTGGTTGTGTCCTTCGTGGACGGGAAGCTTGCGGAGGTTTTTGAGAAGTCTCGCATCGGGGTGCGGGGTGGATAAGATTTAGCATCGCCCGCCCCGTCAGCATGAAGCCGCTCTTTCACAATCCTTGGCCGCATGAGGTTCATCATCTCATGGATATTTTCCGCTGGAAGATGCGCTGGGGGCCGCAGGAGTCTGCGGTCATACCCGATGCTCCCGATTCGCCCGCACCTTGGAGTGGGGTTTCGCGGGAAAAAATTGCGAACCCACCCGCACTCGGTTGGCGGGTGGTCTGGTTGGGGCATGCGTCGTTTCTATTGCAGGGCGGTGGCATTTCAGTGCTGGTGGATCCAGTGTTTTCAAAGTACTGCGCGCCGCTGCCGATTCCCAGTCTGCGACGGCAGGTCGCAACTCCATGCTTGATGGAGGATTTGCCGCCGATCGATACGGTTTTGCTGACGCATGGACACTACGACCATCTAGATCTGCCCACGCTGCGTCGGCTCGGCAGGCAGATGCCGATTTTGATCGCGGAGGGCCACGCCGATTGGCTTCGTGGCAAGGGGTTTACCCACGTGAGGGAGCTGGCATGGGGGGCGAGTGCTGACATTGCCCCCGGTATCCGCGTGACCGCGACCCCAGCCCAGCACTTCACCGCCAGAACGCTGTTGGATCGCAATCGTGGCCACTGGTGCGGCTGGCTCATCGATGGTGCGGGCTGTAAACTATGGCACGCGGGGGATAGCGGCTACTGCGCGGCGTTCGAAGAAATCGGCGAGAGCTACGGCCCGATCGATTTCGGGATGATCCCGATCGGTGCCTATCAGCCGCGGCGGATCATGCGACCGATGCACATGAATCCAGAGGAAGCCGTCCAAGCGTTTAAAGAAACCCGTTGCCGCCGGGCAGTGGCGATGCACTGGGGGACCTTCCGGCTCACCGATGAGCCCATGGGAGAACCGCCTTTGTTATTAGAGAGTGCACT
>JBAXLW010000069.1:0-12737 GCA_037134575.1 Verrucomicrobiota bacterium | reverse complement strand
GACGCGCTGCTTTTGCTCGACGAAGCCCACGGCTTTGGGGTTCTGGGCGAAAACGGAATGGGGCTGGCCGAGCAGGAAAATCTCCAGCATCGAATCGCCTTTCAAATGGGCACCCTGAGCAAGGCGGCCGGTCTATCAGGCGGCTATCTCGCCGCATCCCAAGACTGGATCGACCTACTCACCAACCGCGCCCGATCCTTCATCTATTCCACCGCACCGCCACCAGCGCTGGCACATGCCGCCCACGCCTCACTCGGGCTGATTCGTTCGCAAACTGGCAAATACCTGCGCGCCAAGCTCCAGTCCAACATCGCCCGGTTTGCCGCTCACGGCACGCCGATTATCCCTATCGTGCTGGGTAGCAATGAAGCCGCATTGGCCGCGGCGACTGCCTTGGAGGATGCCGGATTTCTCGTCCCAGCCATCCGCTACCCCACCGTGCCACGCGGAACGGCCCGACTGCGCATCAGCCTGTCTGCCGCGCATGATCCGACAACCTTGGATCTGCTGGCCACCGCGCTCGAGGGTGTGACAGCCTAGGCATGGTTGGACGCCAGCGGCGAAGGGACTGAGATCACCTGCATCCCCGCCGTCCGCGCCGAAATAATTCCGGCGGGCGCATCTTCCAGCGCAAGGCAACGCTCTGGGGCCACTCCCAGCAATTGCGCCGCTTTGAGGAAGATATCCGGAGCCGGCTTACCGTTGACCACGTCATCTGCCGTGACCACTTCATCAAACCAATCGGAAACTCCAACGGCCTGCAGGGTTTTCTCAATCACCATCCGCGAGCCACCGGTCGCGATCGCCATCGGCACCTTCCCGCGCAGGCTTTCTGCAAACTCGGCCACTTCGTCGATCAAGGTGACCAAGTGGAGACGCTTGAGGAAACATTCCCGCTTGGCCATGGCCACCGCCACGGGATTGAGCTTGAGATCATATTCATCATTGAGCTCCACCACGATGTCGATCGTCGGCCGTCCGCCCATCGCGAAGAACACGTCTTCTTTAAAAATTCCACCCGCTCCGTGGATTGTAAGCGCTTCGCACCATGCGTCGAAATGCAACGACATCGAGTCAACGAGCGTGCCATCACAATCAAAAATCACTGCGTCATAGCCCGTCGTGGGCAGGGGGAAGGGGCCAATTTTTGCCATATGCGTGGTGCATCTAGACGGTCCGGAACCGTTTGACAAGAGTTGCTAGGAAAATCTAACAATTTTTTCCCGAAGGCTTACGCCGCCTTCAGTTATCGTGATTGAAGAGAACAAGACGGAATTGCGCCTCTTCCAGCGTGTGCATGGTTTAGTAGATTCGACTAACCCCCTCTCCCTTTCGGTGGACCGAAGACCCACCCGAGCCATCAAATGAAAATGCAGCAGAAGGCGCCCAGTTTGGTTCTCATTAAATTTAAAAGATGATCTCCTTGGATTGACGCCCCTTGGCCGCTGCGCTATCTATCTGGGGTGATGATATTCCGGAAACTTGAACTCTTTGCCTTTGCCTTTGCTTTGATCTTTGCGCTTGTCGGCGAGGTAAATGCCCAGCTCGCCACCTCTCTCAATCTTTCCAAAAACCAATACGTCGCGGGAGAAGCGGTGATGGCGGTGGTCACCATCACCAATCACGCGGGACGGGAAATGACTTTTGCCAGCGATGGCCGTACTCAGTGGCTGGATTTCATCCTCAATGACCGACACGGCGATACCGTGCCACCAAAGGGTGGGGCAGGATTCGGAAAAATAACCATCCGTGCGGGCGAATCGCTGGCCCGCGAAGTCGATCTTTCCCGTTATTTCCAACTGGGCGAACCGGGTAACTTCTCAGTCTGCGCCGTCATTCATATGCCCGACAACCAGTTCGACGGCACCTCCACCAACCGCGTCTTGTTCAATCAAAGCTCTGGTGTGCTCTACTGGACGCAGAAAGTCGGCATGCCCCGCAAGCCCGATCAAACCCGTGAATTCCGCATTCTCAATTTCAGCGGAGATCAAAAATCACAGCTCTACGCCCAAATCATCGACGGCCGCACCGGTCAAAACGTCCGGACCTTCGCACTCGGCGAAATCCTCACACTTCGCAAGCCACTGGTCACCATTGATCGCGAACAACGCATGCACGTCATGTTCCTGTCCACCCCTACGATGTGGGTCCACTGCCAGATCGATACCGACGGCAAACTCGTCAATCGCCAGATCCACCAACGTGGCTCGCAAGGCGACCCACAACTCTTGACCTTCGCCGATGGCAGCGTCCGCGTGGCCAACAGTGTTCCCTATAACCCCAAAGCGGCAGCGGCTGCGAGGGCTAAAATCCACAACGCCTCCGACCGGCCCGCCATGACCTATTAGGCTGATCTTTTTTTAACCCGGGCGAATTGACTTTACATTTTTAGTAAAAAATCAACATTTCTTAAATACCGTTTCGCTACAAAACATTCGCTCATGAAAGCCCTCATCCCATATGTCGTTCTCTTGGCATGCGGTTTATTTAGCGTCTCAGCGGAGGCCGCGAACTTCCGAACGGTCGTCATCGATGCGGGACACGGTGGCCATGACAGCGGTGGGCAATGGGGAAAGGTCTATGAAAAGCACCTCGCGCTCGATACAGCCGTGCGGCTAGAGCGTAAACTAAAGAGAATGGGTTACCAGACCGTGATGACCCGCCGCAGCGACTATTTCATCTCCCTGCCCCAACGTGTCAGCTGCAGCAATCGCTACAGCAACGCCATTTTCGTCAGCATCCACTACAACTATACGTGGAAACCGGATGTCAGTGGCTTGGAAACCTTCTACTACAGTGAGGAGGGTAAACGCTTGGCCCAATACATCCACTGCAGCCTGATCAAGCGAACCCATACCGTGGATCGAAGCGCCAAATACGCCCGCTTCTACGTCATTCGCAATTCAACCCTGCCAGCCATCCTCGTCGAAGGCGGCTTTGTCAGCAATGAACCCGAGCGCGATCGCATGAAGGCGGCTTGGTTCCGTGATACAATCGCCGATGGCATCGTGGACGGCATTCAACGCTACCGCAGCGGCTACTGATTTCCCATGGCCATGCGAGCGCAAACCGCGTAAACTGCGGTCATGGCAGCCCTCACCCTCGCTGAAACACTCGCCACCGAGGCTGCAGCCATGGCGGCTGGCTGGTCGCAGGAGCAACTCCTCAAAGCTGCAGGCCAAAGACTTGGCCTAGCCATCGCCCGCTATTTCCCACGGCCCGGCAGCATCATCGGCTATCTGGGAAAAGGCCACAATGCCGGTGATACCCTCGTGGCCCTGCGCATGCTGCGCGATCAATTCGGCTGGGAAATCGCGATCCGCTGCGCCTTCCCACTCACCGACTTCGCGCCGCTGGTGAGCCAACAATGGATGGCGCTCGGTAGCCCACTGCCCTTGGATTCAGCCCCTAGCTGGCAGGATTTGAAACACCCGCTGGTACTGCTCGATGGCCTGATCGGCAGCGGCGGTGCAGGCCCGCTGCGTGCCCCACTCATTCACCTGGCCGAAGAAATGGCATACCTGCGTCAGACGGCCGGTGCCAGGGTCGCTGCTGTGGATCTCCCCTCCGGCATCGACCCTAACTCTGGGGAGATTTCCGCTCACACTGTCACCGCCGATGTCACCTTCATGATCGGAAATGCCAAGCGCGGCCTGCTCAACGGTCACGCGGCTGCGGCCACGGGGGCCCTGGCCATCGTTCCGGTCGATGCCCTCACCCTTCAACAAACCGGCGAGCGCGAGCTCATCTCTCCCCTCACCCTCGCTTGCGGAAAATCGCCACGTCCCTTCGATTTCCACAAAAGCATGGCCGGCCGAATCGCGATCTTGGCTGGCTCCGATGCCTACAGCGGAGCGGCAGTCTTGGCCGCCTCCGGCGCGCTGCGCGGCGGTGGCGGACTCATCACCCTGTTTGTCCCAGCCACCGCCCACGCGCAAATCTCCGCCAAGTGCCCGCCAGAGATTATCGTCCGCCCCATCCACCATCCGCGCGAATTGCTCGAATTCCGCTTCGATGCCCTAGCCGTCGGCTGCGGACTGGGCGAATTGACCGAACCGATGGCTGCTGGGCTGCTGGATCTCATCACCCACAACAACACCCCCACCGTGCTGGATGCCGATGCCCTCAACCTCATCGCCCGTCACAATGCAGCCCAAATCTTCACGGACAGGCAGGTCCTCACCCCCCACCCCGGCGAATTCGCAAGACTGGCCCCCGACCTCTGCGACTTACCCCGCGAATCCGCCGCGCGGCAGTTTGCCGACCGCTTTCCCGCCACGCTCTTGCTGAAAGGCAGCCGCAGCCTCATCACCCGTCAAGGGCAACCGCTCTGGAGCAATGCCACCGGCACCCCCGCCATGGCCACAGGAGGACAAGGTGATGTCCTCACCGGTGTTATAGCCGCGCGCCTCGCCGCAGGTGACTCGCCCGTTGAAGCGGCCGCCATGAGCGCCTGGCTCTGCGGCCGCAGCGCGGAAATCGCCCTTCAGCAAGCCCATCTCTCCGAGCAATCCCTCACCCCCAGCGACGTCCTCCACTTTCTCGGTGCCGCCTTCAAGGACTGGCAATGCTCCCACCGATAGGAACCCCTTCCAAGTTTCGCGAAATCCACCGCCACCGGGGCACCCATTCCATGCGCACGCCGCGGAATCATCTGACCATGATCCGCCCCGTTGGCCGGCTGTGGCACAAAAAAACCAATGTCCTTCATCGAGAAGGCCATTGGTCAGTTAATTGGTTAGCGTGTCGGAAAAACCCGATCAGTTCACGGCTACGGCGGAATTACCCGTCTCACCCGTGCGGATGCGGATTGCCTCTTCGACATTCGAGATGAAGACTTTTCCATCGCCGATCTTGCCCGTGTTGGCACTCTTCACAATGGCGGAAGCCACGGCTTCGGCTTGTGCGTCGTCGACCACGATTTCGATTTTGACCTTGGGCAAAAAGTCCACGGTGTACTCGGAACCACGATAAATTTCGGTATGACCCTTCTGACGACCGAAGCCTTTAACTTCGGTGACAGTCATGCCTTGCACACCCACTTCAGCGAGGGATTCTTTAACTTCTTCAAGCTTAAATGGTTTGATGATCGCTTCGATTTTTTTCATATTTGGGGCGGATTGGTGATTTGATAAGAGCAATGAGCGTGCCAACTAGCAAATTACATGAATTATTTTTGACCTCGAAAGCCTACGCAACGTGAACGCTACTGGCTAGAATAAAAACTGGCGCACCAGCAATACCGCATTGCGCCAGAATGTAGAAAACTGCCGGGCGCGGTATCTGGACCGAAATCGTGCGGGAATAAGCGCGATGGTTGACAAGGTCAGCGACACGTTGGGCTGGGATCGCAAGTACGCGGCCCCCTTTTGGTTCGAGAGCAACAAACGGCGCTACGGCGAGCTCATCGAAATGAAGAAAAAAATCCGGGCGGGTGTCATAAATCCTGGCTCAACGACCGACCTCCCCCCTCCGGGGTCGTCTTTCATTGGCGCGACACGCACAATAGTTTTTATGAACGATGAATCTTGCCCCTTGCCCGAAGCCACTGGAGCAGTGTACGTCCAGTGCATGAAGATGGCAGAGACTGGCACCGCCTTGAGAGAAATTCTCAAAAATACTGCCCGCCCCTGTGTGTTAGTTCCGACGATGGGAGCCTTTCACGCGGGACATGTTTCCCTGATGGATCGGGCTCGGAAAATGGCAGGGCCCAGCGGCACCGTGGTCGTTTCGATCTTTGTTAATCCCATCCAGTTCGACCGCGCTGCTGACCTGGAAGCCTACCCGCGCCCGATGGAGAGCGATCTAGCCACCTGCCAAGCCGCCGGAGTGGACGTGGTTTTCGCGCCAAATGCCGAGTCGATGTATTTTCCCGACCGATCCGTTACAGTGACCGAGTCATCGCTGTCGCGCAGTCTCTGCGGCGCAGTTCGGCCTGGGCATTTCGATGGTGTTTGTACGGTGGTGTTGAAGCTCTTTCTGCTCTGCGGCTGTGACTGTGCGGTCTTTGGCGAAAAGGACTTCCAGCAACTGGCCATCATCCGCCGGATGGTCCGCGATCTGGATGTACCTGTAGAAATCATCGCCGCCCCCACAGTCCGCGAGCCCGATGGACTGGCGATGTCATCGCGTAATACCCGCCTAACCCAGGAACAACGCAGCGAAGCCCCGCGTATTCGCCAGGCTCTGCTAGACGCGGCCACTCTTACGGATCCAGCAGAAATTCTCGCTTCGGCACGCACGGCGATCGAAGCATCGCCCCTCGCCCGCGTGGACTATCTCACGTTGGTCGATGCCGAGAATCTGCAACCGATCACCGAGATCGTCCGCCCCGCGATTCTGGCCACAGCGGTCTTCTATGGCGAAGTCCGACTGATCGATCACGTCGGGATCGCTTAAACCGCTCACTCAGAGCTTGGCGGGCACGAAGACGAGTCCGCCGCCATTGATGCAGTAGCGCTGGTCGGTGGGCGTTTTGTACCCTTCGCCTTCGAAGACATGTCCGAGGTGACCGCCGCATTTGGCGCAAACCACTTCAGTACGGGTCACGCCTAGGGAACTGTCCTTTTTGAGGATCACGTTCTCGGCTTTAGCGGGATCGTAGAACGAAGGCCAGCCGCAGCCAGAGTCGAACTTGTGCTCTGAAGAAAAGAGCAGGGCGTTGCAGCCGGCGCAGTGATAGTGGCCTTTGCCCTGATGCTTGAACTCTTGATAGACGGCGCCGTTTGGCCGCTCGGTGCCTGATTCGCGCAGGATGCGATATTGTTCTGCGGTGAGTTGTTTTTTCCACTCGGCGTCGGTCTTGACGACTTGGGCGGTGGGTTCAACAGGCGGATCAAGATGCGTCTCCATGGCAGATTTCTTTTTTTCGTCCGCAGAACAAGCCGCGAGCGCGAGGGTGAAAATCAAAATAGAGAGACGGCGAGTGGTCATCATGAGTCAGCGTCGCGCGGATCTCCCTTTTCTCAAATACATTTAGACGAGTTGCTCCATGAGAACCGCCTTGTTGTAATCGCGGTTCATGCGGGCGATGTGGTCCACGCTGATTTCCTTGGGGCAGGCGGCTTCGCATTCGTACTGGTTGGTACAGTTGCCAAAGCCCTCGGCATCCATCTGACGGACCATGGCGAGCACGCGCTTTTGGCGTTCGGGCTGGCCTTGCGGAAGATGGCCGAGGTGAGAAACCTTGGCGGAGACAAACAACATCGCCGACGCATTTTTGCAAGACGCCACACAAGCCCCGCAACCGATGCAGGCGGCTGCGTCAAAGGCGGTATCAGCATCGCTTTTCGGCACAGGAATTGTGTTGGCGTCCACGCTGGAACCCGTGCGGACGTCAATGTATCCACCCGCAGCGATAATACGGTCAAAGGCACTGCGATCGACAATCAAATCGCGAACCACAGGGAAAGTGTTGGCGCGGAATGGCTCGACCCAGATCGTGTCGTTTTCGGCGAACTTTCGCATGTGCAGCTGGCAAGTGGTCGTGCCGCGCTCCTTACCGTGGGGGATTCCATTGATGGTAAGCGAGCAGCTACCACAAATTCCTTCGCGACAATCGTGGTCAAAATGAATCGGCTCGTTGCCTTGGATGATCAACCGCTCGTTGACGATATCGAGCATTTCAAGGAACGATGCTTCACGCGGGATATCCTTGGCATCATAGGTTTCGATTTTGCCTTGGGCATTTGGCCCGGATTGCCGCCAGACTTTGAGTGTCAGATTCATGGAAATTTCGATACGATTTGAAAAGCTGTGGCGCAATCGGGTGTGATGCACGCTACGGTCAAACTAGATGGCTTTTTGCCGTGGGCTAGTCGAAAAATCAAGATTGATGTGCCCTTTTGTCGATTTTCAGACGCGGTGCTGGTGACGGGTCTATTTTTGGAAGACGATTTCACCGTCCGATAGATCCGCATGGATGATATCCCCATCGACGAAATGGCCATCCAACACCTCAAGACTGAGAGGATCGAGAAGAAGGCTTTGAATGACCCGTTTCAGCGGGCGCGCACCGTAAACTGGATCGTAGCCCAGCGTGCCGATCCGTTCTTTGGCCGCTTCTGTGAGGGCAAGTGCGAGGCCTTGCTTGGCAAGACGCTGGCGCACCCGCGTCAACTGGAGATCGACGATGGTGTTAATTTCTTCGTGCTTGAGCCGATCAAAGATGATGATTTCGTCGATACGGTTAATGAACTCCGGACGGAACATGCCGCGCAAGGCCTCGGTGACCTTGGCCTCGCGCTGCTCGGCATTCTCTTCGTGGAGAATGAATTGTGAGCCGACATTGGAAGTCATAATCAGCAGCGTATTCCTGAAATCCACCGTGCGGCCTTGACCATCGGTGATGCGACCATCGTCGAGCACTTGCAACAAGACGTTGAAAACATCAGGGTGAGCCTTTTCGATTTCGTCAAACAACACGACCGAGTACGGCTTGCGACGGACGCGTTCGCTCAGTTGCCCCCCTTCCTCATGGCCAACATAGCCGGGAGGCGCGCCGATCAGGCGGGCGACACTGTGCTTCTCCATGTATTCCGACATGTCGATGCGAACCATGGCCCCTTCGTCATCGAACAAAAACTCGGCGAGTGCCTTGCTAAGCTCCGTCTTACCAACGCCGGTGGGGCCCAGAAAAATGAACGAGCCAATCGGCCGATTTTCGTCCTGCAATCCGGCACGGGCACGGCGGACAGCGTTGGCCACGGCTTTGATGGCTTTTTTCTGACCCACGACACGCTCGCCAAGACGCTGCTCCATGTTCACCAGCTTTTGCTTTTCACTCTCCTGCAAGCGATTGACTGGGATGCCCGTCCACGAGGAAACGATACGGGCGATGTCATCTTCGGTCACTTCCTCCGTCAGCAACGCGCCTTGGCTTTGAAACGACGCAAGTTGCTTTTTGGCTTCTTCCAAATCGCGATGAGCATCCGGCAAATCGCCATAGGTGATCTGTGAGGCACGGGTGAGATCGCCAATGCGCTGGACGCGCTCGGCCTCGACCTTGAGAGATTCGATCTTACCCTGCGCATCGCGGACTTGGTCGATGATCGCTTTTTCATTTCGCCATTGGGCCATCAGGCCGGAGGATTTTTCGCGCAGGTTTGCCTGTTCCTCATGAACTTTATCGAGGCGGGCCACGGAAGCCTTGTCGGTTTCCTTTTCGAGTGCTTTTTTCTCCATTTCTAGCTGGAGGATCTGGCGCTCAAGCACATCGATCTCCGTCGGCATCGAATCAAGTTCGATTTTTAAACGGGCGGCCGCTTCGTCGATCAGATCGACTGCCTTATCCGGCAGAAATCGGCCGGAAATATAGCGATCTGATAATACAGCGGCCGCGACAAGAGCGCCATCCTGAATGCGTACGCCGTGATGAACCTCATAGCGCTCCTTGAGCCCGCGCAGAATGGCGATCGAATCCTCGACCGATGGTTCACCCACCATCACTGGTTGGAAGCGTCGTTCTAGGGCCGCATCTTTTTCGATGTGCTTGCGATATTCATCGAGCGTGGTAGCGCCGATGGTCCGAAGTTCGCCACGGGCGAGCTGCGGCTTGAGCAGATTCGACGCATCCACCGCACCCTCGCTGGCACCGGCACCGACGATGGTGTGAAGCTCGTCGATAAAGAGAATGATCCGCCCCTCGGATTCAGTGACTTCTTTGAGGAATGCCTTGAGGCGCTCTTCAAATTCCCCGCGGTACTTAGCACCGGCGAGCATGCCGCCTAAATCCATGGTGATGATGCGCTTATTCTTCATCGATTCAGGCACATCGCCCGAAACGATACGACGAGCGAGACCTTCCACGATCGCCGTTTTCCCCACCCCAGGCTCACCGATGAGGACTGGATTGTTCTTAGTTCGGCGGGAAAGCACCTGTAGCACACGACGGATTTCAGTATCGCGCCCGATAACCGGATCGATCTTCCCTTCGCGGGCGCGGGCCGTGAGATCCGTTCCGTACTTTTCGAGGGTTTGGTACTTTCCTTCGGGCGAATCGTCGGTGACCTTCTGCGAACCACGCACCCCGACGATGGCGGCATGGGCCTTTTTGTCATCCAATCCCGCATCCTTGAGCAGCTTGCCCGCAGGCGAATCCCCTACCAGCGAACCCAGTAGTAAATGTTCGACACTCAGGTAATCATCACCCAAGGAAATACGCGCACGGTCCGCGGCCTCCAAGGTCGAGCGCAGACCCACACTCATCTGAGGCTGGGTGGATGCGCCCTGCAAGCTGGGCTCATGAGCCAGTGCCGCAGCGACCGAGGCCTTGAGCTTAGGGACATCGATCCCCGCCTTTTGTAAGATTGGGACGGTAATTCCACCGTCCTGCTGCAGCAGAGCTAACAGTACGTGCACGCTCTTCAGTTCAGGATGAGCGGACTTGGAAGCGATGCTCTGCGCTGAATGCAGTGCTTCCTGGAGTTTTTGAGTCATTTTTTCGAGTCCCATGGCCGTAAATTTGACTCATTATAAGGCCAGAACGAGGCGCCTGCAACGCATCGATTCCGGTTTTTAACGCATTGGTGGATTTCGACAGCCACCCATGGATGTCTCAATTCGCAGTCGAGGAATCGTCGCCGTAGAAACTCTTAATATAGCCATACTCCACCAGCGTGTCCTGCCAAGGTGCGAGGATATTGGGATCCGTGAAAACACGACCTGCCATCGCCAGCCATTCTTGCGCCTTGGCCTGGTCTTTAGCCTCATAGGAGAGGGCTGCCTGTGCGTAGTAGTAATAGGGAGAATCGTCGAGGAAGTCGTACTTTTCACTGAGAATGACTACGTCATTCTTCAAACCGAGCTTCGCTTTGCACAGGAGAATTTTGAACTCAATGAGTCGGCTCAGGGCCGTATTTTCAGCTGGCAGGACGTGAAGGACCTTATCGAAGAGATCGGCGCATTTTTTCCACTGCTTGGTGACAAAGTAAACTTCGGCGATGTTGAAATCGATACTGATATTGTCAGGGGAAAGGGAACGAGCTTTTTCGAAATCCGCGAGAGCCTTGTCGAAGGAACGCATTTCAACGAGGCAGCTGCCGCGCATATTGTAAATCTCCGGACTTTCTGGAAAGATTTTTGCCGCTTTTTCCAAGCTAGCGATGGTTTCGAAAATCCGCTTCTGTTGGAAAAGACGGTTGGCAGCGCCCAAGGCCTTGATGAACTGCGTGCGACTTTCTTCCGGAAGATTCAGGAATGCCTGCTGGTTCGGTAGTAAATTTTTCTGAACGGCGACATCCTCTGAATTGGCAGGCGCGTGCGCGGTTTCGGCAAACAACGGGGTCACCAAAAGAAAAAGAGAAAGAATGGAAATGGCTTTCATGGGCGGCTGATACCTAATAAAGTAAATGGCAAATCGACAAGCACAAGCTGTCGTTTGTGTCGATTTTACTTCACTGCCGCCAGCTCGCGCCACGCACAAACTTAATTTTTACATTTGCCCGTGGCGGTGGCGGGTGTTTTCTCAATCCGTTCATGAACATCGGCATCGCCCAAATCAGCTCGGTCATCGGAGATTTCCCTGGCAACGTGAAACGCATCCTCGCTGCCTACCGGGAATGTCTCGAAGCTGGTGCCGACCTCGTCATCACGCCAGAATTGTCGCTGGTCGGCTACCCGCCGCGCGATCTCGTCTTCAAATCGCAATTTGTACCCAAATGCCTGCAAGCGCTCGACTACCTCGCCGGAGAAATTCGCGAGGTCCCACTACTCGTCGGCTACGTCGATCACCATCACCCCGGACACCCGGGCAAGCCATTCCGTAATGCGGCCGCCTGGCTCGAAAACGGGAAAATCCAGCACCGCATCTGGAAAACCCTGCTCCCCACCTACGATGTCTTCGACGAGCTCCGCTACTTCGAACCCGGCGAATCCTGCGAGCCCATCGTCTGGAATGGCCACCGCATCGGCGTGACCATTTGTGAAGACATTTGGACCGACGATGCCCTCCCGCGCCCCCTTTACGACCGCAACCCCGTCGAGGAGCTCTCGGCCAAAGGCATCGACCTACTGCTCAATCTCAGCGCCTCCCCCTTCCACCTCGGCAAGCCCCTGCTGCGCCGTGCCATGCTCGGCGGTGTCGCCCACAAGGCCCAGGTCCCCGCCATCTATTGCAACGCTGTCGGCGCCAATGACCAGCTCGTGTTTGATGGCCACTCGCTCGTCACCGACGCCCAAGGCCGCCTCGCCGCACAAATGGCGGGATTCCGCGAATCCAGCCTCGTCATCAATCCCTTCCTCGCGGTCGAGGATGAAGTCTCGCTCGACTCCTGCGATGCCGAACAACTCTACCAGGCCCTCGTCCTCGGCGTCCGCGATTACGTCAACAAATGCGGGTTCTCCAGCGTTTGCCTCGGTTTGAGTGGCGGCATCGATTCCGCACTCACCGCCGTCATCGCAGCCGATGCGCTCGGCCCGGCAAACGTCCGCGGCCTCACCATGCCCAGCCCTTACTCCTCGGGCGGCAGC
This sequence comes from Verrucomicrobiota bacterium, assembly GCA_037134575.1. GTDB lineage: Bacteria > Verrucomicrobiota > Verrucomicrobiia > Verrucomicrobiales > Akkermansiaceae > Luteolibacter. The sequence continues at coordinate 269 of JBAXLW010000069.1, read as the reverse complement.
GTCGACGATTCATTTGCACTCGCCAAAAACCTCGGCATCCGTTGCGACGAACTTCCCATCCGCAACGCCTTTGAAGCCATCAAGGCCACCATGGTGCCGGTCTTCGATGACAAACCCGAAGACGTCACCGAAGAAAACATGCAGGCCCGCATCCGCGGACTCATGCTCATGGCTCTTTCCAACAAGGAAAACCACCTCCTGCTGACCACCGGCAATAAAAGCGAACTCGCCGTCGGCTACTGCACGATCTACGGCGACATGTGCGGCGG
>JBAXLW010000068.1:0-13000 GCA_037134575.1 Verrucomicrobiota bacterium | reverse complement strand
CCCACTAACACCTAATCAGCGGATCTGAACTTACACAAAATTTTTGACACGCCCGTGGCATGCGCGGGGTCATTGCCCGCTGGCCCGCCAAAATTCGCAGGCGTGCGCGGCAAAGCCGGCACCAAATGCGGTGAGCCATAGGCGCTGGTCGCTGTCGCGGTTTTCGGCGAGGCGTCGTCACTAGGGGTTACCTTGATATTAGCGCCCTGACGAATGATCCGGTATCGGGTGATAAGGCGCGCATTGAGATCCACCGCTTGATCTTTGATGACACGGGCGCTGGCGTCAGTGGTTTGGCGGTGACTGACCCCGCTTATCCCGAATACAGCGCCGTGCCTGAGCCCTCCAGCCTCGGTCTGCTCGCGCTGGGTGCCGGCGGACTCTTGGCCCGCCGCCGCCGCAGCCAGGCCGCGTGATCCGCGACCGCATGTAAAACCAAGCAAAGCCGTCCTTCTCCCGATGCATCTGAGAGACTCTTCACGGGGTTCTCGCGCCATGCGGCGCTGCCGCATCGGAGGAGGGCGGTTTTTATGGCGGAGAAGAGCGTACGCTTCGACGAAAGCGGGGGCGGGGTGGATTTTTAGTCGTACGTGCGCCAGTGCAGTGATCCGTGGAGCGAGGTGCTGGACGGGACCGTGGCCAAGGCAGGCGAGATGCGTGTTTTCCTGAAGCAGGCGAGCTACTACAACCACGAGTTTGCGGATGAAAGCCAGTGGCGGTGCCTGACCGCCAGCTCGCCTGAGCTGGAGAACCCGATCTACCTCTACGCGCGGCGGGACAACCCGGATCTGCTGCGTTTCCTGAACCATCCGCCCAAACCGCCGCAGCGCTACACCATCGCTCTAGAAAACCTAGGGCAGGGCCACTGCAACCGGCAATGGCAACTGACGCGGGTCCTCGCGACGGGCTGGGTCACGCCGTGAATCAGCACCTCATCGGATTTGCCAACCGCTTGCCAAGTTCCCACTGGGCCATGGAAGGACCCTTGCGGTCGACGGCAGGAAGGGTGAGGAGTCGGGACATTCCTGTCCCGTCTTGATCCGAGGCAATGAGGAAGAAACGACAATAAGGTCGTTGCTCCTTAGTTGAGGTGGCGCTCGTATTGGCTATGCAGCTGCGTGCGGCTGAATTCGTCCTATTCAGTAGCCCTTCGAAGGGCCTTCGTTACTCTCGCTTTTTTAAAATATCCTTGCAATCGTGGATCTAAGATCCATGATTGCAAGGATAATCCGCCGATTGGTAGAGGACGAGGTGAGGGATTTGCTCGGGCAATTTCCAGCTGTGGCCTTGTTGGGGCCGCGGCAAATCGGCAAAACGACGCTCGCGCGGCAGATCGGCGAGACGGCGGGGGCGCTTTCTGCTGCTTGGCTCGGCATCGATCGAGTTGCTGCGGCAGAGTAGCGAGAGTCTGGCGGGGCGCTTGGCAACGGTCGAGCTGTCTGGCTTGACCTTGTCGGAAACGGGCCGCGAGAGCATGGAAGCCTTGTGGCTGCGGGGCGGGTTTCCCGAAAGTCTGTTGGTGAAAGACGAGGTGCAGAGCGCCCGTTGGCGGGAGGCTTTTATCCGCAGCTATTTGGAGCGCGATATTCCGCAACTGGGGCCACGCATCGCGGCGGAAACCTTGCGGCGGTTTTGGATCATGCTCGCCCATGAGCAAGGTGGATTGGTCAACGCCGCCAGTTGGCCCGCAGCCTGGCGGTATCTGGCAAGACGCTGGCCTCGTATCTGGATTTGTTCGTCGATTTGTTTCTCGTGCGGCGCTTGGAACCGTGGCACGCGAGGGGGTCCAAGCGGCTGGTGAAATCTCCCAAAGTTTATCTTCGGGACAGCGGAATTCTGCATCAATTGCCGGGGATTCGCGACATCGAGGGCCTGTTGAGTCATCCGCTGGCAGGAGCGAGCTGGGAGGGCTGGGTGATCGAAAACGTAATCGCGCATCTGCCTCGCGGCGGACGGGCGAGTTTTTTCCGTAGTTCGGCGGGCGCGGAAATCGATCTCGTTTTGGACCTTCCCGGCCAGTCTGGGCCTTGGGCACTGGAAATCAAACGAAGCCGGAGTCCCCGCCTTGAGCGGGGCTTTTATCACGCCCGCATCGACGTGAAACCAGCGCGCTGCTTCGTTGTCTGCACGACGGAAGAAGCATTTTCACTCGGCAACGGGATCGAAGCCATCGGGCTGGCCGGGATCTTAGCCGAGCTGACGCGCTTGGTTTAAGTCGGAGTGGACGAGTCGGCCACTTTTGTCCCGTCTTGGTTCGAGTGGCGCAGAGAAGAAACGACAATAAGGTCGTTGCTCCTTAGTTGCCCGCTCGGCAGATCGGACGCTGGGTCAAGGCTCGTTGGCCCGCCACAATTCGCAGGCGTGGGCGGCGAAGCCGGCACCAAATGCGGTGAGCCAGAGGCGCTGGTCGTCGCTACGGTTTTCGGCGAGGCGGCGTTCCAGGGCGAAGAGGAGGGAGGGGCTGCTCATGTTGCCGTGGTCGCGCAGGACGCTGCGCGTTTCCCCGAGGCTGAATGGCAACACGCCTTCCAAGGCATCGACCACGTCGCGGCCGCCGCAGTGGGCGAGGACTTGATCGGGCTCGCCTTGGCGCAGCGCATAGAGCTCCGCCACCGCCTCGGCGGCGATGGTTGGCACGGCGCGGTGGAGTTGGTTTTTGAGCCTTCCCGCGTCGTTGACGAAGCGGACTTTTTCGCGCTCCGCGGGGCGATGGGTGGTGGTGAAGTGGCCGGCTTGCCAGTCGTTGCCAGTGTTTTCACCCGTCCAGATCGCGGCGGCAGCACCGTCTCCAAACAGGCAGAGGCTGATCAAGACGCCGGGGTCGTTGTTGGCGAAAAAGGCGGCGGAACAAATTTCCACCGCCACAGTGGCAACGACGGCTCCGGGGTTGGCGGCGATGAATCCTTGGGCGGCACGCAGCATCGGGACCGCCGCGCCGCAACCGAGCCCGACCAGATCGGCGAGGTAAACGTCGTGGCGCATGCCCATCGACTCGGCCACGTAACTCGACACGCCGGGGCAGAGGTAGCCCGTGCAGGTGCAGACGAAAAGCGCGTCGATGTCGTTGGCTAACAGCCCTGACTTTTTCAGGGTGTCTGCGAGTGCCTGGCTGGCCAAGGGCGGGGCCTCGCGCTCGAAGCTGCGGTTCAGTGCTTCGGCGTCGTGACGGAATGAGTCGGCGATCGAGTCGATGGCCAGGTTTCGCCGGTCGATGCCGGAGTTTTCGCTGGTGAGGATTTTTTCAATCAGGGCCGCCGACCGCGGCTTGAGGTTCGAGAGGAAGTCTCCCTCCTCCATCGCGTTCCAACAGGACTGCTGGGTGAATGAGCGGGGTGGGACAGCGGTGGCGATCGAGCGGAGATACATGGCAGGAAAGGGGAACTAACGGGTCAAGGCCATCATCGGCTGAAACGGGAGGAGGTGGGCGGCGGCGAGTTGGTGAATCACGGATCTGCCGCGGGTGCTCAGCAAGATGGGATGCAGCAGGCCCGCAGCGGTGAGTCGAAGTTTGAATTTCTGGCTCAGTCCGACTCGCACGGTGTGGATCGTCTGTTGCCATGCTTGTTCGCCCTGCGCCCACGAGACCAGCGGAGCGAGTGCGCACTCCGCGGCTTCAAATGCCATCGACATGCCGTTGCCCGTGAACGGCGGAATCATGCTTTCCGCATCGCCGATGCTGAGCAGGCCGGGCAGGGGAGCTTGGCGTCCCAGTTCGAAGCCCGCGATGGCGGAAAACGATCCCGCTCGCCACTCGCTGCCCCGGATCGCGGCGGCGAGTTCACGGTTCCCGCCCGCTTCCAGATAGGCGGGTAACAGCGCCGGGCCGTGCGCCTGGAGCGAGCGGTCGATTTTGAATAGCCCGCAAACATTGGTCCAGCCGTCCTCCACGCCCGCCAGTCCGGCATAGCCGTTAGAACCCGCATGCATTTCCAAATCCGCCGCGAGTTTAGTATGGCGGACATGAGCCTTGAGGCCGATCCACTGACCATTGCGTGGCCTCCGGCCTGCTGCCCAGACGTGGCCGTCCGCCGGATCAGAGCGGGCTCGTTCGCCCGTTTTTACCTCGCCGCCCAGCGCTACAACTCGGTCGCGCAGCCGTTGGTCCAACACGTAACGGGAAATCCCGTGCGCGGGATTCTTGAGGTGATCGCGCAACAGCAGGCGCCCGCCATCGTACCAGCACAGGCTGCGGTGGCTGAGGGCATCGTCGAATAGCTCGGCGATCCCCAGTGCATCGAGCGTGGTGTCAGTCACCCCGGAAATGAACTCGCCGCAGACGCGGTGGCGGGGGTAACTGCCCGCTTCTAACACGGTCACGGGCACCTCGTGATTTCGCAAGGCCACCGCCAGCGACAATCCAGCCAAGCCGCCGCCAGCGATGGTGATTTTCCGTTTCAATCCCGCAACCCTAACACGCGCCGGGCCCCGCGCCATGTGCAAAATTCTTGGATCCTCCATCGACTTCTATCCAGACCCAGCAAACCGGGGATTTCCCCTTTCGCAAAACCCGCATCGATGCTGACGTGCATGTCGTGCCGCGTCACGCGGTTGATCCACGGATGCATCAGTCCGCCCAGTAGGTGAGGCAAGGGGCGGCGGTCTGGCTCGTTCAAAATCACCACCTCGAAATTTTCGATCCAGCGGCCAAGCGCGGCGAGAGCGGCCCCTTCAAAGTGATGGACGAACAAATTCGCCACCAGCACGCCGCCCGCCGCAGGTGCTGGCAGGGTGAAGAGATCGCCACGATGCCAGTCGACGCGCGGGTCCAAGTCGACGGGTGGCGGCGCGAGGTCGTAGGCAGCGACCGTCGCAGCGGGGAATAAGCGGGCCAGTCGGTTGCAGAGTTGGCCATCGCCCGCGCCGATTTCGACGATGCCGCGCTGCGCTGCTGCCGGGAAACGGCGGACGGTCCGGCAGACCCAGCGCTCGTTGCCCATCAGCCCATTGATGCGCCGCAGGTCGCGCCGACTGCGCAGCGCCTCGGGATCGTCCGCAGGCAGGTGATCGAGGATTTCGGGAATGACCACTCTGGGATGCATCGGGTGATAATCTAACCTCCGTGAGGCCCGGCACAAGCTAAGCGTGTCAGCCGGGGCTTGCTGAAACGCCGATTCCGCGCCTAGGCTGCGCCCATGCCTCAGCCGCCACGCCGTCCGTTCCCGCCTCAACGAGGACGGAGACCCGGACCTCCATCCGCCGCCCACAAGCCGCCGCACAAGGACCGCGGCTGGGATCCCGTGGCTGCGTGGTACGACAAACTCGTCGGCGAATCCGGCTCGGACTACCACCAGAACGTCATTTTGCCCGCGGCCCTGCGGATTCTCGACCCCAAACCCGGCGAGTCGGTCATCGACGTCTGCTGCGGCCAAGGCGTGTTGATCCGCCCTTTGCTTGAAGCGAAAATCGGTAAGTTCACTGGGGTCGATGCCAGCCCGCGGCTCATCGAATCCGCCAAGGCCCGCCACGGTGCGAACCCGCAGGTTTCACTCATCGTCGCCGATGCCTGCCAGCCCGGTCCGTGGGCCAATGGCAGCCACGATGCGGCCACTTGCATCATGGCCGTCCACGACGTGCCGGATCTGGTCGCGCTGTTTGCCAATGTCGCCCGCACCTTGAAACCCGGCGGTCGCGCGGTGATGGTTTTCATGCACCCGTGTTTTCGTATCCCGCGCAAGACGCACTGGGGCTGGGACGCTGATCAGAAAATCCAGTACCGCCGGCTCGACAGCTACGCGACTCCGCTGGAAATCCCCATCACCACCCATCCAGGCAAGGGCACGGGTGAACAAACTCACTTCTACCACCGTCCACTGGCCGATCTTTTGTCGGCCATGGGCAAAGGCGGCCTAGGCGTGGTGGCCTGCGAAGAACTTTACAGCCACCGCCGCTCCCAATCCGGTCCTTTCAGCAAAGCCGAGCACCGCGCCGCCGAGGAATTCCCGATGTTCATCGCTCTCAAGGCGGTGAAGCTCTAAGAAAACGGCGGCGCTGGAGGCAAGGAGTGGCGGACTCCGATCCGCCATTCCCTTGCTCTCCATGGGCTTAGGCGATTCGGAGATCGCCTCTCCTTGGATTGGATAGATCGATTTTCTGAATCAGATCCGCGCAAGCACAGCGTCGCCCATGGCGGCGGTGCCGACTCGGGTTTCGCCGGGTTGGCTGGTGGCTATGTCGCCGGTGCGGAAACCATCAGCGATGGTTTTGGCAACAGCGGCCTCAATGGCATCGGCGGCTTCGATTTCTCCGAGGGAGAAACGCAGCAGCATGGCGAGCGAAAGGATTTGGGCGATCGGGTTGGCGATGCCTTGGCCAGCGATGTCGGGAGCTGAGCCGCCGGACGGTTCGTAGAGGCCGAAGTAGAGGCCGTCTTCGCGCTGTTTGCCGAGCGAGGCGGACGGCAACATGCCGAGCGAGCCGGAGATCATCGCCATTTCATCGGAGAGGATGTCGCCGAAGAGGTTTTCGGTGACGAGCACGTCGAAGGAGCCGGGGCGCTTGATCAGCTGCATGGCGGCGTTGTCTATGTACATGTGGGAGAGCTGGACTTCGGGGAATTCCTTGGCGATTTCGATGACCGTTTCGCGCCACAGCACGGAGGAGGCGAGCACGTTGGCCTTGTCGACGGAGAGCAGTTGCTTTTTGCGGCCCATGGCAGCGGTGAATGCGACGCGGGCGATGCGCTGGATCTCGCTTTTCTGATAGACCATGGTGTCGAAGGCGACGGGCTCGCCATCGCGCTCCTCGCGGCCTTTCGGGCTGCCGAAGTAGATGCCGCCGGTGAGTTCGCGGACGCAGAGCACGTCAAAGCCATCGGCGATGAGCTCCTGTTTGACGGGGGAGGCATGGGTCAGCGCTGGCAGGCAGACGCCAGGGCGGAGATTGGCAAAGAGGCCGAAGTGTTTGCGGATCGGCAATAGCGCGCCGCGCTCGGGCTGGATGTCGGGTGGCAGGGATTCCCACTTCGGTCCGCCGACCGAGCCGAAGAGGATCGCGTCCGCCGCCTCGCAGGCTGCGACGGTTGCGGGTGGCAGCGGGTGGCCGGTGGCATCGATCGCGGCACCGCCGACGAGGTGTTCGCTGCGGGCAACCGTGAAGCCGAACTTGGCTTCGACGGCGTCAAGGATACGGACGGACTCGGCCATGACTTCGGGACCGATGCCGTCTCCGGCGAGAATGGTGATGCGGTGACTGCGTGACATGCGCGGGAAAATGACGGGCACGCCGGCGTGTGGCAAGTGTGCAAAACGCGAATGCGGGAGATTGTACAACGCTCAACCGAGATTTTTCCGGATCCAGTCGGGGTGCCGACGGCAGTCGAGCACGCGAAATACGACAGCCTCGCTCCGGATCACTTGGTAGTAGATTCCGTAGGGAAAGCGTTTAGCGAGCAATCGGTGAAATCCGTTTTGGACACGGTGAATGCCACCATAAAGGCTAAGCGATTCAATATCGGACATCAGGCAGCTGAAGAAATACGCGCCAATCCCGATTTCCTGTTGATCGTAAAATTGGCGGGCCGAAGCGAGGTCTTCCACTGCAGAGCGCAGGATGCGGACCTTCATTCGAAGCGGGCTTGGAGCTCTCTTTTTGCATCTTGCCAGTCTAAGACTTCCTCGCGCCCTGCGAGATATGCCGATTCGGTTTCCCGCAGTGGCTGTTCGTGCCAGTCTGGGCTTTGAAGATCTTCATTCGACCCAGCAATGTCAGCCCAGAGAGTCTCAATGATTTTGAGCTTTTCGCTGGCAGGTAGCAGTCTTAGTTCGGCCAAGCTCATAATGGTTAAACTAGGCGATTCGGTCGAGTTTGCAAGATCACAAAATGTAAGAATGTGAGTAAACTGTGATTGCTGGGGTGAGACCTCAGGTTCGTGAACCTTGGCTTGCGGTGGGCGGGGGATGGCGTCATCTTCTTGCCACGATGCAAGCCGTGACCGATCGCTTAAAAAACTTTCTCCAGTACGTGGCTGTCAATTTGATCGACGAACCGGGGCAGGCGCAGCTCAAGGTGGCGGAGTTGGGGCCCAAGCGCTTGCGCTTCAAGCTGGTGCTGGCAAAGCAGGATGTGGCGATGTTGATCGGCAGGAATGGCTTCACTGCATCGGCGATTCGCAGCATGTTGAAAGCTGCGGCGGAGCGCGAAGGGGTGCAGGTTTCTTTGCAGATCCACTCGCACGAGGAAGAGGTGGAACTGCTGGCGCGTGGCGAAGCGCACTGAGCATCAAGCCTGCACCAGACAACCGGGGCAGTTCTGTGCGAAATGGCCGGGCTGGATTTCTTCGAGCTCGGGCGCTCGATCGGTCAGGCAGAGCGTGGGATCTCCTAGGAGGTTGCGCGGCTGGAAGGCGCAGGCGGCGGATGGGTGGATGAGATCGGGCGGGAGTCCGGGAATGGTGTAGAGGCGCTCCCCCTTGCGTTGGGTGGCAGGGATGGATTTGAGCAGCGAGCGCGTGTAGGCGTGGAGTGGCTCGTGGAAAAGATCGGATTTGGCCGCGCTTTCCACGATGCGTCCGGCATACATGACATTGATGTGGTCGCAGACTTCCGAGACCACGGCCAAATCATGGGTGATGAAAATGACGGCAGTGCCAAGGTCGCGCTGGCGGTCGCGGATTAGATCGAGCACTTGCTTTTGCACCGTCACGTCGAGCGCGGTGGTTGGCTCATCGCAGATCAAGAGCTCGGGCCGGGTGATCAGGGCCATGGCAATCATGACGCGCTGGCGCATGCCGCCGGAAAATTGGTGGGGGTAGCTGTGGATGCGTTTTTCGGGATCAGGGATGCCGACTTCCGCGAGAGCGTCGATAGCACGGTGCAGGGCCGCTTGGCCGTGGAGGTTTTCGTGGAGGGCGAGGGGTTCGGTCAATTGGGCGCTCACTTTCATGAATGGATTGAGCGAGGTCATCGGATCTTGAAAAATCATCGAGATCCGTTTGCCGCGGATACCGCGCAGTTGCTTCTCGGGGGCTTGTAGTAGATCCACACCGCCGAAGAGCGCTTGGCCGCGATGGATGCGACCAGGGGGCTGGGGGACAAGCCCCAAGAGTGAATAGCAGGTTACGGATTTACCCGATCCTGATTCACCGACGATGCCGAGCGTCTGTCCAAAATCGACCGAGAAGGAAACGTCTTCCACCGCATGCACGACGCCATGGCGGGTGTGAAAGCGGGTCGTGAGATGGCGGACGTCGAGCAGTGGCATGACAAGCGAACTTTGCCTGCTACGGAGAAAAGCGCAAGTGCGCTGCGCCCACTCGCGGTGCAGGAAATAGGCTCGTTTTTTCAAAAAATGGATAGAAATGAATTGGCGGCATTGCCGTGGCCATGTTAGTCCATAACGCGTATTTCCCCCGATGTTAGCCATTCTCATGATGAATGGCTGGCCGTTTTTTCACCTCAGGAATCCACTGATCCCCCCGAGACAGGTTCACCCCAACCATTGTCGCATGGCTTCATTCGTTTTTGAGTGAAGTCGTTTTTGCATCTCCCCCCACATGAAACCAAAATATCGTTCCCTCCACGGCCTTCATCTCACCGCCATCGCGCTCTCGATCACGGGGCTTTCCTCTTATTTTGTCCAAGCAGCCAGTCGCACTTGGGATGGTTCGTCCAGCGCTAACTGGGCAACGAGCTCCAACTGGAACAACCTTCCTAATATCACAGATACTGCCGTATTCAGCTCGGCAGGCGGCGGCAATACCACGATCGATCTCGGTGTTTCTGGGGTGACAATCGCGGCCATCAATTTTACAACGAATACTACAGCAGCCTACACAATTGGTGCGGGGGCTGTCGGGTCTCAGACGCTAACTTTGGGAAATTCAGGTGCTGTTTCGGTAAGTTCAGTCGTGGTGAATGATCAGCTCTTCAATGCCAATCTGATTCTTGGCACGGCCACGGCCAGTACTTACACCCTTACCAATAGCAGCACCACAAAGGGGCTGACCTTTGCCGGGACGATTCAAGGCGGCACCGGTGGCACTGCGGGCGCGAAAATCGTGGCGATCGCAGGGCTGGGTACTACCACGGTAGAAGGCGTGATCAGTAACGGGGGGGGCAGCAGTTTGAGTCTTGAAGCCAGTTCGGGTCTTTTGATCCTTTCCGGAGTCAATACGTTCACGGGTGGTACGACCATCAAGTCGGGAGTGCTGCAGCTTGCCAACTTGGGCAACTCCGGATCAACGACCAGCAATTTGGGTACGGGTAGCACTCTCAAAATCGGTTCGCTCACTAGCGGTGGCACCTTGAAATACGTCGGAACGGGTGAAACGAGCAATCGTGTTATCGATTTTTCCGGGACGACTGGGCGCGCGACGCTTGATGCCTCCGGTTCGGGCCTTCTAAAGTTCACCAGCAATTTTACCGCCACTGGGGCAGGTGTTAAGACGCTCAGTCTTACCGGTTCCGGCGCAGGCGAGATTGCCGGGAGAATTATCAATAACAGTGGATCGAACACCACCGCACTGACCAAAGGTGGCGATAGCATCTGGACGCTCTCTGGTGCGAATACTTATACCGGCCTGACCGACGTGCAGGCGGGTACGTTGGCCTACGGCGTGAACAACGCGATCGCCACTGGCGCGATCCAGGTTTCTGGCGGCACTCTGGATCTTGATACCTACAGCGATACCGTTGGAGCCGTGACGCTGACGGGTGGCAGCATTGCAGGCTCCACAGGTGTCCTGACCGGCACTTCTTACGCCATGCAAAACGGTTCGGTCAGCGCGATTCTAGCTGGAGCGGTTGCTTTGAATAAAACGACCTCAGGCACGGTGATCTTGAGTGGCACGAACACCTACACGGGGGTGAATACGGTCTCCGCAGGCACTTTGCGTGCCACGACGAGCGCCAGCGCTCTAGGCACTGGCGCAGCCTCGCTGACACTGTCGGGCGGGACCTTGGAGTTGGCCAACGACACGGGCCTTAATTTCGCTCGCAACACGACGCTCTCTGCGAACTCGACCGTCAATTCTGACGTGCTGACCCCTGGCGCGGCTGGTGTGACTCATTCGCTGGGAACGCTTACCCTGACGGGGCAGACGCTGACGATCGGCTCGGGAGCAAACGTTGGTAGTGGCACGGCAGGCATCACTTTTGATGCTGTCGCGGTGAATGGTGGTGCGGTGACGACGACCTTCAACGTGGGTGCCGGAGATCTGCTCACCTTGGGGGCTGTCACCCCAGCAGGGGGAGGGTCCAAGGTGATCGCCTTTGGTGGTAATGGCGACACGACGGTCAGTGGTGTACTCAACGATGCCTCTGGGGCAAGTACGGCGAGTGTGACCAAGTCGGGAAACGGGACGCTGATTTTGGCGAACGCCAATCTTTATGAAGCTGCTACCACGATCAGTCGTGGCGTCGTCAGGGCACAGAATAATACGGCACTGGGAACGACTGCTGCTGGCGTATCCGTATCCGATGGTGCGGCCTTGGAACTGGATGGCGCCGCGGGTGCTTTGACCCTTGGTGCGGAGGCGCTCACGCTCAACGGAAACGGAGTATCGAGTGGCGGAGCACTGCGCAACGTCGCCGGTAACAACAGCTACGCTGGCATCATTACATTGGCCAGTGCCAGCCGGATCAATGCCGATGCTGGAGTTCTCACGATCAACTCGAGCGGAAGTATCACCGGTAACTTTGGCCTGACATTTGGCGGCGAGGGCGACATCGTTCTGTCGAATGCTTTCGCCCCGGTGACGACCACCCAGACGCTCACCAAAGATGGCGCAGGCAAGCTCACGTTGAATAGGGCTAATACTTACACGGGCCTGACGACGGTCTCTGCCGGAACGCTGGAATACGGGGTTGCCAGCGCCCTGAGTTCGGGTGCCGTGACGGTCTCGGGCGGCACATTGGACCTCAAGACATTCAGTGACACTGTCGGCGCGGTGACACTGGCCAGTGGTAATATCAGCAGTTCATCCGGAGTCCTGACAGGGACTTCCTACGCCGTTCAAAGCGGTTCGGTCGGTGCGATCTTAGCGGGAAGTGGTGCTCTGACCAAGACGACAGCTGGGACGGTGATCCTGTCCGGCGTGAATACCTACACCGGCGCGACCACCATCAGCGCCGGCATCCTCGCCATCAACGGAATCCAATCCGCAGCCACCGGCAACGTCACCGTCGCTTCCGGAGCCACCCTCAAAGGTACCGGCACCGTGGGAGGAGCCACCACCATCCAGTCCGGCGGTATCCACAACGCCGGCGCTCACAGCGCAACTTCCTCCGCCGGCACAGAGACGTTCTCCACCAATCTCACCTACGCCGCCAGTTCGATCTTCGCCTGGGACCTGAACGCCAATCTCGATGGCGACACCAGTGACGCAGGCGACACCGGCACTGCCGGCACGAACTACGATCGGGTGGTGGTCGGCGGTAATCTCAATATCGCCTCCGACGCCGTCTTCCGCGTGATCATGGGAAGCAGTGTGGATTTCGCCACCACTTTCTGGGACAGCAACCAGGTGTGGAATAATATCTTCAGTGTCACCGGCACCACCACCGGCGGTTGGGCCGCGAACACCTTCGTCAACGTTTACAATTACGATTACGCCAACAACACCTATTCGGTAAGCAATCCGACAGCCGAAGGCTGCTTCACCGTGAGCGGTAGCACACTCGCATGGAACACCGTACCCGAGCCCACCAGCGCGCTGGCCGGTCTCTTGATCGGTGCTGGCCTGCTGCGTCGCCGACGATGCCGAGCGTCTGTCCTAAATCGATAGAGAATGAAACGTCTTCCACCGCATACAAACGCCATGGTGGGTGTGAAAGCGGGTCGTGTGATGGCGGACGTCGAGCAGTAGCATGACGACAGTAATTTGCCTGCTGTTGAGAAAAGCGCAAGTGCGCTGGGCTCTCTCGCTGCTGGGGAAATCGACTCTTTTTTAAAAAATGGATCGAAATGGATTGACGACATTGCCGTGGCCTGTTAGTTTGATGCATCTATCCCCCCGATGTCATCGATTCTTTTTGAAGAATGCTGACTGTTTATGCACCTCAGG
>JBAXLW010000067.1:0-13393 GCA_037134575.1 Verrucomicrobiota bacterium | reverse complement strand
CCCTCGGCGATCGTCCATTCCTGGCGCAGAATCGGCAGCGACTGGGTCAGAAAGGCGAGGACCGACGATTCGCCGCGCATCACCCAACGGCCGCTTGAAAAGTTCTCCACCTCGAAGCCCGCGCGCGCCAGTCGGCTCGCAGCCTTCTCTTCGAGCGCCAGATCCCGCACCTCGCAGTGATCCCCGACCAAGCGCGGCAGCCCGTCCACCTTGCCCAGCCCCGGCGGAACGGGGGCGGCTGTGCCGTAGCGCACGCTGAGCTGCGCCTCCAGATGCTCGAGCGAGCCTTCCAGCGAAAGCCCGATCTCCGCCGCCGCAGGCACAAAATGCAGCGCATCCAGCCACGATCCCGCGGGAAAGCTGAGCCATTCCTGCCACGCGTCGATATGATTAAAGAACCGCTGAGTCGGGATTTCGACCGTTTTACCAGCGGCGAGCTCGCACAAGGCGGCCGCCAAGTCCGCGGGGATGCTCCCCTCGCCCACCCGCACCACCGACTCTTCGCCGATCTGCCAGAACGAGCCGCCGATCTCCAACCACGGCCCCGACTCCGCGTCCGGGACCAATCGGATTTGATCCTGCAGGTGGTCGGCCTCGCTCAGCCGCAGCCGCTCGCCCGACCGGATCTGGATCGACAGCCGGTCCTTGCCCGCCGCCAACCGCGGATGCTCGGCGATGGCCTCCAAAAACGCCGGAACCCGCGCGCCATCGAGGCTCAGGCTGAGAATCTCCTTCCGCGCCACGCCCTCCTTGGCCAGCCACGCGCCCACGCGGTCGTCCGCCGGCGAAATCTCGCTCCCCGTAGCCACGGCCAAGGTCGCGGCGAATTTCCCGCGCTGCAGCGCCTCCCGCCAGTTCAGCGGCAACAAAATCTGCCACGGCACCGCAGCGGGCGCCGGCACGGGCCTCGTTGCCGATGGAGCAGCAGCCGCAGGCACAGCCTTGGCCGGATTCAGCGCGGCCAATCCCGTCGCCACCGCGTGGCCGCAAACCGCGCCACTGCGCTGATTATCCGCACACGGGCAATGAGTGTCAAAATTCGTCGGCGACTTCACCGTCACGCCGACCCGCATTTGCCGCTTGCCCACGCGCACCAGCCCCTGCCAGCCCGTCGCGCCCGCCTTTGCCTCGGTCACCATTCCGCTCTCAAAGAGCGCCTTACCCTCTTTAAATGCCTGCCATGTCGCCGCTGCCCTCAATGTTGATTCCGTCCACCCGCTCATTTGATGGCAGCAGTCTTTCCCAAAATCGGCCTTGGCGCAACTCGATTGCGGAGCGAACGTACCGCACGCCCCCGCCTTCGGGCCAGCCGCTGCCCCTTCGGCTTCCGTTCCTTCTCCCGTCAGCTGAAATCTTAACCCGGCGGCTGCCAAATCCACCCTGGCGGCACCAAATTTGCCTTTTTTCGAACCGAGAACTCGACTTCTCAGCTTTAGAAGTCGAGTTCTACTATCCAGAAGTCGACTTCTACTGTTTGGAAGTCGACTTCTATACTGTGGAACTCAACTTCCAGATAGTAGAAGTCGACCTCTAGACCCTAGAAGTTGACTTCCACACATTGGAAGTTGACTTCCAGACCTGAGTTTTGTAGAAAACGGTGCGAAAACCCGCGAAATCACGGCGGACGGTTCCGCTTTCACCTTCACACCCCACCCATCCGACATGGCCAAAGCCTTAGACTTCACGACCGACCGCATTCAAACCTTCGTCACCAGCTGGCAACAGCTCGCACCCGACGCGGTGTTTGCGGGAATGACCTTGGCTGAATTCCAGCAGGCCACGGCCGCGCCGCAAGCCAAACGCGCCGAAATCGGCCGCGTCCTCGCGACCCTGACGGCCAAACGCCAGGAGCGCGACTTGGCCGACAAAGAGGCGCTGGCTGTGGTCGAGTTGGTGCTCAATTCGGTGCTCGGCCATTTGGACTACGGCCCCAATTCCGGACTTTACAGCAGCCTCGGCTACGTCACCAAAGCCGCCCGCAAAAGCGGCCTGGTGCGCAAGAAAATCAACTAATCGCGGCCGTCCACCGGCTTCGCAAGTGGAGATCGATCTCCAATCTTATGCATTTGCGTTTTCCTCATTTCGATGCGATATTCCCCAGTATCATATACCCCCCATCCTTATGAAAAACCGCCACAACACACTCACGGATTCCCCCACCCTTTATCCCACCCAAAACGACCTTCCACTCGACCAAAGGACCGAGCTCAACGCGTTGATGAACCTGCGCCTCGCCTCCGCTGTCGACCTGCAACTGCAGATGAAACAGGCGCATTGGAATGTCAAAGGCCCCAGCTTCATCGGCCTGCACAAGCTCTTCGACGAGATTGACGAAGCCATCGAGGCATACGTCGACATGATCGCCGAGCGCATTGTCCAGCTCGGCGGCATCGCCGAAGGGACCGTGCGCGTTTCCGCCAAGCGTTCGCGCCTTGAGGAATATCCACTCACCCTTTCGGAAGGCATGGCCCACGTCAGTGCAGTGGCCGCCGCACTAGCCGCCTTTGGCAAGGAAGCCCGCGCCACCATCGAAGAAGCGAACGCCTTCGACGATGCCGACACCGCCGACCTCTTCACCGAGGTATCCCGCGGCATCGACAAGTGGCTGTGGTTCGTGGAAGCACACTCGCACGCGATTACTTGAGGAGATGGGAATCATAGGGAAAATGGGAATCATGGATCTACCATGATTCTCATCACTCCCATTCTTCCCATAACGCTGCGACCGCCGCGCCCCACCTCATTTCCCTAAATTCCGATTCGCCAATCTCACGAGAGTCATCCGCTCGCGCAGGCCGCCTTTTTCGGTGAATTCTCTTTCCAAAGTCTTCAGCTGCTGGTCCAGCAGGTAGTTAGTCTGGTGAATCAAACAAAGCGCGATGTTCGCGATGACCTGCGCCGGGCGCGTCGCGACAAACTCCCGATAAATTTCAAACGTCTGCGGCGTCCTACAGCCGATCCGCCGCACAAAGCGCGCTTCCTTCGAATCCTTGTCCCAGATCGCGAGATCGCGCACCCGCAGAAAGTCGCGGTAATCCGCCAGCAACTCCTCCAAACTGGCGCGCCCGACATTGGTGAGCTTAATCTCCATTTCCTTGGAGGTCTGCGCCGCCTTGCTGCCTTCCAAAATGTTCTGTTTGCCGGATCGCGCCGACTGGATCATCTGGTCCACCGTGCGGTCTCCCCGCGACAGATACTTGTGCGCAAAGCGGTAGGTGATGTCATAGACCACCTCGGCCTTCTGGAAAGAAAGCAGCGTTTGGTAGTCACCGCGAGGCGGAAGAACGCGCTCCGGTTCATGGGAATGATGGGAAGAATAGGAATCATGACTCCTATGCTTCCTATTCTTCCCATCCGACGGATTCAAATTCATCACAATACTCTAACATACTGCAACCAATGGGATTTCACAAGTCAGCGTTCATCAAAGACCCCGACACCAACTAAATCTTCATGTCGTTGAGCATCTTCATCGCCTCGTCGAACTGCGTGAGAAAGCCCTTAAACGCGACGTAGGAGAACCAGCAAAATATTCCGACCGCCACGGTGATCACCACTTTCCAGAAGGAATGCAGCTTCGGGTGCATCCACACCGAAGGCAGCACACATGGCGGCAGCGTTAAGAACATCATCACGATGAATGAGGTCTTCAAATACCACGGCAGCGGACTGCCGGGCAAGGCGGGTGGCGCGGACCGCTGCGGGAGTCTCGATTCACCGAGAAACTCTTGGCAGTGCTTGCACTTGATCGCCGCGTTCTGGATCTCTTCCGCGCAGTAGGGGCATTTCTTCATGGTGGCTTGGCTACCACAGAGCTTGAACCTTTTCGTTCCGATGTCCACCCATCAGCCTACTTCATGACTCCCATTCCTCCCATCCATCCCATCTGACGGATTCACACCCATCTCAAAAGCCGACGCTCATAGAAAATCTTCAATAATCGCCTCTGCCGCTTCAGCACCCGTCGCGAGGGCGCTATTGAGCGAGGCAAGTCCACAATGGTCTCCACACTGATAGAGTCCATGGCGCAGGCGTGGAGATTTCCGCTCGCAAACCGGCTGTCCGGGCACGGCTTCAGGGATGCGATCGATCCGCAGCAGACGCCAGTCCCCGGCGCATGGACCGAACCATTCGAGCAGTTGCTGGCGCACGGCCGCTTCGAGATCGGGCACCGCAGCGGCCACGCGATCCACCACACTGACGGAGATCAGGTGCTGCCCCGCAGGCGCGTAATCCGCAGACACAGCGCTAATCACCGAGAGGTTGTTGATGGGCCCGTGGCCCTCCCCGTTGAGCAGGATGATCGGCTCGTTGACGGGTGCGGTGGTGGCGCTAAAATAGAGGCAACTGACCGAGTTGGCGGGAAACCGGGTTGGGTGGTTCCCTAACAATCGGTCTGCGGCGCTGAGCTCGGTGGCGATGACGATGGATCGGGCCGCTAGAAATTCGCCGCTCTCCAGGCGAACACCATCATCCGCCAATGCCGACACACGGGTGCCAAGCCGGATGGCAGAGGCGGGCAGCGCGGCAGCGAGTTGCTTGGGGATTTCACCCATCCCCAGCGCGGGCACAGCGGTGTCGCCTTGGGCGAAAAACCGCATGACAAACTCCAGCTTCTTCACCGTGGTGCTGAGTTCGCTTTCCAAAAAGACGCCGCCCAGGAAGGGCCGGAAAAAGCGTTCAATCAGCGACGCGGAAAAGCCCTCGGCATGCAATGCCTGCAGTGCGCTGAGCGTCGGCGCGTGCTTCGAAAAATCAAAGCCGCGCAAGCGCAGGCGGCCGACACGCAGCTTGTCGGCGAACGACCCGATCGGATTGAACGCCCCGCGCAGTCCGTCGATGGGATGCCGGAATGGATCAGCGACCCGATGCCATCTGCCGCCGTAGCGGACGAGAGCTCCCGGATAAAAGCGACGCAGGTGAAGCGATGCGTAGTCGAGTTGCTTTTGCGCCTCGGGGTAGGCGGTGAGCAGCACTTGGAAACCACGATCCAAGCGAAAGCCTTCGCAAAGGTCGGTGACCACCCGGCCACCAACGCGATCGGCCGCCTCACAAATCAAAAAAGAACGGCCCGCCTCGTGCAAGCGGCGCGCGCACGACAGCCCGGCCAAACCCGCGCCGATGATGACCGTATCAACAGGACCTTGCTTCGCGATGGTAGGTGGTTGATTCATATCGGGAGCCGCATCGGATGCTATGGATCGCCTGCACCTTGCCTAGTATTTATTGGAGCTGCATTTGGGAACTGCCCGAACCATTCGCGATGCCCCGCAAAAAAAAGCCCCGGTTCGCAGAACGAACTGGGGCTTTCATGAAATCAATCAGCAGATCAGAATCACGCGTCGGCGGATCCTTCGGCGCCTGCATCCACCGAGATGGTGAGCGTGGCGACCACTTCTGGGTGAAGGCGGATTTGCACTTCGGTCTTGCCGGACTTTTTCACGGGCTTTTCGAGTTCGATCGCGTGGCGATCGATCACGATGCCTGCAGCTTCGAGTTCTTTGTGGATGTCGATGCTGGTGACCGAACCGAATGCCTTGCCACCTTGGCCGGTAGTAAGAACGAACTTCGGCTTGAGCTTGGAAATCTTGGTCGCGATCTCTTGGAGCTCAACGAGCTCTTCAGCCTCGCGGCGGGCGCGGTCTGCCTTGAGGGATTCGACGTGGCGGAGATTGGAGCGATTTGCTTCGAATGCCTTGCCTTGTGGGATCAGAAAGTTGCGGGCGTAGCCGGCGCGAACTTTGACAACATCAGCTTCGGCACCAAGGCCTTCGATTTTTTCTTTGAGAATAACTTGTGCGTTGGCCATGGGAATCAGAGGTAAAACTTCGTTTGGGAGCGGTGATTTAGACCTCCTTTCCAGACGAGTCAAGAAGAATGAACCCTTATTACTCCGCAAACCTAAAATTTTTCGCGCTCGGCTTCTTTTTCTGCGAGCGCAAGGGGCTGGCGGATCCCGTTAGTTTGACAGCTCGTGGATCGATTTTTTCTGAAACTGGGCGTCACGGATGCGCCGCAACGATTCGAGATAGCGCTGCTGCGCGAGCAGAGAAGGATCATTGACGCTGGGAGTCTCCAGCCCGTATTTCCTCCACGGACCGTCAGGAACCTGGCTCGCTTCGACAAAGCGCCAGTGGACTTTTTTTCCCGAAGTCAGGCCGAGGTAATCGCGAATCGAGGGCGAAAGATCGATCCCTGCAGCGCCGTTTTCAGTGGTCTTTGGCGATTTGCTGCCGAACACGAACTCCCAATCGTCCGTCCCCCAGGGCCCGCAATCCTCCCACTGCGCATAGCAGCTGCGGCTGCCGTTGTAGATTTGCACCCAGCGGCCCTTGCACACCGACTTACCTGATTCCGCGCGGGCCCGCGAAAACCACGGAATCACCCGCGCGGCCTCGGATTTGTATTTCCCCACACCCAGCACGTCGTTGTAGGGTAAGGCGACGTAGAACGGATTGAGCTTCGGCACAAAGTTCTTTGGCCGGAACTCCCCCGTCGTGTGGTTTGCCACGCGGTTGGTGGGATCGGGGTCATCACAGCCGCCGAAATTCGCCACCCACTGTTGATCCCATGACGATTTGGTATTCGGCGTCGGGTTGCGCGCCGATGGCTCCTCGCCAACCCAAAAAATGGTGTACGTCACGTAGAGCTTCCATGGATAGCTGATCCGCAGCGCCGGATCACCGGGGCGATGCCGGGATTCATCAACACGGGACCCCGTAGGAACCATGACCGTGGGCGTGACCGGCGTACCGGTAGCGGGCTGACTGACGAAGAATGTCAGCAGCACCAAAATCCACCCTGAAAATTTGGGCATAGATTGAACCATCACGCAGAATATCGATAGTGAAATACGGTCAAGCAGACCGAAGATCACGATGCATGAAATCATCCCCCAAGCAAGCCAAAGCTACACATAAAAAGCCCCGCACGAGTCAGACTCGGGCGGGGCTTTGGGAGTTCTTGATCCAGAATTCCTCAGACGCTGGCTTCGCTGATGGCTGTTTCCGGTTCGGGTCGGGTGGCGATGAAGTCCAGATCCTCCGAGTCCGATTTCTTGACGACATTCACGGAATCTCCGGTCTTCACATCGCCGCGCAGCAATGCCTCGGCGAGCGGATCTTCGAGGAATCGCTCCACAGCGCGGCGCATCGGGCGGGCGCCGTAGGCGGGGTCGAAACCTTTGATCGCAAGCAGATCACGTGCTTCATTGGTCAGGGTGAGTGCAATATCCTTCTCGTGGAGACGCTTCACCAACTTGGCGACTTCGAGATCCACGATCTGGTTGAGGTCTGCTTTTTCCAACATGTGGAAGACAACCAGGCTGTCGAGACGGTTGAGAAACTCCGGTTTGAAGTAGCGCTTCGATTCCTCGAGAATCTTCTCCTTCATCCCTTCTTGATCCGCTTGATCTTCCGCCATCGCGCCGAAACCGAGCGACGTCTGACGCTTGATCGTCGATGCCCCGACGTTGGAGGTGAGAATGATGATGGTGTTCCGGAAGTCGATCTTGCGGCCCAGCGAGTCGGTGATCATCCCTTCCTCCAGCACCTGCAGGAGTAGATTCATCACGTCCGGGTGGGCCTTCTCGATTTCGTCGAACAACACCACCGAGTAAGGACGGCGGCGAACGGCTTCAGAAAGCTGGCCGCCTTCCTCGTATCCGACGTAGCCCGGAGGCGAGCCGATCAAGCGACTGGCGGTGAACTTCTCCATGTACTCCGACATGTCGATCTGGATCAGCGCGTCCGCATCGCCGAACATAAACTCGGCTAGATTACGGGCGAGATAGGTTTTACCAACCCCGGTCGGACCAAGGAATAGGAAGGAGCCGATCGGACGGCGCGGATCCTTGAGATCGGCGCGGGAACGACGTAGGGCCTTGGAAATGGCAACCACCGCCTCGTTTTGACCGATGACGCGGCTCTTGAGCTCGCTTTCCATCATAAGGAGTTTTTCGGCCTCCTTCTCTTCCATCCGACGCAGAGGAACTCCCGTCCACTTGGCGACCACGGCCATAATGTCCTCATCGGTCACGGTCACGATCGTTTCTTCGGAAGATGAGCGCCACGTGCTGAGGGTGTCCTCCAAATTTTTCTTGGCGGTTTTCTCGTCGTCACGCAGCGAGGCAGCTTTTTCGAAATTCTGTTCCGCGATGGCCGCCACCTTATCGCGGTTGATCTGGGCGATGGCTGCTTCCAGCTCCTTGATCGCAGGCGGACGCGTCATCGTACCGATGCGCGCACGGGCACCGGCTTCGTCGAGGACATCGATGGCCTTGTCGGGCAAGAAACGCGAAGTCAGATAACGCGAAGTCAGCTTCACGGCAGCTTCAATCGCTGCGGGCGTGAATGCAGCCTTGTGGTGCGTCTCGTACTTTTCTTGGAGTCCTTGCAGGATTTTGATCGCGTCATCGACGGAAGGCTCTTCCACCTTCACTTGTTGGAAACGCCGCTCCAGAGCGGAGTCTTTTTCGATGTATTTGCGATACTCGTTGAGGGTGGTCGCACCCACGCACTGCATCTCGGCGCGGCTCAGCGCCGGCTTGATGATATTGGAAGCATCCATGGCGCCCTCGGCCGAACCGGCGCCGACGATTGTGTGCAGTTCGTCGATGAAAAGAATGACGTTCTTGACCTTGCGAATTTCGTCCATGACGGCCTTGATGCGCTCCTCGAACTGGCCGCGGTACTTTGTGCCAGCCACCATCAAGGCGAGGTCGAGGGTGATCACCTTTTTATCGCGGAGAATCTCGGGAACATTGCCACTCGCGATCTCTTGGGCCAAGCCCTCGACAATGGCAGTCTTACCCACACCCGCCTCGCCGATCAGCACGGGATTGTTCTTGGTGCGGCGGCAGAGAATTTGAATGACGCGCTCGATCTCGCTTTCGCGGCCGATCACTGGGTCAAGCCCACCTTCGCGGGCGACTTTGGTCAGATCGCGGCCGAATGCTTTCAATGCCGGCGTTTTAGTTTTTTGCTCCACTGGCACAGCCGTCGCAGTCTGGGCCTGAGGCTCTTCCTCGAATTCGCCTTCTTCATTATCGTCGTCATCTTCTTCCTCACCTTCTTCGTCATCGGGCGAGAAATTCGGATCAATCTCAGCCAGAATCTCATTGCGCGTCCGCTGGATGTCGATCTCCAACCGCTTGAGCACGCGGGCGGCCACGCCTTCGCCTTCGCGCAGCAAACCGAGCAACAAATGCTCGGTGCCGACGTAGGAATGATTGAGCGCCTTGGCCTCCTTGTTCGCAAGTGCGAGAACCTTCTTCACCCGCGGGGTGTAGGGGATATTACCTGACGACTTCTGCGGCGGACCGGAGCCGACTTCTTTCTCCACCTCCATGCGGACGGTTTCGAGGTCCAGCCCCATACGCTCGAGCACGTTGACGGCAACGCCCTGACCGAGTTTGATCAGACCCAGCAGCAAGTGCTCGGTTCCGACGTATGCGTGATTGAATCGGTCCGCTTCTTTGCGAGCGAGAGCGAGAACTTGCTGAGCGCGTGGTGTAAAGTTATTCATGATTCGCCTGGATTGGTAGGGTCAGAAATTATTTCTTCCTTTGATAGGATAACACTATCAGGTGATTCGAGAGAATGCAAACGAGAGCGCACGATTTCTGCACGAATCGAGTCTCTTTCTTCCGGGGTGAGCTTTTGTCCTGAATGAAGCTGGAGGTGGGCCGGCTGAATGTCCATCAGCAGCGAGTCGCAGAGCGTCACGGTTTTCGGCGAGAAAAACCCGAGCGTCCCCCCAAGCCGCAGCAAGGAAAGATGGTTGAGTGCCTCCTTGGAGTCGATGATATGGGCGTGGCGCAGGACGCCGTAGGCACGGCCAATCTTGT
Organism: Verrucomicrobiota bacterium; assembly: GCA_037134575.1. GTDB lineage: Bacteria > Verrucomicrobiota > Verrucomicrobiia > Verrucomicrobiales > Akkermansiaceae > Luteolibacter. The sequence continues at coordinate 3,546 of JBAXLW010000067.1, read as the reverse complement.
CGGCGACCATCTCCGGATCATCCTCCAGCAGTTTTTCGCGGGCGTTTTGCTCGTGACTGGCGACTTGGGAAATCACCCGTTCCAGACGGCGAATGATCGCTTCCTCACTCTCGCCAAGCGTGGACTGATTGGATATCTGATAGAGATTGCCCAACGACTCTGTGCCTTCGCCATAAAGACCGCGCACCGCCAGACCGATTTTGTTGACGGCCTGCAAGACTTGGCCGATCTGGTCGCTGAGGACTAGGCCCGGCAAATGCAACATCGCCGAAGCCCGCAGGCCGGTGCCCAGATTGGTCGGGCACGTGGTGAGGTAGCCCAACCGCGAATCAAAGGCGAACTGCAGCGAGCCTTCCAGCTCCGTATCCAGCTCCGAGAGCGCGGCAAACGCGGCAGTGAGTTGCAGCCCCGGACGAATCGCCTGCATCCGCAGGTGATCCTCCTCGTTGAGCATGAAACTGAATGTCTGACGGCGCTCGATCACCGCTGCCGAGCCATCACCGCGGGCGGCGAGCTCACGAGAAATGAGGTGCCGCTCGACCAGCACTTGCTTTTGAACTGACGTTAGATCGCTCAGCTCCTGGGAAAATGCGCCTCTCATCGCAGGCAGCGATTCCACCGCAGGGCGCATCAAGTCGAGCGCGGCGGCGCGTTGATCGCGCTTGGCCCAACCCGGAAAGGAATGGCGGCGCAAATTGCGCGCGAGACGAATCCGAGACGTCAATACGGCACCATACTCGCCCGGCCCGCCGGTCATCCAATCGGCGGGGTGTTTTATGAGGGTGGAGAAACGCATCATGGTCGTGTCATCTTGCTAAATTCAAAGAATCGTCATTTACCACAAAAGAAAAATTTCTCAACTCTTCACGTCCTCAAGGTTGTGGATTTCATCGCGGATGGCAGCGGCCTCCTCGTAATTTTCGCTGACGACGGCCTGTTCGAGACGCGTGCGCAGGCCATCGAGCCGCTGGTTGCGGACCTGCAATGCCATCATGCCTTCGGGCACTTTGCCAATGTGGGAGATGCCCTTGTGCATGCTGCGGATCATTTCGTTGAGCTCATCGCTAAACGTGGCGTAGCAATCGCTGCAACCCAAGCGACGCACCCGCCGCAGATCCTCGAGGGTGAATCCACAGGTTTCGCATTTTTTGCCGTTGCCTGGCACACCCGCCGACGAACTCACTGCGACGGTGCCCGGGCCACCCGGCAAACCGCCGAGCAGCAAGTCACCCAGCGAAAAACCAGTCGGATCTGTGACCCCGCGCTCCCTGGCGCATGCGTCGCAAAGACGAACCTTCGTCATCTGCCCCTCGACGAGTTGCGTGAGGAAGACGGTGGCTTTTTGATCGCAGAAATCACACTTCATGGGGATGGATGGGTCTCAAGCAAACGGTGTGCCCGTATTCATCGCGAGTTCGTGGAACGCCGCGAGGAATCGCGCGGTGAACGGCCCCGGCGTGCCGGTGCCGATGACGCGCCGGTCGAGTGCGACTACCGGAATCACCTCCGCGGCCGTGCCCGTGAGGAAACACTCGTCCGCGGTGAAAATGTCATAGCGGGTCAGCGAGCATTCCTTGAAAGGCACGCCCAGTTTTTCCGCGATCTCGATGATCACCGCGCGGGTGATGCCGTCCAGCGCGCCGTCGCAAATGAGTGGCGTCAGCAGCGTACCGTTCTTCAAGAGGAACAGGTTATCCCCCGTGCACTCAGCGACGTAGCCCTGCTCGTTGAGCATCACGGCTTCCAGCGCGTTGGCTTGGATCGCCTCGACCTTGGCCATGATGTTGTTGAGGTAGTTCAACGACTTCACCTGTGGCATCAGCGCTCCGGGTGCTGGGCGGCGCGTCGCGCAGGTGATGATCGAGAGACCGTTTTTGTAGGTCTCGTCGGGGTAAAGTTTGATCGTCGAGGCGATGATGAACATCGACGGCACCGGGCAAAGGTACGGGTTCAGCCCCAGCTCCCCTGCCCCGCGGGTGACCACCAAGCGGATGTAGCCATCGGTCAGCCCGTTCGCCGCCACCGTGTCGCAGGTGAACTTGCAGACTTCCTCCTGCGTCCACGGCAGATTGAGGATGATCGCACGCGCAGAATCAAAGAGTCTGCGAATGTGTTCTTCCAATCGAAAGATGCGTCCGTTGTAAAAACGAATGCCTTCAAAAACGCCGTCACCGTAGAGAAGTCCATGGTCAAAGACCGATACCTTCGCTTCAGATTCGTCCACCAGTTTACCGTCGAGCCAGATTTTCATGTCAGATGCCTGCTTACCCTAAGTGGATGCTGGCGCGTGGCAAGCGGGAGATTGGAGAATTCATCAAGTATCTCATCCTCAGTTAGCAAATCGGCCATTGTTGGTAGGGATGGACGGCCAGAGCCGAGTTGTAATAGCGCGGGTCCGACGACACCTCGGCGCCGATCCATGGCGGCAACAGCGGCGAATCGGCTTCATCCGCCAGTTCGACTTCTGCGAGGATCAATCCTGCGTTATCCCCGTGAAACACATCGATTTCCCAAAGATGCTCCGCGAAGGATCGACCATAACGCGTCTTATCGACGACCGACGGCAGGCACTGCCCCAACAAGACGCGCGCGTCTTCCAGTGGGATCGGATATTCAAACTCCGACCGCGCGATGCCCACCGTGCGCCCCTTGATCGTCAACCAAGCATTTTGCCCAGCCACGCGCACGCGCACCGTGCGGTCCGGGTCTAGCGAAAGATATCCCTGGGCGATTCTCACCCCCGCCGTCCCGTCCCGCCACGCATCGCCCGCGACGAGGAATTTTCGTTCAATTTCTGTAGGCATGATCCGTCGTTCTTCTGACGGGCCAATCTAACGAGATTCAGCCGCAAAAAGGCGCAACAAAAACGCAAAAAGTGGAAGAGTCCACAAAACAACCCTTTTCTCCCATTTTTTGCGCCCATCTTTCGCCTTTTTGCGGCTAAACTCAAACAAACCGCCACTTGATACCCAGCCGCATCGGCGTTAAGTGAAGCCAGTGGCCATTCCCCAACCTGCACCCGGCAAACCCCACCTCCGCAAACACATGCGGCAGGCGATCCGTGAGCTCGTTCCCGCCTCCCACAAGGCCAACGCGGCGCTCTACCAATGGCTGCGCGACCGCCCCGCACTGCGCACCATCGCTGTCTACTCGCCGCTGCCCGGCGAAGTCGATTTCGCCGCCACCCACCAGCAGCTCGCCGACTTGACCTGGGTTTACCCCAAAGTCAGCGGGGATGCACTGAGCTTCCACCCCGTCATCGATCCCGCCACCGAACTCATCGCCGGCGCGTTCGGCATCCTCGAACCCGCCGACGGCTTACCCGCAGTGGCCGTCCATGAGATCGACGTCTTCATTTGCCCCGGCCTCGCCTTCGATCCCCGCGGTGGCCGACTCGGTCGAGGCCGCGGTTTCTACGACCGCGTGCTGGCCCAAGCCCGCGCCGACGCCCTCAAAGTCGGCGCCTGTTTCCAGATCCAATGGGTCGAAGACACCCACGCCGAAGCCCACGACATCGCCATGGATCACGTCATCGTCGGTTGAAAA
>JBAXLW010000066.1:0-13888 GCA_037134575.1 Verrucomicrobiota bacterium | reverse complement strand
TCCGAAAAAGCGCAGGATTTGCCGCTGCCTCACTTGGTCCCGCAGGGTATCACGCCCGCTCCCGCGGCACCGTGATGAGGAATTTCGTCTCACTTCCCGGGACCGAGCTTACCCCGATGTTGCCGCCGTGCGCCTCGATGGCGCGCTTGACGATCGATAGTCCTAAGCCCGTACCCTTGATTTCCTGTTGCGAGTGGTGTTTCTCGACCCGGAAGAAGCGGCGGAAAATGTGCGGCAAGTCGGCACTCGGAATACCGACGCCGTTGTCGGTCACCCAGATCTCCGCATTTTCGCCGACGGGCTTGCAGCCAATCTCAACGCGCAGACCACCGCGAGGGTTTTGCTTGATGGCGTTTTCGACCAGATTGAAAAGCACTTGGGTCCAATAGAAGCGATCGCCATGGATGACCATTCCCGGATCTGGCATGACGACGATCATTTCAACCGATTGGTTGCGGATCACTGATTCCAAGCGCTCGAGAATGTCTTGGATGCACGAACGGAAACGGAAGGGTTCGATCTTGAGCGTATTGACCTCGCCGGATTCGAGACGGGAAATCACCAGCATGTCTTCCACGATGCGCGAGATGCGGTCGGTGTGCTTGCGCATGATCGAGAGGAATCGACGCGCCATCGCTGGTTCGTCGATCATGTCGTCATCGATGAGGTTTTCCAAGTAACCGTTGATGATCGCTAGCGGCGTGCGAAGTTCGTGCGACGCGTTGGCGACGAAGTCTTTACGCACTTGTTCGAGTTGGTGTTCGGCAGTCACGTCGCGAATGATGACACGGGCCGTGGGAGCACCGCCGGGTGGGTTGGAAAGAAGGGCGGCATCGATAATCCAGGCGTTGAAGCCGCGGTTTTCGAGGTCGCCAAGCGGCGACGATTGCTGGGGAAAGACGACACGCGATTGGACGGGTTCTCCCGTGGCGATGCAACGCAGCAGCGCGTCGGCCAAGCGGGGATCGAGAAAGGCCTCGCGCACCGGCCGGTTGAGCAGTTCCCGCGCGCCGAAAAGCGCGCGCGCCGCATCATTGGCAAAGCGGACATTGGCATCTGAATCGACGAGCAGGAAGGCATCGCCGAGGGCATCCAGCAGGCTATTGCGCTCATCACGCGCCTGCTTGAGGTCGCGTTCGAGTCTGAGTTTCCAGTCATTAACTTTAGCTGCGGATTGTTTGCGAGAGTCCCTGTCGCGGAAAATAAGGATTACGAGAACGACGAAGGTCGAAATGGTGGCAAGGATAGCAAAGGGGGTCGTCATGTGTCGGATTTCGCCACGCAATAGCCGATACCGCGGATCGTTTCAACCCAAGTTCCATGTTCGCCGAGTTTATTTCGCAACCGCTTCATGTGGGTATCGAGCGTACGGCTATGGGCGGCGTCGCTGTAACCCCATACGGAGCGCAGCAGTTCGTTGCGGTCCAGCGCCTTGCCGGGGCGTTCGCAAAGGAAGAGCAGTAGCTTGAACTCAGTCGTGGTGAGGTCAGTGGGTACGCTATCCAGATAAAACTTCATGGCGTTCTTATCGAAACGGAACGGGCCATAACTGTAATCAACCGCGCCGGGTGTCGAGTCGAAGCGCTTCAGCACCGCTTGGACGCGCAACATCAGCTCCTTTGGGCTGAAAGGCTTGGTCAGGTAATCGTCGGCCCCAGCCTCCAGACCTTGGATGCGGTCTTCGGTCTGCGCCCGCGCGGTGAGCATGATCACCGGGGTGTTGACCGTGCGCGAATCGCGGCGAAGCTCGCGGAAGACGCTGTAGCCATCGCGCCCCGGCAACATCAAATCCAAGAGAATCAAATCCGGCCGCTCCCGCAGTGCCACCTCCGTGCCTTCAATGCCGTCGTAGGCCTTGATCGCTTCATAGCCTGCACGCTGGAGGTTGAAGGCGATCAGGTCGGCGATATCTCGCTCGTCCTCGACAATTAAGATTCGGTGCATTGCTTCCAAGATGTAGAAGGCTTACCGCGTTCTGACAGAGCATTAGAATGTGACGATTTAGTCACAGGGATCTTCATGGAATCTTTGAGCGGGACCACGGAAGTCGTTGATGGAATGGAGCCGCTGGTCGGAATTGAACCGACGACCTATTCATTACGAATGAATTGCTCTACCCCTGAGCTACAGCGGCGTTTGAGGAGTTTCCTCGGGGACTGTGGCATTGAAAGCATCCGTCTTCAGAAGACGACACCTCAACACAAAGGTTTTTTATCACGGGAATGGGGCTTGGCAATTTTAATTTGGCACAATGTCGGCAACGGTTCAAAACTAGACAGATTTCAGCGTGAAATGGCCGAGAACCGGGGGCATGCTAACTGCGCGGGTCACAAATAGCAGTGAAGATCCAGCAGGGTCACGAGGCGTTTCTTTAATATGAAAACGGCGTTCGATCTTTCCTTCGGCCTGCGGTGCTGGAGCCACTGCACCGCTCCGCTTACGCTTCGGCAGAGCCGTATCCTATGGACGAGAGGCAATACTCAACTTGAACTCACTCAATACCAGTCGCTTTAGCGCAAACTCTCAAAAATCCAGTTTTGTTCCGGCCCCGACATTACCAATGACCATCTGCGCCGCATCGCGGATCGCCTTTTTCTGTAGTTTGAGGCGCCTTTCCGTTACTTTGACCCACAGGTATGGCTCGAAGTCTTGGGTAAAGCCGTGCCCCTCGATCCATGCGGAAAGCGTGGCAAGGTCGTTTTCGTCGCCCAGCAATTCGGCCAGTTCCGTCATTTTTGGATCGAGCGTTATTAATCCCTCCGGCAGATAACTGATCGCGCCCAGATATGCCTTGAGTGCCTTGCGGGCGTCGTGAAAGTCCTCCTCGCCGCGGTGATCGAGACGGCGGCAGCGCTTTGCCAGTTGTTTGTGGAGATTTTTAAGTCCTAGCGTCGCTTGCTCCGCCAAATCGGTCGTCGGCTGCTCTAGCAGCTTCTTGGCGGCCTCGGTCATGCGTGCGGCGCACCATTCGACCGTTGCCTCGGGTGGTCGCCGAGCTGCCGAGTGGGTTTGCTGTTCGAGCAGACCCAAAATCGCGGCCGACGCATCGCCCTCCCATGCGAGTTTGTGCCACGTATTCAGGCGCGAGACCGCGTCGCGCGGTTCCGACAACAGCCGCCCGATTGCCTGAACCTCCCGGGCCGCGCTTTTCTGCAACCGAAACAGCGCAAAGCCGCCGCGCAGCGATTTGCCGAGCTTGCGGATCGCGTGAACTTCCTCCGCGATGCGTCCTTTGGAATCGAGTAAGCCGTGCAGCATTCGCTCCATGGTTTTGCAGCCTGTTGCCAGCTGTTCCCTGGCAAATTCGGCGTCCTGTTTGCTCAGAGAATTCATCGACATAGATTAAATCACCGATCAAGTCACTTGTCAGGCACGATCGTGTGACGATATTAACATCCTAGCCGAAGCACTCCGAACCATGCGAACCCTGATCCATCCCGTCCGCGCCATTTCCCCCGATCTAGAGATCGCGGATGCGGCGCTGTTGTTGGAAAACGGCAGGATTCAGGCGCTCATCGGCCCGGGTGAGGCGCTTCCCGCCGCCGATCTCGTCATCGCGGGCGAAGGCCGCATCGCGATGCCTGGCTTTTTCGACATCCACTCGCACGGTGCCGATGGTCAGGATGTCTGCGATAATTCGCTCGCCGCCGTCCGCCACATCGCACGGCGCAAACTCCAGGAAGGCGTCACCACCTGGCTGCCCACCACGCTCACCCAGCCGGCCGAATTGCTCGCCGAGATCGCCGAAAAGGTCGCGCTCTATCAGGCAGATCCCGCATTCTGCCGCGTTCCCGGAATCCACATCGAAGGTCCCTTCATCAACCCGCAAAACGCCGGCGCGCAAAACCCACAGTTCGTCCGCCCGCCTGATGTCGAAGAACTCCGCCATCTCCATCACATCGCCAAGGCCCTCATCGTTTCGCTCGCGCCTGAAATGCCGGGTGCGCTGGACCTGATCCGTGCGGCAGCAGCTCTCGGCATCATCAGTTCCGCCGCGCACACCTCCGCCACGGCTGCGCAAATCTCTGCCGCCAGAGACATGGGCCTGCGCCATCTCACCCATTTTGGCAATGCAATGACGCCGCTCCACCACCGCGAAATCGGCACGGTCGGCATGGGCTTGTTAGACGATTCGCTCAAACTCGAACTCATTTGCGACACCGTCCACCTTTGCCCTGACATGCTGCGGCTCGTCTTCAAGCTCATCCCGATCGAGCGCTTGATGTTGATCACGGATTCCATGGCCGCCTCATGGATTGGCGGGGGCGAAGTCCAGCTCGGCGGCCTCGCCGTGACGGTCAAAGATGGTGTCGCCCGTTTGAAAGAAGGCGGCGCGCTCGCAGGTTCCGCCCTATTATATAACGAGGGCCTTAAAAACGCCGCGCAGATCAGCGGTCTGCCCTTGCACCAGCTCGTCAAAGCCACCTCGTGGAACCAAGCCCATTCGCTCGGCATCGAAGGTTTCGGCAAACTCGAAGCGGGTTATCACGCCGACATCGTTCTGCTCAACGAAGACTTCTCCGTTTGGAAGACGATCGTCGCTGGCGAAGCTAGTTACACTGCGCCTGATCGATTTTAAAAGGGACAAACGCAATTGTCCCTTTTACTCGCGGAACTTAGAAAGGGATAAACGCAAATGTCCCTTTTACTTGAGGAGCTTAGAACGGGACAAACGCGATTGTCCCTTTTACTTATGGAACTTAAAAAGGGACATGCGCAATTGTCCCTTTTACTTAACGAACTTTAAAAGGGACATGCGCGATTGTCCCTTTTACCTTGGCAACTTAAAAAGGGACAAACGCAATAATCCCTTTTACTTTTGCAGTTTAGAAAGGGATAAACGCGTTTGTCCCTTTTTAAATTGCGCCCGTACAGTGTACTTTTCGAGTTTTCCAACGCTCCCGCGGCTTTACTCGACGGACTTTACCTGTCGGAAGATCCACAGACTCAAAATACTAACGCCGATGGCGATCCAACCGAGGCGCTCGTAGTGGAGGAGATGGCCGTTGGGGCCTTGGGCAACGATGTGGCCGCCCAAAGCAGCGGTCAGTCCCGATGCGAGATCCCGCGAACAGGAGACCAGACTCATGTAGGCACCGCGTTGGGCACGCGGGACGGCCATCGAAATGGTCGCTTGGCCTGGGACAAAGCGTCCGCTGGCAAAGGCGAAGAAACAACCTGCGAGCAGCAAGGTTTGCCAGAGGGGCAGGGGACCACAAGACGTCAGCAAGCGAATCACGATGCACGCGCCGCCGATGAGAACGACGTAAACGCGGAAGCGGCCGTGGCGATCGGCCAGTTTGCCGATGAAGGGTCCCGTGAAAATGGTGACGATGCCGCCCGTGAGGTAGATGAGGAACAGGCTTTTTTCGGGCAGGCCGATGTTGCCGACCAGATAGGTCGATAGATACGGGATGATGGTGAAGTGGCCGAAGACCATCGCCATCATCAGGCCGAGACCGATCCACGCGTTGCGCTTGCTCAGGAGGGCGATGAAGTTTTTGGCGGAGTTGAATTTTTCGCCCGTCAGGTGGCCGCGCACGGGCGGAAGAATGCGGAACAGGCCGACCCAGACGACGGCGGCAATCGCCGCGACGACCAGAAACGGCGCCTCCCATTTCCAGACTTGAGCGAGCTTGAGTCCGCAGGGAACCCCCAGCGCCGAAGCGACAGAGAAGGCGGTCATGATGATCCCCATGCCGCGGGCGCGGCGTTCGGCGGGCACCACATCGGCGACAATGGTCATGATCGTCGCCCCGCTGACACCGCCGAAAGCCCCACAAATCGCGCGGGCCCACAGCAAACTCGTGCCGCTGCTAGAAAGTCCGCAAGCCAAGGTGCCCACCGTAAAGCCCGCATAACAAAACAGCAGTAGATGCCGCCGATCGAAGCGGTCGATGAACGGCGCCGCCACCAAACCGACGATCCCCGCTGTCAGCGCAAACGAGGAAATGAGCCCGCCGAATTGTTGGGCCGAGATGTTGAGCTGGCGCATCAACTGCGGCCCCAGCGGCATCATGACCATGAAGTCCATGATCTGGGTGAACTGGACCGCAGCGAGCAAGAGAAGGAGATTTCTCTCCGATAGGGGTGGTTTCTTCAAAAGCTATATGAATCTACCAAGGGCAATGGATGCCGTAGAAGCGTCGGCAAAACTCGGCTCTCCTTTCAGCCTCCGTTCCTTGGGGGTCAAGGCTGCTCCAGACTAGCTTGCGGGCGGTGGCCATCATGTCGAAGCTCATCATTAGCCGTTCCTCGGGAGTTTTGCGCATCATCGCGGCGAAGATCATGGCGTTGATCTCCGGCGCGGTATCCTTCACGGCAAAACCCGTATCAGCATATCTGTCAGGTTCAATGCGGCTGACCATGTCCGTAGGTAGTCCGTGTCGCAGCCAGTCGCAATCGGATTCTCAACATTGAAGGGCGAATAAAGTCCCCACGAAAAAGCCGGGCGAGGTACCTTGACCCCAACCCGGCTTTAGAAATGCGAATCGCAATTGCCCGCGATCAGCGTCTGCGGCGGCGCAGCAGGGCAGCTGCACCGAGAGCGCCCAGCAAAGGAGCGGACGGCTCCGGAACCACGGCGATGCTAAGGGTGTCGGCATGAGCCCCCGTGCCGAGATTCCAAGTGTAGGTCCCAGGAGTGAGACCCAGCGTCGCGAAGGTTTTCCCCGTGTAGCTTCCACTCATTGGCAGCGTGTTGCCAGAAACGTATGTAGATGGGACATACAAATGGTTTTCGTTCGGAGAGAAATAAACCGCGCTGCCGCTGGAAGAAGATGCCAACATCTGCCCACCACTTCCAAACGAAGTTGGGCCTGAAATGCCCGTGTAGAGTAATTCAGGTAGCTCCGTCGCCGTTTGGTTGGAAAAACCACCGGCCACAGGATAAATTCCCGAGGTTGAAGTGCTGAATGGGGTGCCGGAGACGGCCGTCATGCCAGCCAGGTCAATGCCGCCGCTGGCTAGATAGTTCACATTCCCCGAAAACTCGCTGAATGTGATGAGGAGTGCGGCTTGCGAGCTTGATGCCAAAGCTAACAGCAGCAACGAAATGGCTTTTGATGGAATTCTCATGAGAGGTTTTGACTCATGAGAGGTTTTGACTCATGAGAGGTTTTGACTCATGAATCTCCGTCTTTTGTATGCAGTGAGTGCTGCGATATCAAGTATGAATTCCGCTTTTTTCGTGGCTTGCGCTGTTCCTGCGGGACGAGGCGCGATTCTATCGCGGTCATCATTTCAGCCAGACGGACTTGATGTAAGGCTCATCGGATTTACTCAGGACAGTGAGTAAATTATCTCAGCTTACTGAGCAAATCGGATTTCCAGGCACCGAGCGTCTTTTCGGCCGTCATTTCAGCCAGACGGACTTGAGGTACGGCTCGTCGGTGAAGTCGGCGGGCGACGAGAGTCATTCATCCACGAAAAAGCCGGGCGAGGCAACTTGACCCCGACCGGCTGGTAGAAACGAAGGCTGAAACGGATTAGCGCTTGCGGCGTTTGACCAAGGCCAATGCACCGAGACCGAGCAAGGCGGCGGCCGAAGGCTCTGGCACTGCAGTCGCATTCAGGGTGACGCGTCCGCCACTGGAAAACGATAGGGTGCCCCCACTTGTCTCGATGGATTGAAAACTAGTGGGATTGCTTACGAACGTGTAGCTCTGAGGTCCAGAAAAATCGTAAGAGCTGCCGCTATTGGTTCCGAACGTTGTTCTTCCTTGAGTGGAAGGGGGAGCGGGGTTAAAATAACCTAGAGCGACCGTTGTTGAATTAATGCCAATGGTGGTAGACCTAGAAGCTGTAATGACTGGAGTGGTCCAAAGCGCACTCAGACGGGTCATCGTCACGACACCTATGCCGTCATCACCAATATCAATGGAGGTCTCTCCAAACAGTCGATAAATTGTGGTGGTGGTGAGGCCTGACGTGGAGGAGGAACTGGTATTACTCGCGGTGTTAGAGAGCATGGAGATTCTCACTGGGGCATTGAAAGACACGCCATTGAGAGTCCCGGCGAAGATGCCCGTGAAGGAGTATTGGATATTCGGTACAACGGTGGCGGCCGAAGCGGAAAACGAGAGGGCGACGCTGGCAAAAAGTGCCAGCCCGACAGTGCTGTATTTGGATGGAGTTCTCATGAGGGAGTTGGGCTCATGAGTCGTCGTTTAGTTATCCAGTGAGCTTGGCGCTATCAAGTATAAAGTTCACTTTTTCGTGGCTTGCGCTGCTCCTGCGGGACAAGGCGCAATTCTATCGCGGTCATCATTTGAGCCAGACGGACTTGAGGTACGGCTCGTCGGTGAAGTCGGCGGGCATGTTGGAATGGTGCGCGCTCATCGGGCGCTGCGAGCTGCAGCGCAGTTGCTTTTGGAAATCGTTGAGGCCGAGGTTGCGGCAATTCGTCGAACACAGCAGCCAGCCGCCGGGGGCGAGGATGTCGATCGCGAGTTGGGCGAGTTCGCCGAAGTTTTCCCCGACGCGGAAGACTTTGCCTTTTTCGTCGCGTGAAAAGGTCGGCGGGTCGAGGACGATGCCGTCGAAGCTGCGGCCTTGTTTGGCGAAGCGGCGTAGCCAGTGGAAGGTGTCGCCCTTGCAAAAATGGTGGGCGGCAGGGTCGAGGCTGTTGTGAGCGAGATTGCGTTTCGCCCAGTCGAGGTACGGCTGGGAAAGATCGAGCGTCGTGGTTTCAGCCCCCGCGAGTGCCGCAGCGACCGAGAACGCGCCCGTGTAGGCGAAGGTATTGAGCAAGCGCAGGCCCGGCGCCATCAAGCGGCGGACTTCGGCGCGGTTGTCGCGTTGGTCGAGGAAAATGCCTTGCGAGTAGCCCGACTGGAAGGAGATTTCGGAAGCTTGGCCGTTTTCGAGGATCAGGAATGGCTCGGTCACTTCAGGCCCCGCGAGGTGCGTCGGCGATTCTTTCTGGTGCTGGTCGAGCTGCTTCCAATAACAGGAAACGCCTTGGTCGCGGATCCACTCGCGGACTTGTGGGGCGAGATGGCGGTCGCTGGTCGAAACCAGCCAGCGGCCAGCGTAGGTTTCCAAGATCAGGCCGGGCAGTCCGTCGCCGCTGCCATCGATGAGGCGGACAGCATTGGTCTGTGGGCCGAGGAGAGGCGTGCGCTTGGCGACCGCGTATTGAAGAAGATGATGCATGAAGGCACGCGATGGTAAGCACGGATTCGTCATCCGACGAGGCCGATGTTTTGAAAGCGATGACAACGCTCAAGGTGCACACGTGCGGATCGCACGGCGGCCGAGACGACGATAGATTTTGAAGTCCGAGTCAGTCGTGAGTAGCAAAGGATTTGGCAGAACTTCCGTGAGGCGGACGAGACAAGCATCGGCGATGCTCATCGGCACGTCGGCATATTTGTCGAGGAGGTCCAACACGGGAAGGAATTCGTCACCTTCGATGGCTTTGATTATCAAAGCGCCTCGGCGACAGGCGAGACGGAGAGTCGCGCAACCGTCGGGGGCAAGGAGGTGATCGGCCTCGGAGAGTACGGATTCGCAGGTGATCCATGGCGGCGGGTGGAGCTGCGCCTGACGAACCGCCCATGGGTGATTCTGGTCGTTTCTCCGCCACAGGGCGACGAGAAACGAGGCGTCAACGACGACTCCTGGGCTCTCCATACGCCGTGGTTTTTAGATAGTGTTTTTTGCGTGTGCTTATGTCCGCCGGCCCGCCCTCGACGGTTCCAACGAGATCCGCAATCAGGTCAAATCCTGTGGGAGCCGTTTCCGCACTCGCTTCTCCGCCCGCAATCAGCCTTCTGCGCGCGATTTCGGATTTGGTGAGATTGGATTTTTTGGCCTCTGCTTCCAGTTCCTTGGCCAGATTGTCTGGGATTCGTAAAACCAGCGTTTGCATGGCTCTATTTGTAATACAGAAGAGGGCGAAGCGCAATACGAAAGGCAAACAAGCTAAACCCTTGGGTTCTGAAAAATCGATGACAGTCAGGATTGCCAGAAAGTCGATTTTCATTATGGTGCGGTTCGAAATGAGCGCACTCCCCGAAATCCTCGACGCCGCAGTTGCCAATGGCAGCCTCCTCGAATCCGCAAAAACCAACATCACGGCCCTGCTTGGCGGAACGACGAGTGATGTTGCGCTGCGGGCGATTGAGGAACTGGTCCATGCCGAGGCCTGGGAAGAACTCAACGATCGCTTTTTCAAGACGCTCGCGTTTGGCACGGGTGGTTTGCGCGGCCGCACGATCGGTCGCGTGGTGACGCAGGTGGAACAAGGAATCGGCGGGCCGAACGGTCGTCCCGAACATCCCTGCGTCGGCACGGCGACGATGAATTTCTACAACCTCAGCCGTGCGGTGCGTGGCTTGATTGCTTATTCCAAACAATGCGCGGGACCGAGCCGCAAGCCGGTGTTGGTGTTTGCGCACGACACCCGCCACTTCTCGCGCGATTTTGCGGAATTCTGTGCCAAGGTCTGCGCCGATCTGGGCTGCGATGCGTATCTTTTTGAAGGTGCGCGCTCGACGCCGCAGCTTTCCTTCGCTGTGCGCGAACTCCGCGCCGACGCAGGCGTCGTTCTGACCGCCAGCCACAATCCGGCGCACGACAACGGCTTCAAGGCGTATTTCAACGACGGCGCCCAGATCGTGGACGCGGATGCAGAGGGCATCATCAAGGAGGTGAATGCCATTAACAGCGAGTTTTACGAGGTTCTGCCGGAAGCAGAGCGCGGCAAGGTCATCATCCTCGGCGCGGAAATGGACGCGCTGTATGTCACGCGCCTCAAGACTTTGCTGCTGAAACCTTCGCTGCTGGAAGGCGCGTCGACCAAGATCGTTTTCACCAATCTCCACGGCACGGGCGGCCACATCAACGTGCCGATGCTGCGCGAGTTCGGTTTTGAGGTTCTCACAGTTCCCGAACAAGACGTGCAGGACGGTCGCTTTCCGACGGTGGAATCGCCGAATCCGGAAAATGGTCCCGCGCTGAAAATGGCGATCGATCTCGCCGAAGAATCGGGCGCAGAGATTGTGATCGGCACCGATCCCGATGCCGACCGCATGGGCGTCGCCGTTCGCGATGCGGCAGGGAAGATGGTTCTTCTCACGGGCAACCAGATCGGCTCGCTGATGGCGTGGTATCGTTTGAAGACCTGCTTTGAGCTCGGCTGGCTGACCAACGCCAACCGCAACCGCGCGCTACTGGTGAAAACCTACGTCACCACCGAACTCCAGCACGCGATCGCCGACGGCTTCGGTGTCGGTATCGTTGATACGCTGACGGGCTTCAAATACATCGCCGCGAAACTGCGCAAATACGAGGAGGCGATCCCGGCCGACAAAAAGGGCGACTACCGCTTGCTGACTGAAGCGCAGACCCGTGCGCTTCGTCTCGAATACTCGCGTTTCTTCGTTTTCGGTGGCGAGGAAAGTTACGGCTACCTCGGCTCCGACGCGGTTCGCGATAAGGACGCGAACGGCGCTGCGCTGATGTTCGCGGAAGTCGCGGCCTACGCCAAATCGGTTGGCAAAACGCTGCCCGAGCTGATGGATGATATTTACACCGAGTACGGTTACTATCTGGAGATCGGCAAATCGCTCGTTCTCGAAGGTGCAGATGGCGCGGCAAAGATCCAAGCGCTCGCCAACTCCTACGCCGAAAACCCGCCGGAGATCGTCGATAGTTCGGCAGTTGTTCGCGTTCGTGATTTTGCCAAGCAGGATCTCTTCGACCAAGAAGGTGATCTGTTGCCGAAGGAGAAGATGCTGTTTGTCGATCTGGCCGATGGCCGTTCTTTTGCCGTTCGCCCATCGGGCACCGAGCCGAAGATCAAGTTCTACCTCTTTGGTAAACACGCGCCCAGCAGTGATCTTTCCGCGGCCAAGGCTAGCGTCAAAGCGGGACTGGACTCCCTGTGGAGCTGGATCGAAGCCGACGCGGCAAAGCGCTGATTCACTTTTAAGCTTTACTTGAGCTCAGGATGAGTTCAATCTGCTTGGATGAATCAGAAAAATCTTAAACTCCTCAGCAATCTTTGCTTCGTTCTCGGCTTCGCATCCATCATTGGGTCTATCGCCATCTGGTATACCACAGGCGGAACAACTCCCGAATCGGTGGCGCACGCCGAACGCTTTGGCATTTTCGTCGGGCTTTGGGCTCCGACGTTTCTGATTCTGTCGAATCGCTTTGACCGCTACGCCGACCGCGCGGCTTGATGCTGTATAAGTCCTATAGGACCTATAAGACTTATAGAACCTAGCCACGAACTCGGCCAGATGAGCGCGCGGCAGGAACGCAAAAACGCCCGTCTCTATTGAAGAGACGGGCGCTTGAAGTGGTAAACGTCGCTATTGCTTATTCGCCAAGGCCGAAGCGGACGAAGCGAGTGACGGTGAGCGTATCACCGAGCTCCTTGCCTTTGGCTTCAAGCAAGGCGGAAACCTTGATGTCGGAGTCTTTCACGAAACCTTGCTCCAGGAAGCAGCTTTCAGCGAAGAACTTGCCGATCTGACCCTTGAGGATGTTCTCGATGATGTTCGCTGGCTTGCCTTCGGCGGTGAGGCGGGTGCGGAAGATGTCCAGCTCGTTGTCGACCACCGATTGCGGGATGTCATCGCGGGACAAGCCCTTCGGCGCGCAAGCAGCGATGTGGAGGGTGAGGTCCTTGATGAGTTCCTTGAAGCTGTCGGTGCCTGCGGTTTCCGGCTTGGTGGTGCCGACTTCGATCAGCACGCCGACCTTGCCACCGAGGTGGATGTAGGAAGCGACCACGCCGCCTGGAGCTGCATCGTAGCGGACGTACTTGCGAAACTGGAGGTTTTCACCGACTTCGCCGACTTTCGATTTGATCGTGTCTTCGATGGTTTGTTCGCCGTATTGGGTGGTGAGGGCGGCATCGAGGTCAGCTGCGCTGGAGGCAGCGAGTGCATCGGCGATGCCCGCCACGAAGCTTTGGAAGCTTTCGTTTTTCGAAACGAAGTCCGTTTCGCAGTTCACTTCCAGCAGCAGGCCGGAAGTGGCACCCGAGTTGATGCGGGCGGTGATGACGCCTTCCTTGGCGGCGCGGTCGGCCATCTTGCTGGACTTCATGATGCCGCGCTCGCGGAGGAGCTTGATGGAGGCTTCGATGTCGCCGTTGGTTTCAGTGAGGACTTTTTTGCAGTCCATCATGGGGGCGCTGGTCTTGTCGCGGAGTTCTTTGACGATTGATGCAGTGATCATAGGAAAAATTTAATGAGTGATAGAGAGAGAAAAACGGGCGGCCTGCCATGTGACAAGACGCCCGTGTTTAGGGAAGGTCTTAGTTTTTGCGGCCAGCGACCATCGCATCCACCAAGTTTTGGAGGATGAGGCGGATCGAGCGGATCGCATCGTCGTTGCCCGGGATCGGGTATTGGACGAGCGCTGGGTCGGCATTGGTGTCGACCAGAGCGATGATTGGAATGTTCAAGCGGCGGGCTTCGGCCACGGCGATCGTTTCGCGAGCGGAGTCGACGATGACGACAGCGTCAGGCTTCTTGTCCATGTCGCGCACACCGCGGAGGTTGCGCAGAAGTTTTTCGCGCTCGCGGCCGAGGGCGGCGAGTTCCTTCTTCGACATGGCCTTGAATTCAGGCTGCTTCTCGATGGTTTCGAGATACTTCAGGCGCTCGACCGACTTGCGCACGGTGAGGCTGTTGGTGAGCATGCCGCCCAACCAGCGGTGGTTGACGTAGTGTTGGCCCGTTGCTTCAGCAGCTTCGCGGATGGCGTCTTGCGCCTGGCGCTTGCAGCCGACGAAGAGGACTTTTTTGCCCTTGCCGACAAGGTCAGCGAGGAAATCGGAGGCTTTATCGAGCTGCTGGATGGTTTTTTCCAGGTCGATGATGTAGATTCCGCCTTTGTCCTTCATGAGGAAGGGCTTCATGCGCGG
>JBAXLW010000065.1:0-14182 GCA_037134575.1 Verrucomicrobiota bacterium | reverse complement strand
GACGTGCGGACGCGGCTGGCTTTCCTCGAAGAGGTGGGGCTGGATTATCTCACGCTGGAACGGACCAGCGGCACGCTTTCTGGCGGCGAGGCGCAGCGGATTCGGCTGGCGACGCAGCTGGGTGCGGGGCTTTCGGGGGTGATCTATGTGTTGGACGAGCCGAGCATCGGCCTGCACGCGGCGGATACAGAACGGCTGATCGGCGCGCTGACGCGGCTACGGGATTTGGGAAATACGGTGGTCGTCGTAGAACACGATGAAGAGATCATTCGCGCGGCCGACTGGCTGATCGACATCGGGCCGGGGGCGGGTGCTGCGGGTGGATCGCTGCTGGCGGCGGGCGTGCCCGCGACGATCGATTCGCCGACGGGGCAGTGGCTGCGCGGCGAGCTTGCGGCGTTTCCTGCGCTGCCGCCGGCGGCTGCGGGGCTGGGGCAGTTGGTGATTCGAGGCGCGCGCGAGCACAACTTGCAAAATCTGGATGTGGCGATTCCGTTAGGACGGCTGGTCTGTTTGAGCGGGCCGAGCGGCAGCGGCAAATCGACGCTGGCGGATGACATTCTGCGGCGCGCCCTCGCGCGGCATTTTAATGGCTCGGGTGAGGCTCCGGGGAAAAACGACGGCATCGACGGGCTGGAATTGATCGAAAAGTGCGTGGTCGCCGACCAGTCGCCGATCGGCCGCAGCCCGCGCTCTAACCCCGCGACGTTTACGGGCTTGTTCGATCTGATCCGCGATCTTTTTACCAAACTCAACCTCTCCAGGCAGCGCGGTTACGGCGCGGGGCGTTTCAGTTTCAACGCCGCGGGCGGGCGTTGCGAGCGCTGTCAGGGCAACGGGCGACTGAAAATCGAGATGCACTTTCTGCCCGACGCGTGGGTGCCGTGCCCGGCTTGCGGCGGGCGGCGCTTCAATCGCGAGACGCTGGAGGTGACTTATAAAGGCAAGTCGATCGCCGACGTGCTGGGGCTTTCGGTCAGCGATGCCCGGGAGTTTTTCCGGCCGATCCCGAAGATTCACCACATTTTGGCGATCCTCGAAGAGCTCGGGCTCGGCTACTTGCAGCTCGGCCAGCCCGCCAACACGCTATCGGGCGGCGAGGCGCAGCGGCTGAAGTTGGCGGTTGAGCTGGCGCGCCCGCAGGCCCCGCACACGCTCTATCTGTTTGACGAGCCGACGACGGGGTTGCACTTCGGCGATGTCGAAAAACTGCTCGCCGCGTTTCTTCGTTTGCGCGATGCGGGCCACAGCGTGCTGGTGGTGGAGCATCATCTGGATGTCATCGCTGCGGCGGATTGGGTGATCGAGCTGGGCCCTGGCGGGGGCGTTCACGGCGGCCGACTCGTCGCGGCGGGCCCGCCGTCCGCGATCCGCCAGAACGCGGATTCGCCCACGGGGCGGGCCTTAGCGGCCAGTCATCGGCCTTAAGGAGTGGGGACACTCTTGTCCCCATTTGGCCCGGGGCAATGAGGAAGAAACGACAGTAAGGTCGTCGCTCCTCATTTGAAGCGCCGCGACTTTGCGCGAGTCTGGTTCGGGGTGTTGTGAAGGCTTGGAATGCACTGCTATGGGGGAGTCCCCAGCAATTGAAGGATTTTTTTGAATTTCCGATGGACAAGGATGGCGTTGGGCATTACCCAATCCGTCTCCTGACGGGGCATCCGCCCCTGAAGAGCCTGGCTGCGTAGCTCAGCGGTAGAGTAGGGGACTCATAAGCCCTTGGTCGGTGGTTCGAACCCACCCGCAGCCACCAGGTTTTTCATCGGATTTGATCACTTCTGTAAAAAAATAGAAGAAAGATCAAATTAGGGCTTGTCAGGTTGGGTTTGGCTCCTAGAGTCGCCCCCCCCACAGCGAGGGCCGCTGACGATTTCGATCGAAGCGGCTCACATTACAGGGAAAATTTATCGGGTGTAGCTCCGGAAAAAAGCTCTTGCGAGGAATCCTCGTCGGCGCTCCGGTTTGCCCCCATGGGAAAATCAAACCACGCAGGAAATCATGCCGACCATCAATCAGCTCGTTCGCAAGGGACGCCTCACTCCGGCCGAAAAGTCGAAGTCACCCGCTCTCGTGAACTGCCCACAGCGCCGCGGAGTATGTCTACAAGTCATGACTCGGACGCCCAAGAAGCCAAACTCGGCTCTCCGTAAGGTGGCTAAGGTTCGCCTCACCAACGGATTCGAAGTCATCGCCTACATCGGCGGCGAAGGCCACAACCTCCAAGAACACTCCATCGTCCTCGTTCGCGGCGGACGGGTGAAGGACCTTCCAGGTGTGCGTTACCACATTGTTCGTGGTTCGCTCGATACCCTCGGTGTCGACAAGCGCCGTCAAAGCCGTTCGAAGTACGGTGCCAAACGTCCGAAGCCGGGTGCCGTCGCGGCTCCAGCTAAAGGCAAGAAGAAGTAATCCAACTGTTCTAACCTAACTCACCTTCTACTGCCATGCCACGCCGCAAGCGCATTTTTACCAAGCCAGACCGTCGCGATCCTCGCTATGACAGTCCTCTCGTCGGTCACCTCATCACCAAGGTGATGGAGTCCGGCAAGCGTTCACTCGCCCAACGGATCGTTTACGCCGCGATTGATCGCGCCAACGAAGGAGTCGACACGATCGATCCCCTCGAAGTGATCACCCGCGCCGTGGAAAACACCAAGCCACGCGTGGAAGTGAAATCCCGCCGCGTCGGTGGTGCGACCTATCAAGTGCCGCTCGAAGTGGCAGCCGATCGTTCCGAGTCGCTCTCCATGCGTTGGCTCGTCAACTACGCCCGCAACCGCAAGGGCACGCCAATGCACGTCGCTCTCGCCAACGAGATTAAAGACGCGGCAAACAATCAAGGCAGCGCCGTTCGCAAACGCGACGACGTTCATAAGATGGCACAGGCCAACCGCGCCTTTGCTCACTTCCGTTTCTAATCGAGACCCCAGCGCTTTAGCTCCTTCCTCGTGAATCCTAACAGTCCTAACCGCCAATACGTGCTCGAGCGCACCCGAAATATCGGGATCGCTGCGCACATTGACGCGGGTAAGACAACGCTCACCGAGCGGATCCTGTTTTACACAGGGATGATTCACAAAATCGGCGAAGTCCACGATGGTGGTGCGACGACTGACTGGATGGAGCAAGAGCGCGAGCGCGGAATCACGATTACTTCCGCCGCCGTGACCACCGAATGGTGGCAACACGCGGAAGATGGGATGACTAAGCTCTTCCCGAATCAGAAGAATCGCATCAACATCATCGATACTCCGGGCCACGTCGACTTCACGGCTGAAGTCGAGCGTTCGCTGCGGGTTCTCGATGGTGCCATTGTCGTTTTCTGCGGTGTTGCCGGCGTCCAGCCGCAAACCGAAACCGTCTGGCGCCAGGCGACGAAGTACCACGTTCCGCGGATCGTGTTCGTCAACAAGATGGACCGCACGGGCGCTAACTTCCAAAACGTTTTCGAAGAGGTCAAGGACAAGCTCGGTGCTAACGCCGTGCGCATCTTGATCCCAATCGGCGCGGAAGACCACCTCATCGGCCAGATCGACGTGGTCAACCAGAAGGCCGTCTATTTCTCCGACGACGACAAGTTCGGCTCCACCTACACGGTGAAGGAACTTGAAGGCGATCTGATCGAACTCTGCCAACAGGCCCACGACGAACTCGTGAATGCGGTTGCCGATGTCGATGAAGCCGTGGGCGAGAAGTTCCTCAGCGAGGAGCCGATCACTCTCGAAGAATTGAAGCAAGGCATCCGCCGCGCGACCATCGCTAACAAGATGGTGCCAGTGGCTGGTGGATCGGCTTTCAAAAACAAGGGCGTTCAATACCTGCTCGACGCAGTGATTGATTACCTGCCAAGCCCGCTCGACATTCCAGCGGCGATCGGCATGGACCCCGACAATGAAGAGACCCGCATTGAGGTCGTCACTTCCGACAACGAAAAGTTCGTCTCGCTTGCTTTCAAGCTGTGGGCGGACAAGTTCGTTGGCAAACTCGTTTTCTTCCGCGTTTACTCCGGCGTCATCCGCAAGGGCGACACGGTTTACAACCCCCGCACCCGCCGCTCCGAGCGCGTTGGTCGTTTGATTCAAATCCAAGCGAACGAGCATAAGGACATCGACGCGTGTTACTCGGGTGACATTGCTGCCATGGTTGGCATCAAAAACGTCACCACCGGCGACACGCTCGCCGCCGATAACCACGACGTGGTTCTCGAACCCCCAACTTTCCCGGAACCCGTCATCTCGATGGCGGTTGAGCCACGGACGAAAGCAGACCAAGAGAAACTCGGTCTCGCCCTCGCCCGCTTGTCCGAAGAGGACCCGACCTTCATGGTCAAGACCGACGAGGAAACCGGTCAAACGATCATTTCCGGCATGGGTGAACTTCACCTGGAGATCATCATCGATCGCATTCGCCGCGAATTCAAAGTGGAAGCGAACACCGGCGCTCCACAAATCGCCTACCGCGAAACGATCACCCAAGCCGCAGGCGGCGAAGGCAAGCTGATCAAGCAATCCGGCGGTCGCGGCCAATATGGCCACGTCGTGCTGTCGGTGAAGCCCAACGATAAGGGCAAAGGTCTAACGATCGAAAACAAACTCATCGGTGGTGCGATTCCTAAGGAATACATCAACGCGGTTTTCAAAGGCATCAACGAGTCGATGACCAACGGCATCATCGCCGGTTATCCCGTGATCGATGTGCATGTCGAAGTGCTCGATGGTTCATACCACGACGTCGACTCGAACGAAAACGCGTTCACCATGGCGGCGATCTTCGCCATGAAAGACGGCTTCAAAAAAGCCAAATCCATTTTGCTTGAGCCTATCATGGCGGTAGAGGTTTCCACCCCTGACGATTACCAAGGTGATGTCATGGGAGATCTAAGCCGCCGCCGTGGGCAAATCCAAAACACCGAGTCCAAAGGCAAGCTCTCCATTGTGCATGCCAATGTCCCTCTCAAAGAAATGTTCGGCTATTCAACCGCCGTTCGTACTTTATCCTCGGGCCGCGCTTCGTATGCGATGACACCATCGCATTTCGAGCAAGTCCCAACCAATATCGTCGAAGAAATCGTAAGCGACCGCTTAGGCTGATTACTCGCCCTGTAGACCCACCACGTAAACCGTCAAACAACCTCCACTATGGAAAATCAGAAAATTCGCATCCGTCTGCGCGCCTTCGATCACCGCGCGATCGACCGCTCCGCCCAAGAAATCGTGGAAACCGCAAAGCGCACCGGCGCCCGCGTTGCTGGCCCGATTCCACTTCCTACTCGCATCGAGAAGTTCACGGTTAACCGTTCGGTTCACGTCAACAAGAAGTCGATGGAGCAGTTCGAAATCCGTACCCACAAGCGCCTCCTCGACATCGTCGATCCAACCGCACGCACCGTGGATGAGCTGAAGAAGCTCAACCTCCCCGCAGGTGTTGACATCACCATCCGTATCTGAGTTCGGCCCGTTCCGCATTTCACGTTTCAAATTCTCAACTCTCAACTTTTCTAAGCCATGTCACTCGGCCTCCTCGGCAAAAAAATCGGTATGACCCGCCTGTTCGACCAACAGGCCGGCATCATGATCCCTGTCACCGTCATCGATGTTTCCGGTAACACCGTACTCCAAGTCAAGACCCCTGAAACCGACGGTTACACCGCCGTGCAGGTCGGTTACGGCGATCAAAAGGAGCAACGCGTTACCAAGCCCGCTCTCGGCATCTTCAAGAAGGCCGGATCGACGCCAAAGCGTTTCATCCAAGAATTCCGCCTCGCAAACGGCGCTGAAGTTCCAACCGTTCATCCAGGTCTCGAAACGTTCACGGAAGGCCAATGGGTCGACGTGATCGGCGAATCCAAGGGTCGCGGTTTCCAAGGTGCGGTCAAGCGCCACGGATTCGGCGGTCTGAAGATGACCCACGGCTCCATGATGCACCGCCGGACGGGAGCCATTGGTTGCCGCTCGACCCCAGGTCGCGTTTGGAAGAACCAAAAGATGCCCGGTCACATGGGTACCACCCGCAGCACTGTTCAGAACCTCAAGATCGTCGCCGTCCGTCCAGAAGATGGTGTGATCCTCGTTTCTGGTGCAGTTCCCGGTTCCAACGGTCACTACGTGACTGTCCGCCCAGCCAAGAAAAAGTCCGCCTAATCGGGTGGCATTCTGAAACCTCTCAAGATTCCCAGTCATGTCCGCACAGACTTTCACCGCAGAACACGCTCAAGCAGCCAACCTTATTTTGGTGGGTGCTGAGAAAGGTCGCCAAGCCGTCCACGATCTCGTGGTCGCCTATCGCGCCAACCGCCGCACCGGCTCCGCCTGTACCAAAACTCGTGGCGAGGTTTCCGGTAGCAACCGTAAAATCTACAAGCAAAAGGGAACCGGTGGCGCACGTCACGGTGACAAGCGCGCCCCGATCTTCGTCGGTGGTGGTGTTGTCTTCGGTCCACGCCCACGGGATTACTCCAAGAAGGTTCCTAAGACCGTCCGTAAGCTCGCTTTGCGCCGCACCTTGGGTGACCTCGTCAGCGCCGAAAAAATCAAGACGGTTGAATCCTTCTCGATTGCTGACGGCAAGACCAAGTCGTTCATCGCGGCTCTGGATACCCTCGCCCAACCCGGCAAGATCCTCATCGTTGCCAATTCCTTTGACGACAACACCTACCTCGCTGCTCGCAACGTGGCATGGGCCTGGCTCGTCAACGCCGTCGACCTCAACGTCGAGCAACTCCTCCTCGCAAACACCGTCATCCTTGTGGGTGACGCCGTTCAAACGCTTGCAGTTCGCACTGCCTGAACCCCGGACCAATTACCGAGATCATGAAAGACATTTACCAGGTCATTAAAAACGTCCGTCTCAGCGAGAAGGCGACTCTTCTCCAAGAGACCAACAACGAGGTCACCCTCGAAGTGGACCGCAAGGCCAACAAGCTTGAAATCAAACAAGCCGTTGAGCAACTCTTCGGAAAAACCGTTCTGGCCGTTCGCACAGCCAACTACGACGGAAAACTCCGCCGCCAACGTCGCGCCGATGCCGGTCGCACAAACCACTGGAAAAAAGCCATCGTCCGTCTGAAAGAAGGCGAATCGCTCGACCTCGTCTAAGCGATTTACCCGCTGCTCAACACGTAACAATTACCGTTCCGCGAGTCATGCCCCTGAAAAATTTCAAACCAATCACTCCATCCGCACGCTACAAGAATCTTCCTTCTTTCGAGGAAGTGACGAAGAGCAAGCCCGAGAAGAGTCTCCTCACACCCCTGAAGCGCAGTGGTGGTCGTAACAACACCGGTCGTATCACTTGCCGTCACATCGGTGGTGGTCACAAGCGTCACTATCGCCTGATCGACTTCCGCCGTGGCAAACACGATGCACCTGCAACGGTTGTTGGCATCGAGTACGATCCAAACCGCACTTGCCGCATCGCCCTCATCCAGTATGAGGACGGCCAAAAGTCCTACATCCTCGCTCCGCTCGGCCTCGAAGTCGGCACGACCGTGGTTGCGGGTGCCAACGTCGCCCCGAAAACGGGCAATGCGATGCCACTCAGCGCTGTGCCACTCGGTACCTCGATCCACAACATCGAACTGATCCCAGGCAACGGCGGCAAAGTCGCTCGTGCTGCTGGCCAGCTCGCAGTGCTCTCCAACCGCGATGGCGGCTGGGCGCTGGTGAAAATGCCTTCCGGTGAAATCCGTCGCTTCAATGATCGCTGCTTCTGCACGATCGGCCAAGTCGGTAACCGTGACCACATGAACGAAACTTCGGGCAAAGCCGGCCGCACACGCTGGCAGGGCGTTCGCCCAACCGTCCGCGGTATGACGATGAACCCAGTTGACCACCCGAACGGTGGTGGCGAAGGCAAGTCGAAGTCCGGTGGTGGTCGTCAGCACCTTACCAGTCCATGGGGCCACGCCAAGGGTCAGAAGACTCGCAACAAGCGCAAGACCACCAGTGTCTTCATTGTCGAGTCCCGCCACAAGAAGAAGAAGTAATTCACTTTTAGCAATCTAACTAACCGATCTCATGCCACGCTCTCTCAAGAAAGGCCCGTTCGTCGATCAAAAGCTCCTTGCTAAGATTGACGCAGTCGCCGAAGCCGGATCTGACCGCAAGCCCATCAAAACATGGAGCCGCAAGTCGATGATCACGCCAGACTTTGTCAGCCATAACTTCGCCGTCCACAACGGCAAGACCTTCGTTCCCGTTTACGTGACCGAAAACATGGTGGGCCACAAACTTGGCGAATTTTCCCCGACCCGTCTGTTCAAGACACACGGCGGTATCGGCAAGAAATAATTTGTTCCTTTCGACTCCATCACGCTCATGGCTTACTCATATCATCTCAAAGCACTTGCCGCTTCCTTCGGGTCGTTGGCCATTGCCGGGGTGTGTATGGGCCAAGCCCCGAGCGCGGCGGAGTTTCAGGAGGTCATCAACGATCTCCAAGGGCAGAATCAAACCCTCCAGCATAGTCTTATCGAGGCCAATCGCGGCGAGAAGCAAGCCTCCGAGCAACTCGCTCAGGTTCGCCAACGCCTCGAAGCACTCGGCAAGAATCTGCTTGATGGGGGAGACGACCGCCTGATCCAGGCTGCTGCGGACTTGCAACTTGCAAGCGAGCGCACCACGGGACTTGAAAAATCCGTCACGCGTCTCGTTGCTGACGTCAATAATTACCTCCGTCAGGCGGTAGTTTCTGACCCGGAAGCCAGACTTCGTGTAGAAACTTCACTAAGAGAGCTTGACGCTGTCCTCGGACTGCGCCAGAAGCCCCTCCCCGATATTCGTACCGGCTCATTGCAGCAGGCACGGATCGTCAGTCTCGATCAAGAAAGTGGCATGTTGGTTTTGAACTTAGGCGAAAGCCAAGGTGCTAAAATCGGTATGACCTTTCAACTCACCCGCGGGCAGCAGCCCTACGGTAATGCAATTCTCGCAGACGTCCGCAAGGGCGTCAGCGGTGCCTTTGTCGAATCCCTCGGCAAGGTCACCGAATCTCCACGCCTCGGCGATCTCGCCGTTCTCGAAACACAAGCCTCAGCGCAGTAAACAATCACGTCCGACGACCCATGGAAGTCAAAAGCACCACAAAATTCGTTCGTCTCTCGCCTAAAAAGGCGCGTGACGTCGCCCGTGAAATTCAAGGTCTCGCCGTATCGAGCGCCCTTGACATTTTGACCTTCACTCCCAAGAAAGCCGCACAGCTGATTGGTAAGACGCTCAAAACCGCCATCGCGGATGCAGAAAACAATTTCTCACTTGATGCCGGTTCGCTCGTGATCAAGGAAG
Source organism: Verrucomicrobiota bacterium (assembly GCA_037134575.1). Lineage (GTDB taxonomy): Bacteria > Verrucomicrobiota > Verrucomicrobiia > Verrucomicrobiales > Akkermansiaceae > Luteolibacter. The sequence continues at coordinate 4,901 of JBAXLW010000065.1, read as the reverse complement.
CCGTCATTGGCGCAGGTCCAACGCTCCGCCGCTTCAAGCCGCGTGCCAAGGGTTCTGCGGGTCCAATCCTGAAGCGCACCAGTCACATCTCCATCACTCTCGTCGGCTCCGCCCCCGAGAAGAAAAAGAAGGTCACTCGCAAGGCCGCTGCCAAACAAGTCGAAGAAGCTCCAGCCGCTGCCGCAGCGGTGGAAGAACAAGCCTGAAACCCTCTCTCTTAATCTCATCCCTCACCGAACATGGGTCAAAAAGTAAATCCGATCGCCTTCCGTCTCGCCGTCAATAAAGACTGGCGCTCGAAGTGGTATGCCAAAGGCAAAGACTACACCGATAAGCTCCACGAAGATCTCGCGATCCGTGGCTATCTCAAGAATAAGCTCCAGAATGCTGGTTTGGCCCGTGTGGTCATCGAGCGTGCCTGGAATAGTGTTCGAGTGACACTTCACACTTCCCGCCCTGGTTTGATCATTGGTCGCCAAGGCAAGGAAATCGAAGTGATGACCAAGGACCTCACCGGTCTCTGCAAAGGCGCTCAAGTGAAAATCGACATCGTCGAGATTCGCAAGCCTGAGCTCGATGCACAACTGGTCGCAGAACAGATCGCCGTTCAACTTGAGCGTCGTATCAGTTTCCGCCGCGCCATGAAGCGTGCTCTTCAAACGGCCATGGAATTCGGTGCTGAAGGCATCCGTCTCCGTTGCGCTGGCCGCCTCGGTGGTGCAGACATCGCCCGTGCTGAAGGCTACCGCGAAGGCAAGGTGCCTCTTCAAACGCTGCGTGTTCCTCTCGACTACGGTTTTGCCGAAGCCCGCACCCTTTACGGCATCATTGGCGTGAAGTGCTGGGTCAACAAGAAGGAAGACGACGGCACTGGCAAACAGCCACAAGGCCGTGGTGATCGCCCAGACCGCCGTGGCGGTGATCGGGGTGGAGATCGTGGAGGCGACCGTCGCCCGAACAATCGCAACTAATCTCTCAATTTTACAACTTTCCAACCAATACTTTTCTAGGAGGACCGAGTTATGCCTTTGATGCCCAAACGAACCAAGTTCCGCAAGACCCAGCGCGGAAGCCGCTCTGGTAATGCCCAGCGCGGAACCACTGTCGCCTTCGGTGACTTCGGTCTGCAAACCCTCGACCGCGGATGGATGACCAACCGCCAGATCGAAGCTTGCCGGATCGCTATTAACCGCTCTCTGAAGCGTAAAGGAAAAGTCTGGATTCGGATTTTCCCACACAAGTCGATCACCTCGCGTCCTCCTGAAACACGGATGGGTAAAGGTAAAGGCGCTGTTGAAGGTTGGGTCGCTGTGATCCGCCCGGGCAACGTGCTCTTCGAAATCGGCGGTGTGCCAGAATCCGCAGCGAAGGAGGCCATGCGTCTCGCTTCCTACAAACTCGGCATCCGCACCCGCCTTGTCGTCCGCAATCCGCACGCCTGATCCGTTCGATCCATCTAATCCAATATCCGTCTGAACCATGGCCACCACTAAAGCCAAAGACACTGCCAAACTGACCGAAGCTGAACTCCAAGTTCGTCTTCGCGATCTGAAGCACGAAGCTCTTAATCTCCGTATCCAACGCGCCACGGGTGCCTTGGAAAATCCTGCTCGCATCCGTCAGGTGCGTCGCGAAGCCGCACGCATCTGCACGGCCCTCACGGCCCTGAAGAGCGCTTAATCCTAGTTCCCAACGCCGCACCTTATTCTTACCATGAGCGAGACTCCTACGGACGCACAAGTCCACCTCCGCAAAACCCGCGTTGGCGTGGTTATTTCCAATAAAATGGACAAGACCCTCGTCGTCGAGCACGTCGCCCGTGTTCCGCACCCTAAGTTCAACAAAATCGTCAAACGCTCGAAGAAGTACTACGTGCACGACGAGTCCAACCAAGGCCAGATCGGTGACCGGGTTCGCATCGTCGAAACCCGTCCTCTTTCGAAGCTGAAGTGCTGGTCGCTCGCCGAAGTCATTTCTCACTAAGCTTATTCCGGATTCTCCGGGTTTGATTCAACTTTTCTCACCAGTCCCTATTTTACTGTCATGATCCAGATGGAAACCATGCTGACCGTCGCCGATAATACCGGCGCCCGCAGCGCAAAAATGATCGGCGTGCTCGGCAAGCGCAGCCGAACCGCCTCTATTGGTGATGTGATCACCTGCCACATTCGCGATTCCATCCCGACCGCTGCTGTCAAAAAGGGCAGTGTCGTTAAGGCGGTTGTCGTTCGCACCGCTTACCCGATCCGTCGTGCTGATGGTTCGATCCTCCGTTTCGATTCCAACGCTGTTGTGATCATCGACAAGGACAACAACCCACGTGGTACCCGGATCTTCGGACCTGTGGCTCGTGAACTTCGTGAGCGCGCGTTCATGAAGATCGTCTCTCTCGCACCTGAGGTTCTCTGAACCCAGGCTTCCGCAATCTACTCCATTTACCCTCTAATTTCATGAGCCGCATCAAGACCCACGTCAAAAAAGGTGACCAAGTCGAAATCATCGCAGGCAATCACAAAGGGAAGCGCGGTACCGTGCTCCTCGTGAACGCCGAAAAGGGCCGCGTCGTCGTCGAAGGCGGCCGTCCCATCCAAAAGGCCGTCAAGGCAACCGAAAACGACTCCGGTGGTATTAAAACCATTGACGGTCCGGTCCATATTTCCAATGTAAAGAAAGTGGGCTGAGGCATACGCCTCCGCCCGCGCTTAAGCGTCTGCTAATCCAGCGCTGACCCGCAAAAAATAATGAGCACACCAGCCCTACAACAACACTACAAGGACAAGGTTGTTCCGAATCTCAAGAAGACTCTCGGATACACCAACGCCCATCAGGTCCCACGTCTTGAAAAGATCGTGGTCACTTCCTGCATGGGTAAGTCACCGGATCGTAAAGTCGCCGTCGATGACGCCGTCAACGAAATCCAAAAGATCACCGGCCAACGCCCATCCATCACATTCTCGAAGAAGGCTGTTGCCAACTTCAAGCTGCGTGAAGGTGAAGCCCTCGGCGCCCGCGTCACCCTTCGTGGTGCTCGCATGTGGGAATTCCTTCACCGGTTCATCAACGTCACCGCTCCCAACATCCGCGACTTCCGCGGGATTTCCTCCAAGTCGTTCGACGGCCGTGGAAACTATGCTTGTGGCATCAGTGATCAATCCATCTTCCCGGAAATCGAAATCGATCAGATCAAGCGCACCATCGGCTTCGACCTGATTTTCGTGACAACGGCACCGACTGACGCAGAAGGCCGCGAGCTCCTCATGGAACTCGGCATGCCATTCCGCGACATGAAGAAAGCCAACGAACTCGAGGCCGCAGCTGCCAACTAACAACACCGGACCCACACTTCAAAAGGAATCCCTATTATGGCAGTTCTCACCGATCCAATTTCCGACTTCCTCACGCGTTTCAAAAACGCTGCCCGCGCTGGCAACGAGGAATTCTCCGCTCCTTACTCCAAGATCAAGGCGGACATCGCCCGCATTCTTCAGGAAGAAGGCTACCTCTGGAACTACGAAGTCGTCACTGGCGACCGTACCTCCATCAAGGCCAAGCCAAAGTACCTCGACGGCCGTTCGATCCTGACCGATCTGAAGCGCGTTTCCACTCCCGGTCGCCGCCACTACGTCGGCGCAGGTGAAGTGCCACGCGTCATGTCCGGTCTCGGCATCTCGATCCTTTCCACTTCGAAAGGCGTCATGTCCGGCGGCTCCGCTAAAAAGCAAAACCTCGGCGGCGAACTTCTCGCCAATGTCTGGTAAACCCCAACTCGTAAAAGGAATCTACTACCATGTCACGAGTCGGTCTTAAACCAATCTCTCTCCCGGAAAAAGTTGCTATCAAATTGGATGGCAACACAGTGACCGTCGAAGGCCCGAAGGGCAAACTCGACTTCGCTCTTCCCGACGGTATCTCGCTCACCAACGCAGACGGCACCGTTGTCGTCTCCCGCGCCACCGAGCATCGTCAGCACAAAGCCCTCCACGGCACCGCGCGCAGCCTCGTTCAGAACATGATCGTCGGCGTTTCGCAAGGCTTCGTGAAGGATCTTGAAATCCACGGCGTCGGTCTTCGTGCCGCAGTCAAGGGTGCAGACCTCGACCTTTCCCTCGGTCGTTCCCATCCTCTCCTTCACCCCATCCCATCGGGTCTTAACGTCACTGTCGTTGAGAACACCAAGATCAAGGTTGAAGGCATTGATAAACAGCTCGTCGGTCAGTTCGCTGCCGAAGTCCGCGGTTTCTATCCTCCTGAACCTTACAAGGGCAAAGGCGTTCGCTATGTCGGTGAAAAAGTTCGCCGCAAAGAAGGCAAAAGCGTCGGCAAATAATCCATTACCGTCGCCCACTACCTCAAATCAATTACGGCACTATGAGCACTATCAATCGCAAGTCGATCCGCCGACGCATCCACAACCGCATCCGCCGCAAAGTATCCGGCACCGCGGAACGTCCACGTCTGGCTGTTCACTATTCCAATCAACACATCTACGCCCAAGTCATCGACGACGCGGCTGGCCGGACCCTGGTCTCCGCCTCCACGCTCGACAAGTCTTTCGAAAAGGCCTCCTCGAATGTCGAGAGCGCCCAGAAAGTCGGCCAACTCCTCGCGGAGCGCGCCAAGGGCTCGAACATCAGCGCTGTGGTCTTCGACCGCGGCGGTCACCTCTACCACGGTAAAGTCAAAGCGCTCGCTGACGCAGCGCGTGAAGCTGGCCTCCAATTCTAACGCTCTGACCTGACACACATCATGGTAACAATTCCAGATAACGAAACTCCAGCAGCAGTACCTGCGGCAGCCCCAGTCATTACAGCTCCTCCAGCCCGTTCATTCGCGGGTGGTGGTCGCGGTCAAGGTGGCGGTGGCTTCCAAGGCGGTGGTCAAGGTGGCCAAGGTGGCCAAGG
>JBAXLW010000064.1:0-14267 GCA_037134575.1 Verrucomicrobiota bacterium | reverse complement strand
CCGACGGCTGGAATCTCGATGCCCGCATCAAGGCGGCTTCCACCGCGCTGGGCACGCCGCCGTTAGACGCCATCGTCGGCCCACTTTCCGGCGGCGAAAAACGCCGCGTCGCACTCTGCCGTGCGCTCGCCTGCCAACCGGATTTGTTGCTGCTCGACGAACCGACGAACCACCTCGACGCCGAGTCGATCCGCTGGTTGGAAGATTATCTCAAGGGATTCCCCGGCGCGGTGATCTTCGTGACGCACGATCGCTACTTCCTCGACGTGATTGCCACACGGATCATCGAGATCGACCAAGGCCGCGCGTTTTCCCACCCCGGCAACTACACCGCGTTCCTCGAATCGAAGGCGATCCGCCAACAAATCGCCAGCCAGACCGAGCGCCGCCGCCAGCGGTTCCTGCGCGAGGAGCTCGAATGGGTGCGCTCCGGCGTCAAGGCCCGCGGCACCAAATCGCGCAGCCGACTCGACAAGTTTTACGAAATCGATGGCATGGAAGCGCCGCCTGAAGAGCGCGAAATGGACCTACTCATCCCGCCGCCACCCGATCTGGGCAACATCGTCGTCGAACTCGAAGGCGCGGGCGTCAACATCGGCGGCAGCGCCACGCCGCGTTGGTTGTTCCGCAATCTCACGCTCAGCCTGCGCCCTGGCCAATGCACCGGCATCGTCGGCCGCAACGGCGTGGGCAAGACGACTTTGCTCAAACTTTGCCTCGGCCAGATCGAGCCGACCGAAGGCACGGCCGTCACGGGCAAGCGGGTGAAGGTCAACTACATCGACCAGACGCGGATGCAGCTCGACGGCACGGGCTCGCTGCTGGACGAGATTTCCGACGGCAATGAAAAGCTGATGTTCGGCAACCAGCCGCTGGGCGCGCGCAACTACCTGCGGCGCTTCCTCTTCGACGACAAGCGCATCAACGAGCGCGTCGATCTGCTTTCCGGTGGCGAGCGGGCGCGGCTGATGCTGGCCAAGGTTCTGAAAAACGGCGGCAACGTCATCGTGCTCGACGAGCCGACCAATGACCTCGATTTGCCCTCGCTGCGGATGTTGGAAGAAGCGCTCGCGGTGTTCGACGGCTCGGTCATCGTTGTTTCCCACGATCGCTACTTCCTCGACCGGATCTGCGATCAAATCATCGCCTTCGAAGACAACGGCATCGCCGTGCAAGCGGGTAATTACTCTTACTACCTGGAAAAACGCCAGGCCCGCGAAGCCGCCGAGCGCATCCAAGCCCAAGCCGCCGCCCGCGAGGCAGCAGCCCGCCACAAAGCCGCCACAACGACTCCCGCCGCCGCGAAAAAAGGCCGCAAGCTCACCTTCAACGAGAAGAACGAGCTCGAAGGCATCGAGACCGCGATCCTCGCCGTCGAGCGCGAAGCCGAAGGCTACGAAGCCCTGCTGCACGACCCCGACTTTCACGCGACCCGCTTTGCCGAGATTGCAGCCCTCGTCGAAAAACTCGACGCCGCCAAAGCCAAAGTAGCCAGCCTCTACACCCGCTGGGAGGAACTGGAAACCCTGCGCAAGGCCTCAGGCGACAGCTGATTCCTGAAAAAGGTGGCCGCAGATTGGTGGTTGATCTTTGCGATTCCGGGCATTCCATAGGGGATCTGATTTTTTGATGTCTGCGCCTGATCTCAAAGCCATGCTCCGCGAGGTGCCCCACAAGCCTGGGGTTTACCTGATGAAGGATCGTCTCGGATCCATCATCTACGTCGGCAAGGCGCTGGATTTGAAACGGCGGGTGTCGTCGTACTTCATGGCGTCGCAAAAGATGCGGGCGAATGTGAAAACCCGCGCACTGATCGATTCGATCTACGATTTCGAATTCCACACGGTCCGCAATGAGGAGGAATCGCTGCTGCTGGAAGGAAAGTTGATCAAGGACTACCGACCGCGCTACAACATCGACTTCCGCGACGATAAAAACTTCTACCTCGTCAAAATCCGCCTAACCGATCCATGGCCGCGCTTTGTGACGACGCGGATGAAAAAGGACGACGGGTCGCGCTACTTCGGCCCATTCCCGCATTCGAGTGCGCTGATCAGCACGCTGGAGTGGCTGAATAGAGGATTCGGGCTGCGCGTTTGTCGGGCGGTCAACCCTGGCGAAACGGATTACCGCCATTGCAACGCGGATATCATCCGCAACTGTTCGGCACCGTGCATCGGACGGATCGACAAGGCGGCGTATCTGGAAAAAATCGAGGAGGCCTGCCGGGTATTGGAGGGCAAGGGCAAACGCGAGGTATTCGAGGCGCTGCGCACGGAGATGACGGAAGCTGCCGAAAAACTGGATTTCGAGAAGGCTGCCAGTCTGCGCGACATCCTTCAAAACCTCGAAAAAACCCTCAGCCCGACGCGCCAGTTCAGCCGCGGCCGCGGGGTACAAACGACGGTGAAGCCGACCGAAGATCTGGCCGAACTGGGGGAGGAACTCCATCTCGCCGGACCACCGCGGGTGATGGAGTGTTTCGATATTTCCAATGTGTCGTCCAACCACATCGTCGCTTCGATGGTGCGCTTCACCGACGGCAAACCCGACAATCAAAACTACCGCCGCTACCGCATCCGCACGGTTGAGGGGCAGGATGACTTTGCGTCCATGGCGGAAGTCATCCGTCGCCGCTATTCGCGGATTCTCTCGGAAAACCATGCGGCGAATCCTAGGGCCGAGTTTTCGCAAGAGAATGTGATCGAAGCCCAACGCCGACTCGCCCGCGAGGGTCGCGCCAAGATTGTGCTGCCCGATCTGGTGATCGTCGATGGCGGTAAAGGCCAGCTTGGCATGGCCGTGCGCGAGCTCAACGCGCTGGGGTTGCACGATCTGCCCGTCATCGGTCTGGCCAAGCAGCGCGAGGAGGTTTTTGTGCCAGGTCGCAGCGAACCGATCCTCATTCCTCACGATCGCGGTGCGCTCAAGCTGCTGCAACGCATCCGCGATGAAGCGCACCGCTTTGCCAACGGCTACAACTCACTCCTCTACCGCCGCCGGATGAAGGAGAGCCAGCTTGATGACTGCCCCGGCATGTCGGCGAACAAGAAGCGCTTGCTGCTGGAAAAATTCGGCAGCGTCTCGCGCCTCAAAAAAGCCGAGCCAGAGGCAATCGCCAAGCTGCCGGGCCTTTCGATCAAGACGGCGGTCCGCTTGTTGGAATTTCTCAACCGCGACGCATGATCTGAGGTCAGGGTTTCTTCTTTTCGGTTGGCGCGGAGCCAGCCGGTTTCACTTCGATGGCCGTGGCCGTCATGGTGTATTGAATAGTGACATTGGCACCTACTTTGAGATCCCCTGTGACTTTAGTGGCGGAGTTACGGGTGATTTCCCACTCTCCGCGACCCTTCTGGATCACAATCTTGGTATCGCTGATTTCCAAGACGGAGCCCGAGATTTGATGGTCAACAGTGAGAGCGTGAAGTGGGGAAGCTAAGGCCAGAACGGCGAATGAGACGGCGAGCCATACGGGGGTTTTCATGGTGTTGTTGGGGGGTAGTTTGTTGGGGGTAATTATTGCCATCAAGGGCTCTATCAAAATGCCACATCCCCCCAAGCAAGTAAAGGTCTTTCTTGCTCCATTTCTGCCGACCTCTGAACGAGATCTCCAAAAAGCGATCACGCCACTTGGAAGGCCGCGGCTTGCTCGGGCGTCAATTCCATGACCTGCCATGGCAGGCCGTGGACGTTGAGGTCGGCCATGAAGGCATCGGGGTCGTGCTGCTCGATGTTCCAGACGCCGGCTTCGCGCCAATCGCCCGTCAGAACTTGCTTAGCACCGATCATCGCCGGAACGCCGGTGGTGTAGGAAATCGCTTGCGAGCCGACTTCCGCGAAGCACGCTTCGTGGTCGCAGATGTTGTAGATGTAGATCGCCTTGGCCTTGCCGTCCTTAAGTCCGGTGATGACGTTGCCGATGCAGGTGCGGCCCTTGGTGGTCTCGCCTAGGTCGCCGGGGTTCGGCAACACGGCTTTGAGGAATTGCAGCGGCACGATTTCCACGCCTTGGTACATGACGGGGTCGATCCGGGTCATGCCGACGTTCTGCAGCACCTTGAGGTGGTTCAAGTAGTTCGGCGAGAAGGACATCCAGAACTGCGCACGCTTAATGCTCGGGATGTGTTTGACGAGCGATTCGAGCTCCTCGTGGTACATCCGGTAGATTTCATAGGTGCCGACGCCCTCGGGGCAGGTGAACGGCTGGTGTTTCGACATCGGCGCGGTTTCGACGAAGTCGCCGTTTTCGAAGTGACGGCACTCGGCGGTGACTTCGCGGATGTTGATCTCGGGGTTGAAATTGGTGGCAAACGCACGGCCGTGGTCACCGCCGTTGACGTCGATGATGTCCAGCGTGTGGATCTCGTCGAAGTGGTGCTTCAGCGCCCAAGCCGTGAAAACATTGGTCACGCCGGGATCAAAACCCGAGCCGAGCAGCGCCGAAAGGCCCGCCTTCTCAAAGCGCTCCTGATACTCCCACTGCCACGAGTATTCGAACTTCGCGACGTCCAGCGGCTCGTAGTTGGCGGTGTCCATGTAGTCGCAACCCGCCAGCAAACAGGCGTCCATCAGATTGAGATCCTGGTAGGGAAGGGCGACGTTGATGAGCAGCTTGGCACCGGTCTTGCGGATCAGCGCGGCGGTTTCCTCGGCGTTGTCGGCATCCACCTTGGCGGTGGCGATCGTGCGGCCCGTGCGCTGTTTGACCTCGGCGGCGATCGCATCGCACTTCGAAAGCGTGCGGGAGGCGAGGGTGATTTCGCCGAAAACTTCGGGAACCATGGCGCATTTGTGGGCGACGACGCTGCCGACCCCGCCGGCTCCGATGATAAGGACTTTGTTCATGATCAGGAAAAGAGGCACAAGGCTTGGAAGAATCCCGCCCCGCTGGCAAGAAATTCTCGGTGGGTTCGCACTTTACGACGCGAATTTTTCAGTCTTTTGTGCTTTATGACGGCTCAATCGCTTCACCCGCCTCGCAAGATTTTTCCGCCTGATCCCCAACCTTGACAAAATCACTGCGCTTGCGATAGATTCTTAATATGAAGACTACCGTCGAGATTGCAGACGACCTGCTGATTCGCGCCAAAAACCGTGCAAAAGCGCAGCGGATTACCCTGCAATCTTTGATCGAAGAGGCCTTGACGATGACTCTCGATCAGCCGCCAATCACGCCTGTCACCTTCAAGGGAAACGGCCTAAGCCGTGAATTTGAAGACGCCTCGTGGGAGAAGATTCGCGAAACGATCTATTCGTGATTGCGGTTGACACGAACATCTTGGTCTATGCGCACCGTGAAGACTCGCCTTGGCATACCAAAGCGATCACACAAGTCACGGCTCTTGCCCATTCCAATGCTCCGTGGGCAATTGCTTGGGCCAGTGTGCATGAATTTTTAGCCATCGTGACGCATCCCAAAATTTACGATCCCCCGACGCCGCTCGCCACGGCGATTGAGGCCATCGTGGCTTGGCAAGCCAGTTCGAGTTTGAGGCTGCTCGGTGAAGGTCCCGGTTACTTCGAAATCTTGCGCCATCAGGTATCGACCGGCTCAATTGCTGGTCCGAAAATCCATGACGCTCGGATTGCCTCGATCTGCCTTTACCATGGAGTCAAACAGCTCTGGTCTGCGGATCGCGATTTCTCGTCGTTTCCCGACCTCGCCTGTAAAAATCCACTCGCGAGTTCAAGCAGCTAGCGCAATCGGCCGCCAGCGTTCTGGCTCGATCACTTCACCCGCCTCGGTAGATCTTTCGAGAATTCACCGACAAATTTGGAATCGCCCGGCGTTCTGATCTCTGAAAGGCTCGCGTCCGACGCCAATTATCCGTTCTTCATGAAAATCAACCGCTCAACTTCCACCTCACGTTTTCGCTCCGGTTTCACCCTGCTAGAAATGGTCATCGTGCTAGGCATCATTGCCATGATTCTCGGCGGGGCGATCTTTGCCATGCGTGGCATCGGCGATGCCGCGAAACTCCGTCAGGTGGAGTCGGACTTCAAGAGCTTTGAAAGCGCCTTGGCGATGTACAAGCTCAACGCCGGCTCCTACCCCACGACCCAGCAAGGTCTAATGGCGCTTCAAAACAAGCCTTCAAGCACCCCCATCCCGCGCCGCTGGGTGCAGGTGATGAGCAAGATCCCAAACGATCCATGGGGTGCCCCGTACGGCTATCGGTTCCCAGGCAAGAAGCGTGCCAGCGAATTTGAAATGTTCAGCAAGGGTCCGGACGGCCTAGAGGGTAACGAAGATGATCTCAGCAGCCAAGACGACTGAATCGCCGGCTGGTTTCACCTTAATCGAAATCGTCATGGTTTTGGCCATCGCGGCCATTGTGGTGGGCGGCGCCGTGGGCTTGATGATTTCTTCGTCGGATGAGCGCACCCTGCGCAACACCTCGGGCGAGGTTGAACTGATGGCCAAGCGTGCCCGCACCATCGCCATCCTTCACCAGACCCCGTATTCTCTCGAATTCAGCGAAGGCAATGTCCGCCTCCTGCCACTCGCCCAAGCCGGTCAGGACATTGCCAACCGCCACGCCCTTGGCCGAGACCGGCCGGAAGCCACACCCGAAGACCGCCAGCTCCAGCTCCACGGGGGCATGAAACTCTTTGTCCGCCGCTGGAATTCCGACAAATGGCTGCCTACCGACAAGAAAGCATTTCAAGTTTGGCGCTTTGATCCCGACGGCCTCAGCGAGCCAGTCTCCATCCGACTGACTCTTGGCGAAAGCTGGTCGGAGGACGTCTATCACCCGCTATCCGCAAGCATCCGCGAAAGCCATCTCGAAGCCCGATGAACTGCCACCCACCTCCAGCCAAACGCGGATTCCTTCTCTTAGAGATGGTTCTCGCGCTGGCGGTATTTGGCATCGCCGCGACTGGATTTGCCGTGGCGCTCAACCGCATGGCCGATGCCGCCCAGCTAGCCCAGAGCGAACTCCGCATCACCCGCATCCTCGACAGCGCCCTCGACGAAACCGTGTCACTGCCAGTGCTTGAGGAAGGCGAGACGCATTCCGACGTCGGCGAAACGGGCATCAAGCTCAAGACCTCCATCCAGCTCAAAGACGACCTCCAGAATGAAGAGGGCGTGGCCCTGCAAGACCTTTACCGCATTCAAATTGTGGCCAACTGGTCAAATAACGGGATCGCCCAGCAACGCGCGGTCGAGACCTGGCGCAACGGCAAAATGTACCAGCCATGATCACCCGCCCTGTCAAACCCCGACCCTCAGGCTTCACGCTGCTAGAGCTCGTGATCGCCATTGGCTTGCTGACAGTCTTGGTCGGCATGGTGTTCGGCACGGCCCGCACGTCGCTGGCTTTGGGAAATACCATCGTCGAAACCCAGCATGAGGAAATGCTGCATCAGGCGTTTTTCGATCTCCTTCACCAACGCTTTTCGTCACTGCCTGGCAACGCTCGTTTCGATCTCAAGGCACAAGATTCCAGCGCGCAGTACCTCTCCGACCTCACCCTTCAGAATGTGCCCCTGAGCTTCACTTGGGGCGGCCAAGCCCGCATCGCCAAGACCGTCCAACTGAGCACCGTCAAACGTCGCAGCGGCTATCTCGACGTCGTCCTGCGCTATTATGAAGACGAGATTCTTCCAGACTCTGCCTCGACCTTCGGCAAAAGCGACAGCGCCAGTCAAAAGCCGTTTGCCGAAATCGTGCTGCTCTCTGACGTGGCCTACTTTGAATGGAGGGTCCTCGATGGCCGCTCGATGGAGTGGAGCTACGACTGGGACCAACAGGGCCGACTGCCGTTGCAGCTCGAACTCAAGCTGGCGATCGGTGCCAAGGGCGAGGAAATCCGCCAAGTCTTCTGGCTGCCGCCGAAGCAGAACCCCGAAGTCTTCATGCGCCAGCTGATGCAGCCTGGCAATGCCACCCCACCACCCGGGGTCGAAATCCCTCCCCCTGATTCCAAATGATCCTCTCCCGCAGCCATTCCCAGCCTCGCGGGGCAGCGCTCATGGCCGTGCTGTGGCTGATCGCGATTTTGGCCATGGCCTGCATGGCGACGCTGCGGGTCATCTCCTTTGATATGGAAATCGCCACGGCCAAGATCCACGGCTCGCGCGCCCGCCAAGTCGCAGAAATGGGCATTGCCGTCGGCTCCAATCCCGCCGTTAAACGCTCCGACCCCTTGCTGCACCGCCAGGGCAGCGAAGGGGCTGAACGCTACGATGCCACGGTGACCTCCGAAGATGGGCGCTTTAATATCAATTACCTGGTTCAGAATGACAAACCCTTGCTCCTCTCGATCTTTGTTGGCTGGGGATTGCAACCGAATGATGCCTTGAAGGTAATCGATGCACTCAGCGACTGGATCGATGCCGACGACGACGAATCTCTCAACGGTGCCGAGAAAAAATATTACGAGGCAGAAGGTCGGATCAATCAACCCTTCAACCGTCCGTTTTACCATCTCGATGAGGCCAGACTGGTCCACGGAATGGATCAGATCGAGGCCCTGCGCCCGGATTGGCGGAATTGGTTCTCGGTCTGGAGCAGTGGCAAACTCGACCTCAACGAAGCCTCTGCCGAGCTCATCGCCGCCGCCGCGGAAGTTCCCGTTGAACAAGCGCAGATCATCCCCCAAAACGTGCGCGGTGAAGATGATCAACGCGACACCATCGACGACATGCCTTTCAGAGACCCTTCGGCAGCGATTGCGCTTTTAGGAGTCGACCCGCAGCGCCCGGACATCAACAGTCGCTTCACGGCTAATTTCGCGGATGGCACAACCCGCATCGAAAGCATCGGCTCCGCCGAAGGCGCGAAGTACAAAATCACCGTCATTCTCAAAAACCGCACTAACGAACCGGTTCTTCTCGAACGTACCGAAGAAATCATCCCATGAGCAAGACCACCGAAAACGTGCTTTTAGTCCCCGGCGAATCCGGCTGGGAAATCTGGACTGGCACCTCCACCACTCCCTTCGCACTGCACGAAGCGACCACCATCGAGCGCGCCGGGGACCTAACCAATCTTCCCGGTGGTGATCTGCTGCTGCTTTTCCCCGTCAAGGCGATCACCGCCGTGCCGATGCAGGTGACTAGCGCTGATGATTCCCTGTTTCCCGATCTCGCGACACTCCACGCCGAACGCCTCGGCCTGCGCCCCGATCCGATGGCGGGCCAGCTGACCGATCTGTTTGTGATCGCCCGCGAGGCCGACCATACGGCCCTCGTTTCCATCCTGCTGCGCTCGCCTGGCGATGGCGATCTCCCCTCGCGCGGCCCGAAGGGGTTCGATATTTCCGCCCGCGCCTATCCGCTCGATGGCGATGCCCTCGCCGTCTGGAAAGAGTTCGGGCGCTGGGTTTTTGCGCTCTTTCACCAAGGAAACCTCGTCTATTGCCAAGCCACTTCGGAAAGCTCCGCCAATCCTGACGATTCCCTCGCTCGCGAAATCCGCCTCTCGCTGATCCAGCTGGCGATGCAAGGCATGGAAATCGAGCCCACCCAAGTCGCCCTTTGGACCCGCGCTGAAAATGCCGACACCTCAGCACTCTCTACCGCCTTCAAGGTCGAGGTCCAAGTCTCGCCCCGACCCGCGCCGGTCCTGCCCGACCCTCTCAGCAAGCTCCTCCCCGCCGACGTCCGCTCTGCCCGCCGCGCTGCACAAAAACGCCAGAACATCCTGATCGGTGCCGCCGCCGTCGCGGTGATCTACCTCGGCATCATCGGTTGGTTCGGCTACGGCCTGTGGCGCGACAGCTCGGAAACCCAGAAACTCTTGAAACAAGCCGAGGCCGCCGCTCCTCAAGGCTACGCCGACCACCTTGCGAGGTGGGATGAACTCGCCCCCGCCGTTGAACTCAACCGCTCGCCGGTGGACATTCTCAGCCGAATTGCCAGCTGCATCCCTCCCAACAGCGGCCTGCGCCTCAAATCCGCCGAAATCAGCGACGCTGAAATCAAGCTCGTCGGCGAGGCTTCTCAGCTCGAAGCGGTCAACGCCTTCAGCCTCCGCCTCAGCAAAAACACCGACCTCACCCGCTACAACTGGCAATTGCCCGCGCCCAACCAATCGACCCGTGGCTGGGAATTCGCATACATCGGCGAAGTCCCCACGGCCGAGGCCCAACCTTGATTTTCAAAGTTTACCGACAAAACCTTCCTGCCACGGCATTACTCGGTCAGCAATTGCTCTTTCTTTTCCTCTTCTTTCTTCATGTCCACCCGCGAAAAAAATCTTTTCCTCTTCTTTGCCCTCGCGGGGTTTGCGATCGTCAATCTGCTCGCCTTTAACTTTGCCGCCACCAAACGCAGCGAAGTCACCCGCCAGCGCAGCGACGCCGGACTAAAGCTAGCCGTCGCCGAAAACTTACGCGCTAGCAGCGAACAAGTCGCCGACCAAATGCAATGGCTCGCCGAACACGAGCCGCAGCCAGCCGATGACCAAAACGTCCAGACCCAGCTCCAACAGCTGGCCGAGCGCGAGGCCAAGGCCGCCGGCCTCACGATCAAGAACCAAAAGCCCCTGCCCACCGACAAAACTGAAGGCAAACACTATCACCGCGCCAAGCTCCAGATCACCGTCACGGGCAAGGAGGAGGCGCTTTACCAGTGGTTTGACAAACTCAATGTTCCCGATCAGCTCCGCATCGCTTCGCAAATCCGCCTCTCTCCCAACGCTGAGGACGACACCCAAGTCGACTGCACCGCCGCCGTCGAACAATGGTTCGTCCCACCCGCCCCGTAACACGATATTCTCATGAAGCTCTCCGTTACCCGACTGGTTTTACTGTCGCTCGCCCTCGTCGGCGCCGCTTCAGCGGACTTGCCGAAAAAAGTGCCGCTCAACCAATACAACGGCTTGTGGAACAATTCCCCGTTCACTTCCAAGCCACCGGTTGCGGAGGACGGGCCCACCGTCAATCCACTCGAAGACTACGCCCTCATCGGCGTGTCCCCCATCGGCAAAAGCAGCTACCGCGTGACGCTGATCAACAAGAAAACTCCGGGAGAGCGCATCATCGTCGATTCTGACAACTCAAAGTCGGGCTTCAAGATTCTCAGCATCAACCGTAAAGACGGCGACCCGCTGGGCACCGTCGTCCACATGTCCTCGGGCACGGCCACGGGCACCGTTAGTTTTGACGAAAAGCTGCTCACCCTCTCCACCACGCCGACGGCGAAGGCCGCGCCAGTCGCGCAGCCGGGCCAAATCCAGCCCCAGGCTCAGCCTGGACAGCCGCAGCCACAGGCCCAACCCGGGCAGCCCACCCGCCAACCGCGCCCACGCGTGGTTCCGCCCGCCAGTGGCATGCCCAACGGCGCCCCTGCCCTGAGGCCTCCTACCAACCGCTTCAATCGGCCCCGCCACTAAATCTTTCATTCTCAATTTTCACCCGTTTCCATGAGCTTCCATCATTCCATCGCCATCCTCCTTCTCGGCCTCGCCTCAGCTTTTGGCCAAGAGCCTGCTGCGGAAAATCCCGCTATCCAGCCACCTGGTGTGCCGATTCCTGGCGAGGCGCCAACCCCAGCCGCCGGCGCGCCCAGCGCCCGACCCACCGCAACCGCCACACCCGCATCCAACCTCGGGCAAACGCTGATTACCGAACCGATCGAAGAGCTCAAGCTCAGTGGCGACGCCCTCGCCGGCCTCTATCGGAAATACACTGGCCGCCGTGTCATCATCTCCACCGCCGCTTCTACTGCTGAGTTCCGCTTCGTCCAGGACGCCAGCCCCAAGGACCCATTGACCTTCGCCCAAGCTGCCGAACTGCTTAAGAAAGCCGCCACCATCGAGAACTTCGTCTTCGTCCCCGACGAACAAGACCCCACCCTCGACATCCTCACCCTCTCCACCGGCGGGATCCGTCCGACGGGCCGCGGCGTCGCCGTTTACAATGAAAACGTCCCTCTGCCCGACGGCGATGCGGTCATTTCCTATGTGATGACCCTCAGCTACATCAAACCGGCCGAAGCCGTGAATACCTTCACCCAGATCATCGGCCAGTTCGGCGCCTACGGCTCCATCGCCCCAGTCCCCAATGCGTCCGCCGTCGTCATCACGGAAAACACCTCGCTGATCCGCAAACTCATCGACCTCAAAAAAGAGATCGACAAGCCCTCGTCCCAAGTCAGCACCCGCTTCATCAAAGTCCAGTTTGCCGACGTCACGGAAATCGCGACCACCCTTACCACCCTCCTCACCGCCCAGCAATCGGCGCAAAAAACGGCCGGTGTCCAGCGCGACGGGCAGCCTGCGGCCCCAGTTCCTGCCGGTCAGCCAGCCGGCGCCGGCATCCCGAACCAGCCCGCAGCAGCGGGTGGCGGAGGCAGTGGCGAGGAAACCCCCGTTCAGATCATCCCCGATCCCCGCACCAACCGCATCTTCGCCATGGGTCGTCCTGTCGATCTGTTGTTTGTCGAAGGCCTGATCCGCGAATTCGACGTCGAAACCAGCGAAAAGAACTTTCTCCGCCGCAAACTCCGCTTCCTCACCGTCGCCGACTTCCTGCCCGTCGCGGGCGACGCCCTCAACCGCGCCTTCAGTGGCACGGGCGAAGGTGGTTCAACCAGCGGTGGCGGTGGCGGCAGCCAGGCCAGCACCCGCCCCCAAGCCGGCACCAGCAACAGCCCAGGCCGCAGCGGCAGCACCGGTGCCAACTTTGGTGGCAGCAGCCGAAGCGACAGCAACCGCAACGGCAGCAGTTCCATGGGCGGCAGTGCGGGAAGCTCCATGGGCGGCGGGAGCGGCGGCGGCTCCATGGGTGGCGGGGGTGGCGGCGGCGGAGGCCCGAGCGCCCCCAATGTCAGTTCCGCTCCAGCATCCGTGCTTGTCGGCCGCACCCTACTGGTCGCCGACAACATCACCAACTCCATCGTTGTCCAAGGTCCTCCTTCAGGCCTGGAAATCATCGAGCGCCTGCTCGACCAGATCGACGTCAAACCCGATCAAGTCATGATCTCCACCGTCATCGGCCAGCTTTCGCTCACTAATGAGCATACTTCTGGAATGAGCTACCTTGGACTCGGTGGTGACACCTCGATCTTTGGCGGCTCCGGTGGCAGCCCGATCTTGCCTATACTTGGCGCCACCGCCGGAAGCCCCTTTATCCCCGCTACCAATAGTAGCCCTGCCATCCCTGCCACTCCCGCCATTCCCGGTGGCCCCAATACCAACGCGCTGGGTGGAGGCCTGCACGTCTATGGAAAAATCGGCGGCAACCTGAATTATTATTTGCAGGCGTTGCAGACGAAGAGCGATTTCACGGTTCTCTCCCGCCCGAGTATTTTCACCTCCAACAATCAGATGGGAACCATCTCCAGTGGTGAAAAAATCGCCATCCCCACGGGCAGTACCAGCTACGGCTCCAGCAGCAACTCCAGCACCCAAATCCAATACCAAGACGTGGTGCTGAAGCTCCAAGTCGTACCGCTCGTCAACTCCGACAACGAGATTACGATGCAGATTTCGCTGCTCAACGATGAACAAAATGGGACTCAGGTTATCCAGGGCGGTGCCGGTAATGGCGGCAACCTTACGGTGCCTAAGATTTCCACCCGCGAAATCCTCACCACGGCCACCGTTCCTAATAACGAAACCATCGTCCTTGGCGGCCTGATTGTCGGCAGAGGAGGCAATGACAAGAGTGGCATCCCTATCCTTTGTGATATTCCCTTCTTAGGAAAACTATTCTCTTCAACCAGTGACACCAAAAACCGCAGCGAGCTGATGGTCTTCATCCAGCCATCGATTGTTCGCGATGCTCAACAGCTCAACACGGTCCAAGAAAACATGGATGCCCGTTACAAAGTCTCGGAAAAAGTACGCGGCATGGCCGACGGCCCGGACGGTCTGCCGACAAAGGAAGCACTTCTACCCCTTGAAGAAAAAGGCAGAAGCGCCGCCGAGGCTCCCAAGAGCAGTTCCAAGACGAAATCCAAGACGAAATCGTCGATCCAGCCCGCCAACCGCAAGTAAATCGACGGATTCCCGTCTGCATAGCGGCTTCAGTGCAGTGCACAGACCCTCGCGTGCAGTGCACAGACCCCCGCGTGCAGTGCACGGACCCTCGCGTGCAGTGCACGGACCCCCGCGTGCAGTGCACAGACCCTCGCATGCAGTGCACAGACCCTCGTGTGCAGTGCACGGCCCCCCGCGTGCAGTGCACTGACCCTCGCGTGCAGTGCACGGACCCCCGCGTGCAGTGCACGAGACCCCGCGTGCAGTGCACGGACCCCTGCGTGCAGTGCACAGACCCCCGCGTGCAGTGCACGGACCCTCGCGTGCAGTGCAC
>JBAXLW010000063.1:0-14456 GCA_037134575.1 Verrucomicrobiota bacterium | reverse complement strand
AGAAAGCGACCCGATGGCGACTGCCCTCGGCTACAAAGAAGACAGCGTCAAGGTAGACGCCGTCAAATACGCGCAGCACAAGCCCGAGCAGAAATGTACCGGCTGTGCCCTCTATCAAGGGAAAGCGGGTGACGCCAACGGCCCGTGCGCGGTCTTCGCTGGCAAGATCGTGACGGCAGGCGGCTGGTGCGCGACCTTCGCCAAAAAGCCAGAAGCCGCCAAGTAATCCGACTTTCCACCCAAATCCTGGCATCTCCCCAGATGCTGGGGTTTTTTGTTCCCCGCACTTTCCCTGGGAACTTTGTTCTTTTCCAAAAGATCGTTACCCCATCGACTTTGCTTGTACCATTCCTCATCAATGTTTACACAAACTGAGGAACGTCGCGTGTGGCGTTGCCGATTTGCTGCAAGCCGGGCGCGGCGGAGGAATCATCTAATCCTAAAAAGGGAAATGACGCGTTAATTTAATGCAAGCGTGCTCTAAAGCTGGTCCGTGACAAGTGTGCACAATTCGCGGCGGATTGGTATGGGGTGAGTTTTGAGACCAACCCCGTCGAAGCTGAAGCCTGGCGCTTTTGAGGAGTTCACGCTTCAGCGTGTGGGATGCAGGCTAAAGCTTGAACTCCATGACGCATAACGCGGCCGCAAAGTGATTCCGGAATCGCGATCCAGAGGGGAATTTGGGGCTATTTTCCGACTCACCCACAGGGTTAGGACATATCAGAATCAACGGTGTATTCATGCCTTTGGAATGACGTCACTTGCCGCCGTTTGGTGTGATTTCCACTTTCCTTTTTAGGTTAATAACATGATGCGCGTCTAGCGCCTCATCATTGACAGTCGCCCACACCACAGCGCGTGGTTTCCACCGATCGGCGGGTGGTTTCTGAGGATCGACCGCAAACCCGCTGAAACAGGTCACTTTCCGCTTTCCTGCGGCCACCCGTAGGACTAGCGTACTGCCGTTATGAGTAGCTGCGGCCCGAAAATGAAGATGGATCCGACTTTGCACCGGGAACGGAAACCGGATTGGATCAAAGTCCGCTTGCCGAATAACCCGGCGTTCTGGTCGACCAAGTCACTGATCACCGATTTGAAACTGGTGACTGTCTGCGAGGAAGCGCAGTGTCCGAACCGCTGGGAATGCTGGGGCCAAGGCACTGCCACTTTCATGATCGCCGGCGACAAGTGCACCCGCGCCTGCGGCTTCTGCGCTGTCAAAACCGCCAAGCCCGATGCGCTCGAATCCGACGAACCCCAGCGCGTGGCCGAGGCGACCCGTCGGATGAATCTCCGCCACGTGGTGATCACAGCCGTGGCCCGCGACGATCTGCGCGACGGTGGTGCCGAACATTTCAAACAGACGATCGAAGCCGTCCGCCAAGCGAATCCAGAGATTATCATCGAAGTGCTGGTGCCCGACTTCAACGACCGCGACTGGGCGCTCTCGTTGGTGATGGATGCCCGCCCGCACATCTTCAACCACAACCTCGAAACCGTCGAGCGCCTGACCCCGCTGGTCCGCTCGCGCGCCCAGTACCAGCGCAGCCTCACGGTTTTGAAAAAAGCCAAGGCAATGGTGAACGGCAAAGTCGCTACCAAGAGCGGACTGATGCTGGGCCTCGGCGAGCGCCACGAGGAAATCCTGCAAGCGATGGACGATCTACTCGCCCACGATGTGACGGTGCTGACGATGGGCCAATACCTGCGCCCGACCCAGAAGCATCTGCCAGTCGTCGAGTACATCACGCCGCAGGCCTTTGATGAACTGAAAGCGATCGCCCTCGCCAAAGGCTTCCGCCACGTCGCCAGTGGCCCGCTCGTTCGCAGTTCGTATCATGCCGCGGACTTTCGCCCGGAGCTCGACGTGTTGGAAGCAATCGAAGCTGACGTCCGCGCCAACCATGGCCTGGAACTCGGACCCGAGCATCTTTCCCTGCCCGCCCTCAGTCCGACCGTCACAAAAGTCATCGCCTAAATCGCATGCGCCACTGGTTGATCAAATCCGAGCCCGACGTCTTCAGCATCGACGACCTCGCCAAGGTCGATCGCGAGCCGTGGAGCGGCGTCCGCAACTACCAGGCGCGGAACTTCATGTGGAAGGACATGATGGCGGGCGACCTCGCCTTGTTTTACCACTCAAATGCGAAACCGCCCGGTGTGACAGGCATCGCCCGTGTCGTCGGTCAGCCCTATCCCGACCCGACGCAGTTTGACGAAAAGAGCGATTACTACGACCCCAAGTCCAAGGCGGAAAACCCGCGCTGGTGGCTGGTCGATTTTGAGTTTGTCGGCCGTTTCAGCGCCATGCTAACACTCGAAGCCCTCAAGGCAGACCCTGTACTTTCAGAGATGATGGTCTGCCAGCGCGGCACCCGGCTTTCCATCAACCCGGTCGATCCCCTGCATTTCAAGCGCGTCTGCAAACTCGCAGGCTGGAAGTCCTGAACGGACTTTATGTCGCAGAGAAAAAGAACCACTGATTTCGGATTACACAGATTGAAGAAGGAAGCAGCATTCATCCTTCATCCGGAGATGGGAACCACGGAAATCACGAAAGACACGAAGAAAAGAAGAACTTGAAACTGGATTGGCCGCCGCCCAACGGGTGAAGCGAGCCATTCCTTCAATGCTTTGATTTTTCGTGAAGTTTCGTGTCTTTCGTGGTTTCTATGTTCTCCATAAGAATAAGCCGTCCGGCCGCGAGGATGCATTAATTTCCCATCGGCTAAACAAATCCCCCGACCCGTATCGCTCTATGGATGAAGATCGCCCTATGACGTCCTTGACCGCAACTGCTGAGGTATCACCCACCGCTTCCGCCTGGCGCGAGTGGCTGGCTGAACATGGTCCGAGGCTCTTGCTGTTTGCCCGCCAACAAACTCGCTGCCATGAAGACGCCAAAGACGTCTTCCAGGACGCGTTGGTGAAGCTGGTTGAAAAGATCCGCAGCGGAGAATTCGTCGGCGGACAGGAAGCGTGGCAACCCTATCTTTATACTGCCATCCGCCGTCTGGCCATCGACCTAAGCCGCCGCAGTGATCGTCGCAAACGGCGCGAAGAAAGTGCCAGTGCCGACGAAGAGGCCGAGCCGTTCGATGCCTTCAGCTCGTGGTTCGAAAGCGAGTCGTCCGACGACGAAACGCGAGAGAAGCTTGAACAAAGCCTCAAGCAATTGCCTGCCAAGTTTTCCGAAGTCATTCTCCTTAAAATTTGGGGTGAGCAGACCTTTGCCGAAATCGGCGAAACGCTCGGCATTTCTCAAAACACCGCCGCCTCTCGCTATCGCTATGGTCTGGAGGCACTCAAGCGCCAACTCAGCAGCGCACGCCGTAGAGGCGACCTTTCTCTCTAACTCACTATTCACTGACTGCAAGCCATGACTCCAGAATCACGATCCTTCGAAGCCGAACTTCGCGAAATCCAAGCCAGCGCGCTCGATGAAGAACTCCTCGCACGGCTCGAAGCGGCGGCTGATGGCACTTTGACTGAGTTAAGCGCATCGGAACTCCGCTTCGAGCAACTGCTGCGTCGCACATCGCCAACTAAGCTCAACCCGGAGTATCTCGGCAGCCTCGAAGCCATCGTCCGCGATGTGCCATTTAAGGTGGACGAAAAGGTGGTGCTTTTCCCAATTACCAACCGCAACGTCATTCACAAGCGCCCGCTCTGGAGTGCGGCGGCGGCCGTAGCGATCATCGGGGCATTGTCAGCGCTGATGATTCCTTCAGGCAAGCCCGCAGCCCATCTCGTCGCACAATCGAGTGCACCCGCTGCCACAGCGAGCAACCCAAATTTTGTTCCAGCGAGCTTCAACCGCGGCCTGAGTGAAGTGCACGACGAGGGTGTCGTTTGGAAGTCGAACAATCAGCCGCACAGCCTCGTGCGTGTGGTCTACAAAGACCAAATCACACTCAAGGACGCCCAAGGCCGCACCGTCGAAGTCGAGAAGCCGAGCGTTGAATACATGCTGGTCCCAGCAAAAACCGATTGATCTGAATTTTTTTCTTGAACAAAAACTTTCACTTACTGCGATCTTAGTAGGTAGACCATGAAAACGAAATTATTTTCCATTCTCTTCGCCAGCTTTTGGTCAGCGCTAGCTACACCCGCGTTCGCGATTGAGGCCCCCGAGGACAACGCGCCGCCACCGCAGGCACTCGACAAGCAAGGCAACGCGCTGCCAGAAATCAAATTACCCGCCGCGCCAGAGCATTCCTCGGCCAGTGCTTCCGTCTCTTTCCTTGGAATCGTCTCAAGTCAGCTTCCCGAAATCCTCGTCGATCATCTCAGCCTCAAGCCCGGAGAGGGCGTAGTCGTCCGCTTCGTGGTGCCAGACGGGCCTGCAGCGAAATCCGGAATCGCTGTCAACGACGTGATCACCCGTGTGGCGAACCAACCGGTCAGCTGCCCGCGCGAACTGTCCGAGCGCATCGCAGCTCATCAGCCTGGCGAATCGCTCGCCCTCGAAGTCGTCCACAAAGGCAAATCCGCCCCAGTTAATGTCACTCTGGGCAGCAGGGCGGCTGAGACCACTCTGGCGGAACCACAATCGCTGGACCCGCTCCGTCTCGATGGCCTGCCTCAAGAACTGGCGGATCGGATCCGCGGTGCACTGGAAGGCAACATCGGCGGACTCAACCTGCCCTTCGTCAACGAGGATGCGCCATTGGCGTCCCGCATTCAGGGAGCTATGGGCGAGCTCAAAAAGCGGATGCAAGGTGCCATAGGCAACGGCATTTTCTCGCCGGACACAGCCAGCAACGGCAAGATCCAGATCCAGGGTGACGCCACCGTTAAAGTCAGAGACTCTCAAGGCAGCGTTGAGGCCCATTCGATTGATGGGAGCCAGAAAGTCACCCTCCGGGATGCGCAGGACAAAGTCATTTGGAGCGGCCCATGGAACACCGAGCAGGATAAGGCGATGGCCCCTGCCGACGTGCTCAAGCGACTTGAAAGTTTCGACCTCAGCAGCAATGGCATGGGGCACGGAATGAGCTTCCGAATGAACTCGCTCAACCATCCGGGTGCCCCCGGTCAGTAGTCTTCGTCTTTTTTCATGGTGATGGTATCACACCCGCGTCCGGCATGTCCGGGCGCGGGTGCGTTTTTTGGGACGAGACAGCTTGGGAATTGTCAAGATTGCGCAGCATGCTAAGATCGACCCCTTATGATCATGCGCCCAAAGATTTACCGCGCGGTTTCGATGGTTCCAGTGTCGCTCTGCATGGCATTGGGCGGTTGGGCCAACGGACAATCGAGCCCGTCGATGGGAAATGCCGAAGCGTTCGCCGAGCAAATGCAATTGGGGCGGTTGACCTGCTCGCTGGATATTCTCACCCAGATCCCTGAGGTTTGGAGTTTGACCCCCGACCGTCTCGACGCGGCCTTTTCCGCACCAAAGGGCATTAAGCTGGATAAGCCACCTTACTTCCAATGGATGACCACCTCGCGTGATCGGGCGGTTTTCATGAACCAGCCATTCACTAACCTGCGGGTTGATTTGAAAGTATTCTCGGAGTTGTCGGGTGAAGAAGCGGTCGTGGACTTTCTCAATGGTAAGATCAACGGCATTACCATCTCGCTCTATAACCGCGGTGACTCTGGGGAGATCAGTACGGAAGAATTCCAGCGACGCTTCAAACTCTGTGGGCGAAAAATAAGCGAGTGTCTGAAAGTCCGACCCGTTGAGCGCAAGGCCGATCCCGCGCAAGGTTTTCTCTCGGAGGGTTGGATCTGGAGCTCCCCACGCGGCATGGCCATGATGGAATACAATCCTGAAGCCAACCACGGCAAGGTGGAGTTTCTAAGACTGCGCATGGCACCCCGCGATGCGAAAGGCCCCTTTGCCGCGGCTCTCCAAGGACGCGCCGTGACCGCGAAGCTATCCGAATTGCCCCAAAACGTCAAAAAAATGGAGAACGGTGACGTCTATATCCAAAACATCCCGATGGTGGACCAAGGGCAGAAAGGCTATTGCGTGGTCGCCACCACCCAACGACTTTTCGAATACTATGGGATCCAAGCGGACCAGCACCAGATCGCCCAAGTGGTCGGAACCACCGCCCAGACAGGGACCAGTTCCCTCGCGATGATCGAGGTGCTGGGTAAAATCGACTACCGCTTCAAAACGCGCTTCAAGATCTTGGGCATGAGTAATGATGAGCAACTCGTTGAAGTGGATAATCGCAAGTTGACCGTGGGCAGGAAGATCGATGAGGCAAAATTCGCGAAGTCGATCCATCGCT
This sequence comes from Verrucomicrobiota bacterium, assembly GCA_037134575.1. Taxonomy (GTDB): domain Bacteria; phylum Verrucomicrobiota; class Verrucomicrobiia; order Verrucomicrobiales; family Akkermansiaceae; genus Luteolibacter. Next base: position 8,208 of record JBAXLW010000063.1, on the reverse strand, counting down.
ACATCGACGGCGGAATTCCCGTGCTGTGGACGCTAACCCTCGGAAAATACCCCGAAGAACCACCGACCGCCAAACAGGCGAACGGTAACCACATGCGCATGATCATCGGCTACAATGACCGAAGAGGGCAGCTCTTGTTCAGCGACTCGTGGGGAGCCGGCCACGAGTTGAAAAGAATGACGATCGGAAATGCCTATGCGGCGACGAATGGATTCTTCGCCATGTTTCCGACCGTTCACTGATTGCCGCTAGATCACTTGCCCCAATGCGCCAGTAGCGTGGTCGCCATGTCGGAAGGAGTTTCCGCGACAGCAATACCACACTCCGCGAGAATCCGCTTCTTAGCTTGGGCAGTATCTTCCTCTCCGCCAACAATGGCACCAGCGTGGCCCATGCGGCGGCCCGGAGGCGCTGTGGCACCAGCGATGAAGCCAGCGATTGGCTTTTTGCAATGCTCTTTGGCCCAACGTGCGGCGTCGACTTCAGCATTGCCGCCGATTTCACCGATCATAATGATCGCTTCGGTCTCGGGGTCGTTGTTAAACATTTCGAGCACTTCCAAGTGGTTGGTGCCGTTGATTGGATCGCCGCCGATACCGACGCAGGTGCTTTGGCCGTAGCCGAGCGCGGTGAGCTGGAAAACGGCTTCATAGGTGAGTGTGCCGGAGCGGGAAACTACGCCCACATTACCGCGCTTGTGAATGTAGCCGGGGGCAATGCCAATACGGCAGCCACCGTGGCTCTTTTCGCCGCGACCGGGAGTGACGATTCCGGGGCAGTTCGGGCCGAGCAGGCGCGACTTGGAGCCGCGGAGCGCTTCCTTCACCCGCATCATGTCCATGACCGGGATGCCTTCCGTGATGCAGACGATCAGCTCGATCCCGGCATCGGCCGCTTCGAGGATAGCATCGGCTGCAAATGGTGGTGGCACGAAGATAGCGGACGCCGTGGCACCCGTTTCATTCACCGCCTGGCTGACGGTGTCGAAGATGGGAACGACGTTTTCAAACTTCTGACCGCCTTTACCGGGAGTGACACCGGCGACCAGTTGGGAGCCGTAGGCAAGTGACAGCGAGGCGTGGCGTGCGCCGAAGCTGCCAGTTATTCCTTGAACCAGGATTTTGGAGTTTTCGTCAACGAGAATGGACATTTTAAAAAGTTGGTTAGTGACCCGTGAGCAGATCGATTATTGAACGGCGGCGACGATTTTCTTGGCGGCGTCCGACATGTCACTGGCAGCAACAATGTTGAGGCCAGATGCAGCGAGAGTCGCTTTACCCATGTCGACATTGTTGCCTTCGAGGCGAACGACGAGTGGGATTGGCAGACCGGTTTCCTTGGCTGCGGCGATCACGCCTTCGGCGATGATATTACAGTCCATGATACCACCGAAGATATTGATCAGGATCCCCTTCACGTTCGGATCGCCGAGGATGATCTTGAACGCAGCGGTCACCTGCTCTTTGGAGGCGCCCCCCCCGACGTCCAAGAAATTAGCCGGATCACCACCGAAGTGTTTGATGATGTCCATGGTGGCCATCGCGAGACCGGCACCGTTGACGAGGCAGGCGATATTGCCGTCGAGGCCGATGTAGTTGAGGTCGAACTCGGAAGCCGCGACTTCGCGAGGGTCTTCCTCGGACTTGTCACGCATGGCGACAATGTCCGGGTGGCGATAAAGCGCGTTGTCATCGAAGCCAAACTTGGCATCGAGAGCGAGCACGCGGCCGTCGGGTGTGGTGACGAGCGGGTTGATCTCAACCATCGCGCAGTCGCAGGAGATGAAAAGCTTGTAGAGATTGCCGATCAGCTTGGCAAATTGCTTGGCGATATCGCCGCTTAGGCCAAGGGCCGCAGAGAGCTTGCGGACTTCGTAGGCCTGAAGGCCCAAGAGTGGGTGAACAAACTGGCGGATGATTTTCTCCGGCGTGTTGTGAGCGACGTCTTCGATGCTCATGCCACCTTCCGTAGAAACGACGATGACCGGACGGCTGGTGGCACGATCCATCAGAATCGCGAGGTAATATTCGTGAGTGATATCTACCGCTTCGGCGACCATCACTTTACTAACGAGTTTACCAGCCTCCCCCGTTTGCACGGTGACGAGTGTCTCGTTGAGCATCTTGGAGGCGAGTTCTGCGGCTTGTTCGGGAGATTCAATGAGATGAACGCCACCTTGAAATCCGTTTTTAAAGTGGCCTTTACCGCGTCCACCGGCGTGAACTTGGGCCTTGATGACCAGCTTGGCACCGCTGAATTGACGGGCGGCGGCTTCGGCCTCAGCCGGTGTACTGGCAACCGCACCACGCGGGCTTGGGACTTGAAAGCGATCGAAAAGCTCTTTGGCTTGATATTCGTGAATGTTCATGGTGGAGTCTAAAATCCTTACGCAAGTGCGGAAACGTCGGAAAACTATTCCCTCGCCCCTTGCCGGGTCAAGGCATCCTCTCGATAAAATCAGGTTTTTTGATAATCTAACGCCCAGAGGCTAAAATCAAATGTGCCAACTGATGATTGAATCCATCCGCAGCTGCCAGTTCCTCAATCCCGAGGTGCATGCGATATCGCCAGTAGTATGGCATGATGGACGGAACGTTGATCCGCTCTGCATCGGGATCGGGGTGACGAATCGATTTGTCGATCGCCAGGAGATCCTGTAGCGGGAAAATCGCCCACATCGCTAATGACCGAAGGTGCTGCCAGAGAATATGGCTGGCATCTTCTCCCGACAAATCCGCCGCAGGAGACCCAATACCAAGCATCTGCGAGGCAAATCTAGCAGCACGGGAAGAATCTTCCGCCCACCATGCGCGCAAGGTGGTCATGTCATGGGTGGAGGAACTGACCACACTCATGTATGGCGCGTGATCGAGATCGAAGAACTCGTTGACTGAGGTTTTCGGCATGCGCTGGATTTCCAAGGATAGGATGCCCAACTCACTCATCACACCGGGTACGCAGGCGGGAACCATGCCGAGGTCCTCGCCACAGAGCAGCATCGAGCTGGCTTTGCGCATCGCTGGCAACTTCTCATAACCGCGGGCCTGCCAGAAGCTCTCCTGACGCTGGTAGAAATAATCGTTATAGAGATCGTCAACCCGTCGCTGTTGATCCGGGCTGAGTTGCAGATACGAGTCGGTCGTCTGCAAGAGGCAGCGCGGATGGAAAAGCGTGCCCTGCGAGCCTGGCACCTCGAAAAAGAGCACCTCGCTAACGCAGTCGAGCAGACCTTGCTCAAGGACCGAATCCAGAGACAGATTGACGATTTGTCGCTGCGTCGCCACCGCCTCATTTAGCTGCAATAATCCCGAGCCTATGTCCGTTAGATAGGCTGCTTTCACTTGTGGGAACGAATCGCCAAAGCAGCGCCGTAAGTAAGACTCTCGCAGATAAGGACGGCAAAAACGCTCGTGGCTAAAGTCGATCCCACGCGCCCGAATCTCTTCAAGAGATATGGGCAACGCTGGATCAAAGTAGCCCATGATACCTTCGACCTGCGTGTATGGGACCTGCCAGATTCGAAAAAAACCAAGAATGTGATCGATGCGATAGGCGTCAAAGTACCGACTAAGTTGGGCAAACCTCGAGCGCCACCACGCAAAGTCATCTCGCTGCATGACTTCCCAGTCATAGGTCGGAAACCCCCAGTTTTGCCCCTTGATGGCAAATGCGTCCGGCGGTGCCCCCGTCTGCTCATCCATCTTGAACAAATGCGGGGCGGACCAAGCATCCACTGAGCGGCGATCGATTCCAATCGGCAGATCGCCCTTGAGCGCGAGACCCAGCTCGTTGAGATGGCGAACCGCAGCGGAGAGTTGCTGATCGAGCTCCGATTGTAGCCAGATATGATAGGCGACCTGCGGCCATTCGGGGTGACTGGGCTGAGCACACCGATCCACTCGCTCCTGATCGAAAGTCGCCCAGTCCTCCCATCGGCTAAAATCAGCTGTGCCAAAATGATCCCGCTTCAAACAAAAGAGCGCGTAGGCGTTGACCCAATGAGCATTGTCCCGGCGAAATGAATTGAAGGAGTCGCTGGCAAGAATCGCCTCGCGGTGTTGATCGAAAATCTGACGGGTGAGGACCGCCTTCACGCGCATCACCGCTTCGTAGTCGATCTGATTAAGCGCGTTGAGTTGATGCCGTGTGGCGTTGAGCTCCCGCTGGAAAATGGGAGGCATGGAGTAATCTAAATCATCGATCCGCAGATAGAGCGGATGCAGTGCATAGACACTGATCGCCGAGTAGGGATAAGAGTCCGTCCAGTCGTGCAACGAAGTCGTGTCATTGATTGGCAGAATTTGGATCAACTTCAGGCCGACCTGCTTCGCCCAATCACCGAACGTCTGGAGATCGGCAAACTCGCCGACACCCATGCTTTTTTCACTGCGCAAGGAGAAGACTGGCATCGCCACCCCGGCCCCACGAAACAGCCCGGCGACCTCTCTGCGGTAACATTCATCATGGACACTGGTCCAGTCGCGGCTGGCATCCATGCGGGATGGCAGGCAGCGATTTTCTCCCAACTCGAAGCTCGCGATACATCGCTTGCTGAGATCCAGCATCGCGTACTTATAGTCGATATTTTTATCAGTCGGCAGATTGAGGCAGGTCTGCCAGACATTGGCAGCCACCTCGTACAGCGGGATGGCGGAATGACAATCCCACTCACCGATTTCAGGAACGCTGCCAATCAAGCAGGGCACCAGCCCCTCGGGAATAGCCGCCATTCTCAGCTGAAAGAGATGATTTGCCTTTCCAGGGAGCGTGAGTTTTTGAAAAGGCCCGCGGGCGGGCAATACGGCTAGAAAAGCATTCGTTTCAAAGGCATAGTCAACGGTGCCTGCAGAACACCAAGTATCGAACAGCCAACACGCCTCATTTGCCCTCGAATCCAGTTCCACGACTCTCGGGGCGTGCCATTCGTCCAGCGCAACTCCATTCGACTCTTGGCGAAGCAGGTAGTGGTATTCGATCTGGAAACAAGCCGGCTCTTGAATCACCACGTGGGTCTCCCACTGCTGGGAATTGATCCACTCTAACGGAACGAATCGTGAGCCGTGGCGAAAGCCTTGAGATATCACCGTATAATTCAACCAAAGCGACTGCCCCGGTACCGTGTGATAATTCAGGCGAAAAGTCAGATTCATGCTTGCGATGCTTTTTGCAGCAGGCGCAGCCGCTCAATGGCGGCTCCGGAAGTGATCATTTCGCGAGCAATCTCGATCCCATCTCCCATGTCATCTGCCAGACCGGCGCAGGCCAGTGCTGCACCCGCGTTCATCAGAACCATATCCCGCTTGGGTCCAATCTCGCGGCCGTTGAGAATGGATTCAAGAATGGCCGCATTTGCGATCGCGTCGCCGCCTTGGAGCTCGGCTACCTCGGCGTGTTTCAGACCGAAGTCGCGCGGCCGCACTTCCTCATCATCGAGATCTTGGAACAAGCCCGATTTGCAGATGCGGGTGGAACCCATCAAACTCACTTCATCGACACAGCGACCGTCGCCAGTGGTGCCATGGACGACCCAAGCACTCTCACGCCCCAGGCGTTGCAAAATCTCTGCAAATGCGGGGCAAAGCTCACGCGAGAATACCCCCACCAACTGACACTGGGGACGCGCTGGATTGAGAAGCGGCCCAATCAGGTTGAAAATCGTTTTTACACCTCGCTGGGCAAGTGACTTGCGTACGGCGACAACCGATTTGAACGCAGGATGATAGAGCGGAGCGAACATGAAGCCCATGCCCGCTTTCTCAACACAGCTTCGGAACTGATCGGCAGACAAATCAATGCGAACGCCGAGCGCCTCTAACACATCCGCGCCACCGCTTTTCGAGGTGATACGACGGTTGCCGTGCTTGACCACCACTGCTCCGGCAGCTGCAGCGATGAACATGGCAGTGGTCGAGACATTGAAGAGATCCAGCTGATCCCCTCCTGTTCCGCAAACATCGAGTGTAGGACCATCTAGGTTCATGAGTCCAAGATGAGGATCAACTGCTTGATCAAGAAACGCCTCCACGAATCCAGCAATCTCACCTGGCGTCTCGCCCTTTAAAGCCAGCGCTTCGAGCAATCGCTCTTTTTTCGAGTCCGCTGCGGAAGGGTCTAACAACAAGGCTGCTGCCACCTCCACTTCCGATGAAGTCAGCTCCCGCTTATCTTCGAGATGATGAATCAAGGCATCCATAGCCGCATCTTACACCCGCTGTCACTCTACGACCAGAACGAACACGATGAAATCCCCCGAGTGCAGACCGGATCACTTGCTGACATTGAAACGGAATTCAATGACATCACCGTCTTTGACGACGTATTCCTTGCCTTCGATGCGCAATTTACCCACTTCCTTGGCGGCATTTTTGGAACCAAGGGCGACCAGATCGTCGTAGTGAACGACTTCGGCAGCGATGAAACCGCGCTCGAAGTCCGAGTGAATTACACCCGCAGCTGCAGGAGCCTTATCACCCGCAATGATCGTCCATGCGCGAGTCTCCTGAACGCCGGTGGTGAGATAGGTGCGTAGGCCTAGCAAGTGATAGACGCCACGGATCAAGCTGGAGACACCGGAATCTGTCACGCCCATGTCCGCGAGAAATTCATTGGCCTCTTCAGGAGGCATGTCGCTAAGCTCTTCCTCGATGCGGGCGGAGATGACCACTGCCTCGGAACCAGTATGATCGGCGGCGAACTTGCGGACGCGGGCGACTTGGGCATGGGAATCGGGGTTTTCAATCGCAGCGGCCAGTTCGTCTTCGGCGACGTTGCAGGCGTAAATGGTCTTTTTCGAGGAAAGCAGGAAAAACTCGCGCACGATTGCCTTGTCGTCGTCACTGAATTCGATGGTCAGTGCCGGGTTGCCTTGGTCGAGGTGCGGCATGATGACGTCGATCAACTCGACTTCTTTCTTCGCTTCCTTGTCACCGCCCTTGGCTTTCTTTTCACGAGATTGGCGGCGCTTTTCCAGTGATGCCATGTCGGCAAGGATCAGCTCGGAATTAATGATCTCAATGTCGCGGATCGGGTCGACCGTGCCGAGTTCGTGGATGATGTCATCGTTTTCGAAACAGCGAACGACTTGGACGATGGCGTCAGTTTCGCGGATGTTCGCGAGGAACTGGTTGCCGAGACCGGCGCCTTCAGACGCGCCTTTGACCAGTCCGGCTATATCCACGAACTCGATCGCCGTCGGGATCAATTTCTGTGAGCCGGAGATTTTTGAAAGTACAGCCAGACGTGGATCGGGCACGCTGACGATTCCGACATTGGGATCGATCGTGCAAAATGGATAATTCGCTGCCTCCGCCTTGCGGGTGCGGGTTACAGCGTTGAAGAGTGTCGATTTTCCGACGTTGGGTAGTCCTACGATTCCAGCCTTGAGCATTGCGGTGCGAGGGTGGAGGAGAACATCGCCTTACGACGAGCAAAAAACGCAACCTTTGTGAGTCACCGCAGCCCAAGGTCCGCAAATCACTGCCCGTTTACGCCGCTCCCCTTTCCATCGGGAGCTGGCATGGGTGGACGTGCGATCATGCCGCTAGGCAATCTCTGCACCCCTCCGGGGTTCGGGGCTTGGGTACCGGCAGGTTCGGGCTTGGCCATGAGACTGGCGCGGTCCTTGAGTAGTGGCTCAACCAGGCGCTTAGCGACTTCGTAGGTGATTCCTGCAAAGGACTTTTCCTTGGCGAGCTTGTCCGACAGGGCCTTCTGGAGATCGGTAAAGGCGGCGTCTTTGGTCTTCGCGTCCTCGGGGCTTTCGCCTTCGGCTTTTTTGCGCTCCTTGGGAATCTCTGCGCTTACCTCCACACTCATCAGGAAATGATCCTTGGCGGCTGGCTCATCGGTCGTGGGAGCGGCGCTCGGCTTGGCCGGTGTCATTTTGACCACGTACGTGAATCCTTCAAAAGTCTCGATGACTGCGCTGCGCTGCCCCCCAGTAATCGCCCGTTCCGCGACTTGAGCCGCGGGAACCACGTCTTCAAAACGGGCGTAGGAAAGAAGGCTCTTGAGTGAACTGGCGACTGTGCTATCGAGCAACTCGGTCGCTGCAGCGCCATCGAGCTTGAACTCGGCCTCTTCGCTTTCGCGGTTGATTTTCCATACGGCCTCCGGTTTGCCATTCATGCTCACCGTGATGGATTTGATTTTCTCTGGACTGATGAAATCGTCGGCCAGCCAGCGCTTTGGATCCGCGCTAACGGATGG
>JBAXLW010000062.1:0-14484 GCA_037134575.1 Verrucomicrobiota bacterium | reverse complement strand
GGAGGATTTCTGCGACAACCTCGGATCGGGTTTTGATTCCCGCTGCGTGAACTTCCTGCGGGTCGACTATCAGGCCTTGGTTACCCGTGTCCTTCAAGGCGGCAGCGACGAGGAGATCCTCAACTGGTGTTTTGAAAACGGCCGCGAACTGAGCGAGGGCGACATCTTTATCTGGAACCAGTACCTCAGCAAAGTCGGTTGGAACGATAGCGTTCACGAAATCCTGATCCGCCGCAAAAAGGAAAGCGGGCTGGAAGCGCGCGACGAGATCCAAACGATGCTCGAATACTTCGACTACGACGAAGGCCGTAAATCGTAGCCTTTATTTTTGATCCCACGCCTCGAAGCCGCAGAACAGCTTGGAGCCAACGGGCGGCTTGGCCGGCAGCGGGATGTCGTGATCGAGGTGCTTGCGGCAGATCTCGTGAAAGTCTTCGGGCGTTTTCGCGCGGCGCATGTCGTAATCGAACTCGCCTTCCAGGCCGTGGCTGATGTAGGCGAGGGTCTTTTTCATCCGCTGAACGTGGGAGAGTGGATTGAACTTCGGCGTTTCCCGCGCGAGCTCGTCGTAGAGTTCCAACACATACTCCCACAGGTCTCGGTAGCTCGGCGCGGGCGCGGTGGTGTTCTGGAATGCGGCGGTGAGTTGCGAGAAAATCCACGGATTGCGGATCGCGCCGCGGCCGATCATCAGCCCTGCCGCGCCGGTTTCTGCGAGATAAGCCAGGCCCGTCGCGACATCCACGGCATTGCCATTGGCGATCACGGGACAGGCCATCGTTTCCACCGCAGTCCTCACGCAGTCGGGGTGCACGGGCGTCTGATAGCGTTCTAACACGGTGCGACCATGGATGGTCAGCCCGTCGATAGCATGGCTGCGGAAGATTTCTAACAACGCAGGAAACTCCTCCGCCGTGGTGTAGCCGAGGCGCGTCTTGACGGTGAAGCGTCCGGGGATCGCCTCGCGCAGGGAGCCAATCAGGCGGTTGACCGTTTCGGGGTTTCGCAACAATCCGCCGCCCGCATCCTTGCGACAAACAATCGGTGCGGGGCAGCCCAGGTTGAGATCGATCCCTGCGATCGGCCACTTCGCCAGCTCGTCAGCCGTGCGGACGAGGCTCGGCAAGTCGCGCCCGATCATCTGCGCAAACACGGGACGCCCAGTCTCGTTTTCTGCGATCGAGCGCAGAATGTAGCGGTTCAGGCAGGATTCGGGATGCACTCGAAAATACTCCGTCACGAACCAATCGGGCGCGCCGCGCCGCGCGATCACTCTCATGAATGGCAAGTCGGTCACGTCCTGCATTGGTGCCAGCACCAGTGCGGGTCGGTCGGTCGGGAGAAAATCACGCATCAGTTCCAGTCGCTAAAGTACCGGATGGCACTCGTTGCGCGTGCCGCGGTCAAGGAATTCCATTGGTAATCCAGCCCTTCTCAGCGTTAGCTCCATCCTTGGTGGGGATAAGGTTTATCATCGGGGGCGGGACATTCTTGCCATCCTTGCATATTTATAAATTCAATTGACAAGCACCCCCCATTAAAGAGTCTTTATTTAGCTCATCACAACAGCATAAACAGCGTGGACAGGGATTTATTACATACGGAAAAAATTCTCGCCGATCGGAAAACTTTTTATCTCGATCTCAAGGCTAATGCTCGCGGGATGGTGGTGAAAATCACCGAGGATGTCGGTGGCAACCGCGACACCATCATGGTGCCGGCCGAAATCCTCGGCGACTTTATCGCGGCACTGACAGACATCCAAGCTACTGCCGAGGAGCACGCGTAGCCCCAATGCTTTATTCTTGCGGAATAGGATCGGGTTTAGGAATCTGACCCATCCAACTTTCCATGCCAGCCACCCCAGCCGTCAATATCGCGCGTCTCACTTACCTCTTGGTCTGTGAGGCTGCCGGGGTAGCAATCGCCCTCAGCACTACGGGCACCCTGGATATCTCGGTTGTCACGGGCTTGCTCTGCGGGCTGGGAGTCGCAGGCTTCTTCATCTGGGTTGAGACCTTGATGAGGGGCTTCACTCTGCGCGGTTTTTCAACGGCCAGTTTCGGGTTGGGCATAGGCTTATTCTGTGCATGGCTGCTGACCCGGGTGGAAATTTCTAACTTATTGGAACTGGCATTCCGCGACAACCTTCAAAATGCCGTGGGGAGTTCCGCGATCCAGCTCGACGTGGTGGTTAATGCATTGCGGCTGGCGATCGACATCGCCTTGTTTGCCAGCCTCGGGTTTCTCGGCGCCGTGCTGGCACTTCGCAGCAACCGCGATGACTTCGCCTTTGTCATTCCCTATGTGCGCTTTCGCCAGGATTCCTCATCCGGTCAGCCTGTGGTGTTGGATCCGGAAGCTGTGATGGATGGCCGGGTGCTGGGCATTTGCCGATCCGGCTTTCTTCACGGGCGCCTGATCGTCCCGCGATTTGTTCTCGATGTGCTGGAAGCGACCGCTCATGCCGATTCGGTGGGCGACCGCCAACGGGCGCAGCGAGGGTTGGATTACTTGGGGCAGATGCAACAGGAATTGAATTTTCAAATCTCCATCCACGACTCAGCCTCCCCTGCGGATTCCGAGAGTCTCAACACGCGCTTGATCCAAACCGCCCGCCTGCTGGGAGCGCGCCTGATGACGGCGGACGAAAACTTGGCCAAAGTGGCAAAGATCCAAGGCGTGGATGTGTTAAGCCTTCCCGATCTGGACGAAGCGATGAAGCCAACGCTTGCCGTGGGCCAAAGAATCCGCATCGCGCTGGTCCGCACCGGGAAGGAAGAAGATCAAGCCGTCAGCTACTTGCCCGATGGCACGATGATCGTGGTCAATCACGCGGCGGCCAGAATCGGTTCCACCGTGGACGCTCGAGTACTCAGCCTGCTTCAGACAGCGACGGGCTCAATCGTATTTGCGGAGTTGGATCCGATTTCATGAATCCTGAGGCGCCCCCTTAGATCGCGCGCTTGGCGATTTGTTTGCGGAAAAGCGGGACGAGTTCAGCATCCATCCAAGCGTTGGCAGCCTCAAGGCCGCCGGCGAGGTAGAGTTTGCCGATGGAGGCTTCGACACGAGTTGGATTGCCAAAGGCACTGAGAAATTCGTTGGAGGTCAGTCGGGTAAACCACTCGCCATCCATCGCATTGCGTTCGCGCAGAACGTATTGGCGGGCAAAAAGGGCAAGGACGGCATCGCCGACCCAGGCAGCTTCACGTTCTTGGCGGAGTTCTTCGTCTTTACGGCTCACGCGGGGAGAATGCACATTTTCAGAGCGGTCGCACGGATTTTTGCAAACGTTCTTGCTGCATTTTGGAACGAAGGCGGTCCTCCGAGTCAGCATCCCAGTATGCGGGCTTCAGTTCGAGAAAAACTGACGAGTAGGGCAGCGCCGTGGAGGTCCGAATCACCAGCACATCGAAGCTGCGATTGGCATCGGCCAGCAGAGTGAGCAACGATTGTTGGTCGAGCTCCGTGGTCTCATGGCCGTGGAGCGAGCTTCTGAGTCGCTTCCGGTGTTCATCAATGCCAGGAGCAAAGTCATTTTCCACGGAGCGAAGCTCCCGCGTCACGTAAACTTCGGGCCTGAGGTTCTCGCTTTGTTCGAGGGTTTTGAGGACGTAATCAAGCACCTCTGGGATATCCCCGTTGGCGTTGATTTGGCGGACACCGGGTCGGTTTTCAGCCGGGAATGAGGCCTCGGCAATGACAATCCAGTTGCGATAGCCGAGCTGTTCGGCGTGTTGTTTCACGGCATCGTGCCAGGGTTTGTCCGCATTCATTCCCGCACAGCCGAACGACAAAAGAGCCGCGGCAAGAGCGAGAAAGCGATGACAACCAACCATGCCTTTTTCACTACGCCCTCTGCGCCCGCCTGTCAACGCAGAGCCTGAGGTGATTTGCGCGGACGACGTCATCCCCGCCTTTCCCGCAAGGGGGGCTGGCCCACATGCGGATCATTTTTGAGCGTCTTTGCGGCCAAAAAACTCTTCAGGCAATGGCAGCCTCCCCGCACAGCACTTCACTTGCATCTCGCGGCGGGGTTGATTAGATTTCTCGCCCGGTGCCTCACCGGCCAATTTTTTCAACCGAACCGATACCATGGGAAGACATTTCGAATGCCGCCGCCGGGCGAAAGAATCGCGATGGGCCACAATGTCCAAAGTGTTTCCGAAGCTGGCTAAATCCATCACGATGGCCGCCAAAAACGGTGGCCCCGATCCCGAATCCAACGCGCCGCTGCGCGTGGCGATCAACAACGCCAAAGCCCAGAACTTGTCGCGCGACAACATTGAAAACGCCATCAAACGCGCCGCCGGCAAGGACGCGGCCGACATTTCGGAAGTGACCTACGAAGGCAAAGGCCCGCACGGCTCCTTGTTTGTCGTGGAGTGCGCCACCGACAACTCCAACCGCACGGTGGGTAACCTGAAGATTATCTTCAACAAAAACGGCGGCCAACTGGTCAACGCCGGCCAGTTGGACTTCATGTTCAGCCGCAAGACGGTGATCGAATTTCCGATGCCAACCGACCGCGAACTCGACGAGATTGAACTGGATCTCATCGACGCCGGCTTGGAAAAAATCCATGTCGATGAAGGCGTGGTTTCCGTGATCGGCGAGTTCAGCGCCTTTGCCAGCCTCAGCCAGGCGGTGGAAGCCCTCGGCATCCACGCCACCAAAGCAGGCCCGCAACGGCTGCCCACCCAGCCGATCGAGCTGACGGAAGAGCAGATGGAAGAAGTCGAAACACTCCTCGATAAAATCGAGGATGACGACGACGTGCAGGCGGTGTACACCAACCTGGCCTAACCCCGCATTGCGACCGCCGGGATGCTCAAGCAACAACGTGCCGACCATGTCTTACGCCGTCTTCAGGAACTTTATCCGGAGACCCCTATCCCGTTAGATCACAAGGACGCCTATACCTTGTTGATCGCCGTACTGCTATCCGCCCAATGCACGGACGTACGCGTCAACCAAGTGACGCCGGCGCTGTTTGCTCTGGCAGACAACCCGCGCGACATGATGCATGTGCCTGTGCAGGAGATCCAAGCGATCATCCGGCCCTGCGGCCTGTCACCGCGCAAGTCGGCGGCGATTTCTGAGCTTTCTAAAATCTTGGTCGGAAAATACGACGGTCAGGTTCCCGCTGACTTTTCCGCGCTGGAGGAACTGCCGGGCGTCGGTCACAAGACAGCGTCAGTGGTGATGGCTCAGGCTTTTGGCGTGCCAGCTTTTCCCGTGGACACGCACATTCATCGGCTCGCCACGCGATGGAAACTCACGTCTGGCAAAAACGTGGTCCAGACCGAGCGCGATCTGAAAAAACTTTTCCCGCGCGAGGCATGGAACCGCCTGCATCTGCAAATCATCTTCTACGGCCGCGAACATTGCCCGGCCCGCAGCTGCGATGGTAAACACTGCCTTTTGTGCCGCGAGCTTTTTGCCAAGACCTAACGGAATAGGAGTATTGGATACTCCATGCAGTGATTCAGCGCCGCCACTCTGATTTTAAACTACGGGCTTTTTTAAGAACGGCTTGGCGAGTTGGGCGAGGTGGTTGATCTGCTTATCTGCGGCGAGTGAGATCAAACCAAACGCCTTGGGTTGCCACGCTGAGGGCGAAGTTTTTCCGTGTCTCGCAAGCTGATTCATGATATGAATCGCCCCCGTGATTCCGAAAAACTTCCGCGACCGCGTCATCGCTCCATCCCTACTGGCGGCGGACTTTTCCTGCATTGGTGAAGAGGTCAGCCGCGCGATTCATGCTGGCGCGGATTGGATCCACCTCGATGTGATGGACGGCCACTTCGTCGACAACATCTCCTTTGGGCCGGCCGTGGTGCAGACGGTGCATGAGAGCAATGATATTTACCTCGACGTCCACCTGATGATTTCGAGGCCGGATCATTACCTGCAACGCTTCGTGGCGGCTGGGTCTGACATGATCACCGTCCACGTCGAGGCCGACCATGACGTGGCGGCAACGCTGCGCCGTATCCGCGAAGCGGGCTGCGAAGCGGGCTTGGCACTGAATCCGGCGACCCCGATGAGCGCGGTGGAACCCTTTCTTGATCAAATCGACCTGCTCCTCTGCATGACGGTGGTTCCCGGCTTCGGCGGTCAGGCGTTCATGCCCGAAGTGCTCGAAAAAATCACGGCGGCTGCTCGCTGGCGCGAGGAAAAGGGCCTTTCCTTCCACATTGAGGTGGATGGCGGGATCGATGCAGCCACCGCTGCGCGTTGTTACACGGCGGGTGCCAACGTGATGGTGGCGGGTTCTTCCACCTTCCGCGCGCCCAGTATGGCCGATGCGGTGGCCGAGATTCGCAACGCCTGATCGTTCTCCGCGCTTGCCGCGGGCGGGGTGGTCGATTTCACTTCGTCCATGACACGTCCCGACGGCCGCCAGATCGATGAACTTCGCCCGATTTCTTTCATCCCGAATGTGGCCCCCTACGCCACGGGCTCGGTGCTCGTTTCTTTTGGTGATACCCGCGTCATCTGCTCCGCCAGCATCGAGGACGATGTGCCGCGCTGGATGCGCACGCAACGGGTCGAAGGCGGCTGGCTGACGGCGGAATACTCGATGCTGCCCTACTCGACCTTGGAGCGGAAATCGCGCGACATCTCCCGCGGCAAGCTGGATGGCCGTTCTTCGGAAATCCAGCGCCTCATCGGCCGCGCCCTCCGTGCCTGCGTGGACCTGAAAAAAGTCGGACAGCGCACGATCTGGATCGATTGCGACGTCCTCCAAGCCGACGGCGGCACCCGCACCGCCTCGATCACGGGTGGCTGCGTGGCGATGGCGATCGCCCTCAACAAGTTGATGGCGCAGGGAAAACTCAAAGACTTTCCGCTCAAGAAACTCGTGGCCGCTGTTTCTGCGGGTGTGTATCAAGGCGTGCCGGTTCTCGACCTGAACTACCCTGAAGACAAGGCTGCCTCTGTCGACTTTAACGTCGTGATGACCGAGGCCCTCGACTTTGTGGAAATCCAGGGCAGCGGTGAAGAAGCAGTGTTCTCCTCGGAGGAAATGACCGCGATGCTTGAGTTATCGCGCAAGGGTATTTCTGAAATTGTTTCGCTGCAAAAGGCGGCGATTCTTACGGCCGATCGCGCAGCCCCAGCGGATCTGGCCTCACTCGCCGCCTCGTTTGCTCGGTAAATGATGGCCATTACTCAACGGATTTCCCTTGGCGAAGCCCGCCCAGCGTCCTAGAAAACCCCTGCAATGACTCGCACTTCCATCGAAACCGCCGCCAAGGTGTACATCGTCGCCCTCATCTGCGTCTTTATCTGGACGGTTGCCAAGGTGCTCGCCCAGGTCGGCATCCTTTGATCGTCGCCAGCAAACGGATCGAATTCCGATTTGATTTTTACCGGCTTACCCTTCACAAGCTCGCGGCATGGCTAAGACCAAGGATGAAAACCGCGTGGTGGTGAAAGTGTTTCTCTACGGAATCCAACCGCAAATCTGGCGGCGATTTACGATTTCAGCAGACGTCACCTTCATACAGTTCAGCGACGCGGTGCAGGCGGTGATGGGATGGGACAACAAGAGTCCGCACGAATTCCGCCACGGCAAGGGCAAGCGCCTCGTCGATGTGATCGGTCCCATTGGTCTGGAAGATCAAACTGCCGGTGAGTTTCAAGATGAAGCGGTGCTGACGGTTGCCGAATTTCTCGGTCGCCGCAAACTCCCCATCCGCATCCTCTACCGCTACGATTTCGCGGACGAGTGGATTCACGAAATCGTCTTTGAAAAAAGAACAGCTGGCGAAGGTGGTCCCGAAATGCTCGAGGGCGCGCGGGCCTGTCCGCCGGAAGACTTCGGCGGTACTTTCCAGTACATGCAGGCGCTCCATGGCGAAATCGAATGGGCTCACCCCGGCTACGAACCCGAGGCGTTTGATCCCAAGCTCGTGAGCTTTGAAAAGAAAAAGTCCCTCAAAAAACGCTAACCGACAGAAGTCGCTTTGACAGGAGCCTGACGGCTCGACATAGTTTGACACAGATGCAGGCCAAACAATTCGAACAGTCGGTGGTTTCGATCCTGAAGCGTGACCAGCGATTTGATCCTCACGCGTATTTTTTTCTAAAGGACGCGTTGGATTTCACCCTTAAGCACATTGCGGAAGAAAACGGCGGCCAAGCGCGCCACGTGACCGGTCCCGAGTTGCTCGCCGGTTGCCGCGACTACGCACTCGAACAATTCGGGCCGATGGCCTCCACGCTGATGAGCGAGTGGGGCATTCGCAAATGCCAAGACCTCGGCGACATGGTGTTTCACCTCATCGAAGAACAGGTTTTCGGCAAGCAGGACAGTGACAAACCCGAGGATTTCTCCGAGGTGTTTGATTTCGAGGCTTCTCTGATCGTGCCGTTTTTACCGCTGAGCCGAAACGCCGCGCCGAAGAAAACCGCCCTAACGAAACGGGCGATTTCCTGAGGCCGCCTCACTGCAAGCCGGTTCGCGGCGGTGCGCTTTTCGTTTCCAGAAACTTCCAGCACAGTTCGGCCAGTCCCCATGAGGTGAGGCCATAGGCCACCAAGCGCACGGTCAACCACGGTCCGCTGAAAAATGGCAGCCATAGCCACGGTAGCACGTAGCCCAGAAACAGCGGCACGGGGGTGTGAAACAGGTAGAGGCCGAAACTCAAGCGTCCGACCTGTTGTGCCGCCGGATGCTCCAGCACCTTACCGAGCCATCCACCGAGCCCCGCCAAGGTGGATGAAATCAGTCCCGCGAAAGCCAGCGAGAGCAGGGTTTGCTGGATATAACAGAATCCCGCGATCCGCTGGCCCATTTCAGCGGAAATATAAAGCACCGCATATCCGGCAAAGGCCAGCCAAGATGCCCACTTCAACCGAGCGTCTCCCACGCTCATTCCGCGCTCTAACGCGAGTGCGAGCAAGGCCCCTATGCCAAAATAATCCAGCGCGGTGATGGTGATCGCCTGGCTGTGGGGAATCCACGGAAACTCCAGGTCCAAAATCATCCGCGACAGCGGAGCGATCGCGACACACGCCAAAAATGCGCCAGTCAGGAAGCGCCGCGGCGTGTAAAAAACCAACAGTGGCCAGAACAGATAGAACTGCATCTGGATCGCCAGCGTCCAGTAGTGCGCGGTTCCCGATGGCCATCCATCCATAAACGCCATGTGGAAATTCGACCAATGCCCGAAGTAGGCAAAAGCATGATGGCGGATGTCGGAGGCCCCGACCGCAATCGCAAATAGCATCGCCGCATAGCAGGGCACCAAGATCCGCATCATTCGCCGTTTTTGGAAATGCAGATAAGCTTTGGACCGCCACTTCTCGCCGCTGCATTCTCCCTGCGTCCGCTCTCGCAACAGAATCCGCGTGATGAGAAATCCGGTCAGCGTTAGAAAAAAGAACAGCCCGATTTCGAAGGGCAAAGGCCCGCGCCATTCTTTCGGTGCCCAGTGATGCCACATCACTCCCAGCACCGCAAAAGCCCGCCAGCCGTCGAGCTGGGTATTTCGAATCGTTGCCAAACCGATTCGACACTAACAGCCGACCCGCCGCCTGCAAGAGCAATGCCCGCATGCCACTGCGAACTGAAGTTAAGATTTAGCCGCAAAGAGGCGCAAGAATACGCAAAAAAAGAAGTAAGCTCGCGGTTTAGAATTCCTCGATCCGTCGATGGCCTCTTCCTTTTTTGCGCTCATTTCGCGCCTTTTTGCGGCTGAAAAATATTCACCCCGTCCAGGGCTTCACGGCCCGCATACTTACCGCTTGGAATTTCGACCGTTCCGCTGTTGCTTGGTTGCGGGACAATGCGCTGCTTTTATTCACAGGAACTCGAACTGGATCTGCCCTCGGGTCATCCGTTCCCGATGGAAAAGTTTCGCGTCTCCAAGGACATGCTGCTCGACGGCGGGATTCTCCGGCCAGAGGAGATCATCGAGGTCCGCGCTGCTGACGTCCACCTCATCCAGCGCGTGCATGAGTCGGGCTACATCCGCAAGATCGAGTCGGGCATGCTCGACCGCAAAGAGCAGATCCTGCTAGGCCTGCCTGTGACTGCCAAACTCTATCAGCGCAGCGTCACTGAGGTGGAAGCAACCCGTCTCGCTTGCCACGCCGCTCTGGCAGAAGGCGTGGGCGTCTGTCTCGCGGGTGGAACCCACCACGCGTTTCGTGGCCACGGTGAGGGCTACTCGGTTTTCAATGACGTCGCCATCGCCATCCGCGATCTGCAGGACAAGCAGCCCAACATCAAGATCATGGTCGTTGACACCGCCGCCCGCCAGGGCAACGGCACCGCGGCGCTGCTCGGTGACGATCCGCGCGTATTCACCTATTCGATCCACGTCGGCCGAAGCTTCCCGTCGCAAAAAATTATCAGCACCCTCGACATCGAGACGGTTCGCTACGTCGAAGGCGAGATGTACCTGAAGCAGCTCTTCGTCAGCCTTGCCGGCGCGCTCGACACCTTCGGCCCCGATTTGGTGATTTGGATCTCCGGCGCGGACAACCATCGCAACGACCAATTCGGCCAAATGCAACTTTCTCTCAAAGACATCCAACGGCGCGATGAAGTGTTGCTGGGCGCTTTCATCAAAAACCGCATTCCTGTCGCGGTGCTCTACGGCGGCGGCTACAACCGTCAGGCTGAGTTCACCGCCAAACTCCACCGCAACACGATTGCTACCGCGAAGCGGTTAGCGGCAGAGTACCGTGGACTTTGATCTCCGTTCATCGATTACAGACCGTCTACTGAGACGGGTGCTGTAAGGACTCGAGCCTCTGAATCAGCGGCGGGTGCGAGTAGTCGAGCCAGACCCGCAGCGCGGAAGGCGCGGGGTGGGAAAGGTGATCGGCCGTCATTTTTTTCAGCGCTTCACCGAGGGCGGCTCCGTCGCCGGTGGCATTCGCCGCGTAGGCGTCAGCCTCGAATTCGTGGTGGCGCGACCACGCGTTGGCCAAGACCCCAAGCAATTTGGAGACGGGGCCTACTAAGATGCTGAACAGAACCAGTCCGACATGTGGCGAGATCAGCTTCACTCCGAATGCGTCGAACAGCAGACGGGCGAAGGCACCGTGGGGGTCGGTGGCTAGACCCAGCAGGTAAAAGATCCCGGCCGTTTGTACAATCCCAACGGCGAGGCGCTGTTTGATATGGCCACAGCGGAAGTGGCCGATCTCGTGGGCGAGCACGCCCAGCAACTCCTGCGGGGTGCTTTTCTCGATCAAGGTGTCGAACAAGGCGATTTTCTTTCGCTTGCCGAGGCCGGTGAAAAAGGCGTTGGCCTTCGACGAGCGCTTGGAGCCATCGACCACAAAGACGCCCGTGAGAGGAAAGCCGCAGCGGATGCCAAGCGCCTCGATCTGCTGTTTCAGTTCGCCGTCAGGCATCGGCGTGAACTTGTTGAACAAAGGCATGATCAGTGATGGAGCGAAGTAGGTGAGAATCAGTTGGAAGGCGGTCACCACTGCCCATGCCCAGAGCCAGGCATGGGCGATGTTGCCAAAAATCCACAGGACGACTGCCAGCAGAGGCAGGCCGAGGAGGGTTGCGAGGACCAGCCCTTTGAGGCGATCTAGGATGAAGGTGGTGGGCGTTGCGCGGTTGAATCCGAATTTCTGCTCGATGACAAAGGTTTCATAAATCGAAAATGGCAGTGCCAGCAGGGCTTGGCCGAGAAATAAGACGGCGAGGAAAATCAAACCGGCGATGACCGGCTCGGTCACCAGCGTGCGCGCCCAGCTATCGAGCCAGCCGAAGCCGCCCAGCGACCAAAAGACCAGCAGTCCCGCCAGTGAGGCGGCCGACTGGAGTATGTCGAAGCGCGCATTGGTTCGTTGATAATCGCGAGCGCGGTCGAGCTTCGCTTGGTCCATCAGACCGTCTAGGATCTTAGGAATCTTGCTGGGAAAGGATTTTAGATCCAGTAAGGTCGCAGTGAGCTCCACGTTCCAAAGTGCAAACAGCCCAACGCAAATAATCACTGACATGAAATTCCAATCGCTCATTGCCGTACATCATGCACAGCTTGAACCTGCCGACAAGCGCCCCGCGTGGTCCCGATACTTGGAGTTTAGCCCACTGCAGGAAGACTGGCGCGGCCAATGAGTAACAAACGAAGACCGTTGAGACAGACCAGCACGGTGCTGCCTTCATGGCCGACGACGCCGAGCGGAAGGGGTAACTCGAAGCCAAGCGCCGCACCGATCAAAATGACGATGACGGCACTGGCGAAAATCAGGTTTTGCAGGAGCACGCGTCTCGCGTGTCGGGCGTGGCCCAGCAGTAATGCAATGTTTTCGAGGCGATCACCCATCAAGACGATGTCAGCGGTTTCCATCGCCACATCGGTCCCCACCGCTCCCATGGCGACGCCGATGTCGGACATGGCCAGCGCCGGCGCATCGTTGACTCCATCGCCGATCATCATCACCGTACCCTCCTTCTTGAGCTCGCGGATGACGTCAAGTTTGTCCTCGGGCAGAAGTTCGGCAAAAACCTCGTCCACCTTCGCTTCCTGCGCGATGGCTTGCGCGACGAGACGCTGGTCGCCAGTGAGCATCACGACTTTTTTGACCCCTAGACGGTGCAGGTCATCGGCAAGGAAGCGAGCGGCTGGGCGGATGGTATCGGCCATCACCAGCACGGCTTGGGCAGTGATCGCGTCGCCTTCACGAATACCTAGCCAGACGCAGGTTTTTCCCATCGCCTGTAGAGGAAGTGACGCTTGGGCGAGCGGCGCGACCTTTGAGGCGTTGAGTTCGAGAAATAGTCGCTCGCTGCCGATAATGTAGCGCTGGGCGTCAATGTTGGCCTCTGCGCCTTTGCCCGCTGTAGACTGGAAGTCGGTGGCGGCAGGGAGAGAAATATTCAATGCCGTCGCGCTTTTGACGATGGCGTGGGCAAGGGGGTGTTCCGATTTTGCCTCAAGTGCGGCTGCCGCACGCAGCAGTGCCAGCGCGTTGGCAGGCAAGGGCTCGGTGATTTTGTGGATACCATTCGCGGTGACAATTTCTGTAAGAGACGGCTTGCCAACTGTTAGAGTGCCAGTTTTGTCGATGGCGACGATGTCGATCTTGGCAGCGCGTTCAAGGTGGGATCCTCCCTTGATCAAGATTCCACGCCGGGCGGCACCGCCGATGGCAGAAAGTACGGTGGCTGGCGTACTAATCACCAAGGCGCAGGGCGAGGCGACGACCATGATCGTCATCGCGCGGAAGAATGAATCATAAAAGTCATTCCATTTCAACAGGTAAGGAACGAGAAATACGCCGATGGTAAAAGCGATGACCCCGATGGCATAGTATTGCTCAGCTTTCTCCAGAAAGCGTTGGGCGCTGGACTTTTCCGCCTGTGCCTCGGCCACCAGTTTGACCATTCGGGCGAGGGCCGAGTCTTCCGAGCGCTTGCTGACCGTTAGTTCGATGCCGCCGCTTTGGTTGATCGTTCCAGCAAAAAGCTGGCTACCGAGGGGCTTGGAAACGGGCATCGATTCACCTGTGAGGGACGATTCATCCACGTTGGTGCTGCCTTCTGAGATGATACCATCCACCGGGATTTGTTCGCCGGGCCGGACGATGACGATCTCGCCCACTTCCAAATCTTCGACCGCGACTTTTTCGGTTTTGCCCGCGCGTTTGACCAAGGCCTCGCTGGGCCGCAGGGTGAGTAGGGATTCGATGGCTTTCTGCGTGCGTTCCATCGCGTGGCGCTGGAGCACGTTGGAGAAGCTGAAAAGGAAAAGCAGCAGGGCACCCTCGAATGGCGCCCCGATGAGCGCCGCACCCAATGCGGCTAGCACCATCAAGACATCGACATCCAGCACTCGCTCGCGCAGCGAGGCAAATGCGGAGCGGACTCCCTGCTGTCCCGCAAACAGGTAAGCACTGAGATAAAGCGCCTGCGTCGTCGGGCCGGCAGCGCTGGTCTTTTCGACCACGAGCGCAGCGATGAGAAAGAGTAATCCGAGCCCGCAGGAAATCTCCTCGTTCGCCTCTCCCGAGCGAATGGACCGCCAGAGCGTCTGGCGGACGGCCTTGGTTTTGAGCTCGATCGGTTGGATGTCGGCGCCGGTTGCTCGCACCTGTTCGGAAATATCCGCGGTTTGGGTGATTTCCGTATCAAAGGTAACGGTGAGGACCTTGCCGAAGTAAGTCGCTGAAGCGCGGCGAACCCCTGGAATTTTTTGGATCTTTGTCTCTAATTTCTGCGCGCACGCTTCACAAGCGTTGCTTTGAAGGCGATAGATCGACTTCCTGAGCGCCATGCCGACTTGTCCGGCGTGCTCTTGAATCAGATTGCGCACGTCGCTCTCGCTCAGTCGTTTAGGATCGAACTCAATATCCACGCGCACGTGAGTCGGATCGGGCCTGACTCGGATAATTCCAGCGTGGTCGATCAGCTCGTGATCGGGAGTTGCGGCTGGGGGGGCGGGCCGGGTTTTCTTTTCCATGAATTAAGTGGGTGCGTGAATCCTGACTGTCCTAGGG
>JBAXLW010000061.1:0-14501 GCA_037134575.1 Verrucomicrobiota bacterium | reverse complement strand
GGCAAGGGCAGAACGACTTCAGGCGTGGTCGGCGCTTGCCAATCCACCAACTGCGGCTGTGGCGCCTGGAAACTCGCAATGACAGGCGCGATCTCCACTGCCTCCGATGCAAAAAGCTCAATCGCCGACGGCTCCACCCGCCGCGTCACCACTGGCGCAGGCGGCCGCAAGCCCGCTGCTACCGCTTCCAGAATCACATCGCGCACATCGATCGGCCGATGGAATCGCACCTCGCGCTTCGCCGGGTGCACGTTCACATCCACCAGCGTCGGCTCCAGCTCGATCCACAACCACGCCGCCGGGTGCAGGCCATCCGCCAGCGCACCGCGAAACCCTTCCGCCAGCGCGCGCGAAATCACCGCATCCTCCACCGGCCGGCCATTCAGGAACACAAACTGATGCCGCCGCCCCTTGCGCGCGTGGCTGGCGGGCAGCACATAACCGTGCACCGAAATTCCGTTGCCCCGCATCTGTGGCAGTTCCACCAG
Organism: Verrucomicrobiota bacterium; assembly: GCA_037134575.1. Lineage (GTDB taxonomy): Bacteria > Verrucomicrobiota > Verrucomicrobiia > Verrucomicrobiales > Akkermansiaceae > Luteolibacter. Next base: position 14,013 of record JBAXLW010000061.1, on the reverse strand, counting down.
CTCGCGGGACAAATCCGCGCCCAGCAACTGCCGCACCCGATCCACCGGCTTCGCCGCCGGGGGTAAATCAAAAACCTCCCGCTCATCGCGGCGCAAGCGGAAACGAATGTTCGGCGCGGCCAGCGCGTGCAGCCGCAGCTGATGCTCCACGTGCGCCGATTCGGTCGTTTCAGCTCGCAGGAATTTCCGCCGCGCCGGCATGTTGTAAAATAGCGCCTTTGCCTCGATCACCGTTCCCGGTGCACAGCCCGCGTCGCGCACATCACTCACCTTGCCGCCGTCCACCACGATCTCCGTGCCGGCCACCGCATCGGTTTCGCGCGTCACCAACCGGAACCGCGATACGCTGGCGATGCTGGGCACCGCTTCGCCGCGAAAGCCCAGCGTCATGATGGCCGCTAAATCTCCCGCCGTGCGCAGCTTGCTGGTCGCGTGGCGTTCCAGCGATAGCAGCGCATCTTCGCGCGACATCCCGCAGCCGTCATCGCTGACCCGGATCAAGGCCGAACCACCGCGGTCGATGTCCACGCGGATCTCCCGCGCTCCGGCGTCGATGCTGTTTTCCACCAATTCCTTGACCACCGATGCCGGGCGCTCGACCACCTCGCCCGCAGCCACTTGGCTGGCGAGAATATCGGGTAGCACTCGGATCTTTGACATCGGCCCGGCTATTTAGACCGCGCGCCCGCCAATAGCCAAACCCAATCCGCAGGCAGCCTCTCAATGCCCGTCGCGATCCTTGGCCAATCCCGTGGAATAGAACCACTCCAGAAACTTCCCGGCCGTCGCGTCGGACGTCAGGATTGGGATTCCGCCCGCCGCGCGGACCGGCTCGGTTTCATCCTCTTCAAACACCAGTGCCAACACAGGCACCCCCTTCACCTGTTTCAGCACCTTGAGCGAGTCCGTCACCCGCCGCATCGAGGTGACGATCACCTTGGCTTGTTGCGCGCCTGCCTGCGCCAGCAAATCTGGGTCCGTGCCGTCGCCGCGCATCACGGGCACCCCCAGTTCTTTCATGATCTGGCAGGCTTCTTCGTCGTCATCCACCACCAAGACGTTCTCGCCTTGCTCGCGCAGCGGCTTCACCAGATTCATCCCGGAGGCCCCCAGGCCAAGCAGTAAAACATGATCCCGCAGGCTGGGGTCTAGCCTCGGGCGACAGCGAGCTGGGTACCGTAATGGCATCAGCGCCTGCGCCACCAGCCCGCGGCTGACGAAGGACGTCAGTGTCATGGTGATTAGCGCGGTGGCCGACAAGATCTTAAACCCGTTGTCCGAGAGATGCCCCAGCACCAAGCCGCTGACGCCGAGCAAAAGCGACAACTCACTGGTTTGTGAGAGGAGCAGACTACTTTCAATAGCAGTTCGGGTGCTCAAGCCGTTTCGCACCCCCAGCACGCTCACGACTGAGACGGTGACGAAAAGCAACAGCGCGGAAAATCCCAGCGCACTCAGCCACTGCCCTCCATCTGGCATCCCAATCATCGCCCCCAGTGCGACAAAAAACAAGGCGTGAAAGAACCCTGTCAGCGACAGCAGGTTGCCACGCACCACGCCACTGGTCGGGAACCTCGAAAAGGCAAAACCACCCGCAAAGGCCCCGACCATTGGCGGCACCCCCAGGCTGTGAGCCAGCGCCAAAAAGCCGAACAACAGGCCAAACATTCCTAGCAACAACACCTCATCCTGTGGCTTCGTCAGCCGGGTCAACGGCGGAACCACCCACCGCTGCAACAGCCAGGAAATCACCCCGAGCAATACCACCGCACCCACGACCTGGATGATTTGCACCCACCCGCCATTGATATGTGCCAGCACGGCGATTCCCATAATCATCATCACATTCTGCAACAACAGCACCCCGCCCATCACCTGCGCAAACGGCTCGTGTGAGACTTTGCGCAGTTCGAGCTGCTGCATCACGACCAAGGTCGAGCTCGCCGCCAGACCCAGACCTAAATACGTGGCCTCCAACGCCCCAAAGCCGATCCAGCGCCCCGCGCCGTATCCACTCAGCGCCACGGTGGTGAATTGTCCGAGGGTGATCGACAGCACCTTCTTCCAATGGATAATGAGATGTCTCGGCTCCAGCTCCGCCCCGGTCGTAAAAATCAAAAATATCAGACTGAGGCGAATCACTGCGGCGCGTTCATCGCCGAGGCCGCCGCCCAGCAGAAAGCCGTGATCCAACCATTTCATGGATTGCAGCAATATCCCTGCGCCTACCAATAAAGGCAGCAAGGGCAGCTTAAAGCGAAACGCGATCCCGTAGGCCAGCGCCGCCGCCAATAAAATGATTCCGAGCGTGTTCATGATCTCAAAACTTCCATGCGGCGCAGCTGTTGCATCGTCAACTGCGTCCCCTCCTCTTTCGGCAGCATCACGTGATCCACGCCATATGCGCGCAGCCGATCGAGCCCACGCAATGTCAACAGGTGCGCCGAACACGGCACCTTGGCCAGTTGGCAGCGGTAGGCCAGCAGCTCGTTGGTCTTGTCGTCTTTAAGGCAGGAAACCAACAGTTTTGCCCGCTCCAGCCCGGCCTCATCCAGCAGCGCCAAGTACTCCACGTTACCCATCAGCACCCGCACCGGCAAATCTTTGAGTTTTCCCCAGTCGTAGTCCAAGGCTAACACCGTCTCCCCTTGCTGGTGCAGTTCGCGGACGATTTTCCGGCCCAAGGAATTCATGCCGACGACGATCACGTGATCTTCCATCGGCTCCTCGTCGCCATTAGAGACGATGCGGCCCACCCGCTTGCGCCGCAGCGGCAGCCGGAAAATCCACCACTTCAAGACGCCCGTGCGCTCAAAAAACCGGTGTAGCGCGTGATTGTAGAGAATCATGTAGGCCGATACCGCCATCGTCACCATTCCGACCAGCGCGGTGATCGAAAGTATCTGCTGGCCCAACCATCCGTGGCTCAGCCCCACACCGATAAAGATGAAAGAAAACTCGCTGATCTGCGCCACCGTCAGGCTGGCCAGAAATGAGGCCCGCCGACTATAGCCCATCCAGCGGATGATCATCATGAAAATCAGCGGATTGCCGATCAAAACAAACAGCGAAAGCAGCAGCGTGCTCCAGCGGTGGGAGAGCGCGCCATGGACATCCGCAGTCAAGCCCAGCGTGACAAAAAAGACCGCGACAAAAAAATTCATCAGCGGATTCACCCGCTGCATCAGGTGCTGGTTGTAAGGCAACTGGGCCAAACTCAGCCCCGCCAGAAATGCCCCGATCGCCGGAGCGAGATGGAAATAACCCGCCAGGAATGCCATCAAAAAACACCACGCCAATGACCAAATCAGCAACAAATCCAACGAATGCGCCGCCCAAGCAAACGGCCGCCTGAAAAGGTAACGCGCGGCCACCCATGCCAGCCCCAGCAACAATGCCAGCCCGCCAAAGGCCCAGCCCATATCCGCCATGATTACCGCCCATCTGCGGTCCAACCCGCTTGAAAAACTGATCAAAAACGTCAGTATCAACATTGCCATCAGATCCTGGACCAAAAAAATCCCCACCGCGATCCGGCCGTAGAGGCGATCCCGCTCGCCTTTTTCATCGAGCAGTTTCACCACCACCACCGTGCTACTAAAGGTCAGCGCCGTAGACAGGAAAAATGCCTCCCGCGCCGTGAAGTCCAGCCGCAGGCACAGCCAGTAGCCGATCACCGCCGTGAATACGAACTGCCCGATTCCGCCCACCACCGCGACTTTCCCGATGTCGCGGATCCGCCAAAAGGGCAGCTCCAGTCCCACCAAAAAAAGCAGCAGCGCGATCCCCATGTCCGCAAACAAATGCAAACCCGGAGACATCGCGACCCAGCCCAGCACCGGCCCGACCAAGATCCCCGCTAGCAAGTACGCAACCAGCGTCGGCATCTGGATCGCCCGCCCCGCCATACTCAGCACCGCCGCAGCAACCAAGATGATGCCGAGGACCTGAAGAAATTGGATGCCGACCATAGAACTCCCACCTTACGCCCATTCCCACTGCGATCCAATCAAAAGGAGACCAATCCCCGCCGCACGCACCCGCGTCAGCCGCCATCGCGATGGATCCCATCGGTAGATCCGGCCATCGCGAATCGCGTTGAGTTCACGTTACCAATGAGCTGAGGGCCACAAAGGAAAGCCTACTTGCCCCAAGAATCCTCCCACTGGCACCCTTCGACGACCTTGAGAGTCTCTTCAACGACTTGAAGCGACTTCTCCCTATTTACTGCGCGGCGACTGCCTGGGAGGCGAAGGCAAAGACAGGCCAGCCGTTTTTGTCATGAGATTCGGCAGGGCGATGTCCCGCCAACCCATGCGCACTAATTTAGGATCGGGAATGGCCTGCGCGCTGACTTCGACCGTATCGCCCACGATCGCGGCCTCGGCTGGCGTGAACGTCTTGCCGCCTGCGGAAAGCTCAAACCAGGAAGGTGCTTTCGCGTCGCAGGTCACCAAGCCCTGACCGATGTCCTTGAAGGTCAACACCACTTTCGAGCCCACGCATTTGGCGGCCGCGAAGCTGGGCCCCTTCGCCACCACGTCCTTGCCGTATTGCGTCTTCAGGGCGAATGCGGCGAGACGCTCGCCGGCGGGTTTTTTATTTTTCGGATGGATCTCGAGAACGATGATGCCCGTGTCCTGGATGGGGACGATGCCGATGCCGGGGATCTCCTGCGACGCGCGATACTGGGCGGCCCAAATCGTATCACAGAGCGTGCTGTCTAGCGGGTTTGCTCCACGGCTGTAGTCCAAAGGTCCACTCCATATTGGATTGCCCAGAGGCCAGTCAAACCTCACCGACTAGAATATCCTCGAGCTTGATTTCATTCTTGCCCTTGACCGTCACCGCTTCGGCCTGCGCGAGAGGAGCGCTCACCGCCAGAATCAAGAGCAACCCTTGTTTATTCATCACTTTAAATAGAACGTGAATTTAAGCGAACAGCGTCATTAAGCATTGTTCAGGCAAGGCATTTGTCTCCGGCGCGCGAAAACACCGAGGCCGAAACCCCGATGGTTATAGCGATTTCTTTCAGGGCAGGTCAGTGGCCGCCAACTGGGCCATCGACGTAGTTGCCGTAGCCGATAATCACCGTGGAGAGCACCAGAATCGCGAGACCGAGGAAAAGAAGCCCCTTGGCCTTGGCGCTGGAGCCCTTCCACTCGCGCAGGGCAAGCCCCCAGATCGAGCTAAAGATGATGATCGACGCCATGTGTAGCGTCCAACTGCTAAACTTGTATTCACCCATCTGGGTCTCCCCCATCGAGTAGAAGAAAAACTGGAAATACCAAATCACGCCGGCGATCGCGGCGAAAATATAGTTGCCGAGCAGAGGCACGGGGGTCTGGTCATCACGTCCATCGAGAACGGCGCCGGAACTGGCTGGAGCACCTTCGCCGCCGGAGGCTACCTCCTTGGCGTGAGGCGAGTTTTTGCCAGGCTTGCTACTGAAGTACTGGTAACCCGTGCCGTTTTTAAAATTGAGGATGAGACACCAGACCAAGTTCGTGGTGAACCCGCCGAACAACACCACGATCAGGACGGGAAGCCCCGTCCAGAGCACGGCCGTGCCATGTGCCAAGGAAATCTTGCCGATCTCATCACCCGCCGAGAGCCCGAAGGCAAAGCAGGCGCTCATGATCCCCGAGAAAGTCGCGACGAGGAGGCCTTTTTTGAAGTCAAACTCGCGCACGGTTGCCTTCTTGTCCTCGGCGCTCATTTCGCCTTCCTTGGTGCGACCCGCGAGTGCGGTGATGACAATGCCCACCACGCAGACCGCAAGCCCCAAGAGAACCCAGCGACCATTGACGGTATCAAGCAGCTTGGCTTGGAATTCGCCCTTGAAAATCGGTGGAATCAGGGTGCCAAAAACGGTGCAATAGCCGAGCGCCACCGCCATTCCCAGCGACATGCCGAGGTAACGGATCGAAAGCCCGAAAGTGATGCCTCCAACGCCCCAGAGAGCGCCAAAGAAATAGGTCCAGAAGCAAGTCTTGCCGGAAGCCTCACTCAGAACCGCGACGACATCCTTGGTATTTAACAAAGCAAACGCCCACGGCGCGATGATCCAGGAGAAAACCCCGGCGGCGAGCCAAGCGGTTTCCCACGACCAACGTTTGACGCCGCGGAAAGGAACATAGAACGAGCCAGAGGCGAGGCCGCCGAGCCAGTGATAGAAGACACCGATGATGGGATTGGTCATAAGATTGATTTGGGTTTGGATGGTTGATTGTAGGTTTAACGAAGGGAGAGGACGGCTTTCTCGTAGGCTTTCACTTCCTGAATCCACGCGGGACCAACAGGAACGTCTTGTCCTCTGCAATATTCATCCCAGACCGCTCCGAGCGGCAGGGTTTTAGCCTCCTCCATGAGGGCGAGGCGGGAGGTATTGTCGCCCGATTTCTCGGCGACTGCCAACTGAGCGGCGGGTTCCAGAAAAGCGGCCAGCAGGGATTTGAGGGCGCCACGCGTGCCAATGACCCATGCCGCGACGCGGTTAATGCTGGCGTCGAAGAAATCGAGGCCGATATGGGTGCGGTCGAGGAAGTTGCCGCGGACGAGTTCTTCCATAATCGCCCGTGTCGGATCGTCAAACAGCACCACGTGGTCGCTGTCCCAACGCACACCGCGGCTGACGTGCAGCAGCAAGCGGGGAACAAACTGGAGAATGGAGGAGATTTTATCCGACAGGTTCTCGGTGGGATGGAAATGGCCGGCGTCGAGGCAGTAAAGCAGTTGATTTTTCACCGCGTAGGCGAGGTAGAACTCGTGTGAACCGACGACGTAGCTCTCCGAGCCGATGCCGAAGAGCTTGCTCTCCACCGCGTCGAGGTTGAGCGAGCGGTCCACGGGTGCCGCAAAAATCTCGTCCAGCGAGGCGGCGAGACGTTCGCGCGGCGTCTTGCGGTCGAACGGTAAGTCCTTCGAGCCATCGGGAATCCAGACATTCGTCACGGCCGGCGATCCGAGTTGACGCGCGGCGTCGGCCGCGATGTGACGGCAGGCGATGCCGTGTTGAATCCAAAAATTGCGAATCCCGGCATCCGGGTGCGTGAGGGTGAATCCGTCGTCCGCGAGCGGATGGGAGAAATAGCTCGGATTGAAATCCATTCCCATCTCCTTCTCTTTGCACCAGTCAATCCAGCTCTGGAATTGCACGGTCGTGTACTCGTTGCGGTCGATTTTTTTGCCTTCCAAGTCGGCATAGCAGGCATGCAGATTGAGGCGGTGCTTGCCAGGAATGAGCGAGAGCGCTTTGTCGAGATCGCCGCGGAGTTCGGGGATCGATCGAGCCTTGCCGGGGTAATTGCCGGTGGATTGAATGCCGCCGCCGGAGAGGCTGGCATCGGCTTTTTCAAAGCCGCCCACATCATCGCCCTGCCAGCAATGCAGGGAGATCGCAACGGACTCGAGGTTTTTGAGGGCCTTTTCGGTATCGACTCCGAGTTCGGCATATTGTTCGCGGGCGGATGTGTAGGTGCTCATGATTTTTAGCAGATGGTTTGGATTTGGATGCCGAGCAGAGCGGCGAGTTTAGAGAGTTTGTGGGCGATGTGGCCGACGCCGATGGCGCAATGATGGGCGGGGCCGTGCGCATTCCAATCATTCACAAAGGCCCGTGCGCCGATGGGGAAGCGGTAACGGCTATTGGTATTTCCAATCTCAAGGATCGGGCCAGGAACCGACTCGCCCTCGGCCACGAGGAAAAAGAGCGATCCCTTTCCATCTTCAACGACGGAAAGCAGAGTCACGGGGCCGTGTTTCACCGACATCTCGACCGAGAGGCCTCTGCCCACCTTGCCGTGGTACACATCCAGCGGCCGAACCTTGATTTTGCCCTCCGCGATGGCGATATGCCCGGGTCCGTCATGCCCCATCAGGACAACGTCCTCGTTCCAGTCCATCGCGTAGTACTCCGTGAAGGATCCGCCGACGCCAAAGGCATCCATGATCTTCATCGCTTGCGCATTCTTCACCTCGTATTCACCAGCCACAGGAATGCCGCGCGCTGTGAGCAGGGAGTTGCCCAGAATGATCGAGCTGATGGCGTTCTCATTTTCCGGGTTGCCGCTACCCATGTGGTAATAGGCTAATGAACCAAGATTCCGATCCTCCACCAGACGGTCGAGAGCCACTGAGGTGCATGCGGCACGCTCCAGTTCGGACTCCGAACAATCCGGCCCGACATCGAACTGAAGACGGAAATCCGCCACCCGCGCCGCAATCTGTGCGGGGCTGACATCGCGGCGCAGTGCGGCGAGATCCTCGACTTCAATAATCTCGAGGTGGCCGCCAAAGACCGCACACTGTAAGGTAGTGTCGGAGTAGATATCGAGCATGCCATTGTAGTAATGGCCCATCAATCCGAGACGGTTGTGCGACATCGTGTGAGCCACGCGGGCGGCATCAATCCAGGCGTCGATTTCATCCCAACATTCCGGGTCGTCATGCAGGAGGCCCGTCACCTGCTCAAAAGGAATCCCGGCACGTTTGAGAACATTGGCAATCTCAGGAACGGGGCAGGCGGAGCAATGCGCCAACCACTCGCCTGTCATCGCCGTGCGGTCGCCCATTTGATTGAAAGTGGCGTAGTCGATCGCCATCTCCGGCGATAGATTCAGCACCACCACTGGCACTTTCGCGCGGCGGACCACGGGCAGAACGGTTGAGGAAAGCGCATAGGTCGTGACATGGAGAAAAATGATGTCCACGTCCTCCCGGCGGAAATCATGTCCCGCCGCCATTGCCTTTTCCGGAGAGTCGATGAGGCCGAGGTTCACAATCTCGACGCCGGGTCTGCCGAGCTTGTCGGCCACCTCGCCCAGATACCCCTCGAGACGCTCTTTGAGCCCCGCGAACTGCGGCCAGTAGGTGTCCAAACCAATTCCAAAGAGACCGACGCGAACGGGTGAATAATTCATCCCTGTTAATTAGCACTTCCAAGACCGGGCAGAAATGTAGCAAATGATCTTTTTTATACAGGAAATGACACAAAATAAACGGGACTATTTCACGTACCTTCCGTCGACCCCGGAGCAAATCCGCTGGGGTCTGGCGGTCGTTTCAGCGGGCAGAGCGGTCATTCCCGCAGGCTCCGCCTACCCGCCGACAGGACACCCGGAGGATCATCATTTTGACTGGCGTCAGGGTCGCGTGCTCGACTCGCTGCAAATTGTTTTCATCTCGGAAGGTGCAGGGTGGATGGAAACCCAAGATACCGGGAAACGGAGAGTTCATGCCGGAATAGTGTTTCTGCTCCTCCCCAAAGTCTGGCACCGCTATCGCCCGGATGCCAAAAGCGGTTGGACCGAAAACTGGATAGAAGTAGAAGGCCCCGTGGTGAATGATTTAGTCTCAAGCTCCATTTTTTCCAAAAAAACGACCTTGCTCAATGGTGCCGTTGGCCAAGGTCTGGAAGAGGCTTTCGAAAAAATTCACACGCTAATGAAGCAGCGGGTCACGTGCTTCAGTCCCCTGCTGTCGGCCCAAGCACTGCATCTACTCGCCCTTAGCGCCGAGCTTGGGCAGCAAGAGACTCCCCCTTCACGCATTTTCAGTGCGGTCAGGGAAGCGGAGCACTTCCTGGCCAACCACTATTCCGAGGAAGTGAATATCGAGCAGTTGGCCAGCCGTCTGGGGGTTGGGTACTCCCATTTCCGCAGAGCCTTTTTAGCTCAGACCGGATACTCGCCATGGCAATACGTCCTGCACGTCAGGCTGACCTGCGCCCGTCGATTACTCGCATCCGGAGAAGCCACCATCGAGCACCTCGCCGAGCGACTGGGTTTCAGCTCCGGATTCCATCTTTCGAATGCCTTCAAAAGGGCTTACGGCGTGTCACCTCACAGCTGGCGTCAGAGCCTCCGTAGCAACGATGCTTCCAAGCTGGAGTCACCCGAGGACGTGAAGTGAGACCCATCCCTTTCAATTCCCGCCTGTTTTTGGCGCTTTACGGCTCCATCGGGTAGGCGTTTTCGCCGTGTTCGGAGCGGTCCATGCCTTCGTATTCCTGCTCCTCGCTCACTCTCAGGCCGAGAACAGCCTTCACAAAGTAGACAATCGCCACGGTGGCGAGCGCCGACCAAAGGATCGTCACGCCCAGTCCCGTCGCCTGGATTCCCAGCTGCTCGGCGACTCCTTTGACTTTCCCCAGACCACCCAACGAGCTTTGGCCGAAAAACGCCAGTAACAAGGTGCCGAGAATCCCACCCACTCCGTGCACAGCGAACACGTCGAGCGAATCGTCGATGTGCCACTTTTCACGAATCAGGCTCACCGCGTAGTAACAAACGACCGCCGCGACCGCCCCGATGCATATCGCGCCCAGCGGCCCGACATCACCGGATGCCGGCGTGATCGTCGCCAAGCCAGCCACTAGGCCCGTCACCATCCCGATCAAGCCGACCTTACCATTGCGAAAGCGCTCCAGCAGGCACCAAACCATCGCCGCCGAACAGGCGGACAGATGAGTCACCAGCATCGTCATCGCCGCGGCGCTGCCCGCGCTAAGCTGGCTGCCCGCATTGAATCCAAACCAACCGACCCACAGCATGGCGGCGCCGATGAAAACCATCCCCGGATTGTGCGGAGCATGGGGGTGCCCGGGAAAACCGCGGCGCTTGCCGACCAGGATCGCCAAGACCAACGCAGAAACCCCGGCCGTCGCGTGGACGACGATGCCACCCGCCAAGTCCTTGACCCCCATCACCTGTAGCCAGCCGCCGCCCCACACCCAATGAGTCACTGGCGCGTAAACCAGAATCAACCACAGCGCGGAAAACAACAGGATCGCGCCAAATTTCATGCGCTCCACCACCGCCCCGACGTAAAGCCCCGGGGTAATGATAGCGAAGGTCATCTGAAACATGACAAACAACACTTCCGGAATCTGCGTCCCGGGCGCGACGGCATCCATCGTGACCCCCTTCAAAAACGCGGCGTCCAAATTTCCGATCCACGCGCCCGTTCCTTTAAACGCCAAACTGTAGAGTCCTGCGACCCACAGCAGCGAGGCGACACACGCAATCCCAGCGCACTGGGCCATCACCGAAAGCACATTCCGACCCCGCACCAGCCCGCCGTAAAACAGCGCCAGCCCGGGCATCGTCATGAACAAAACTAATACTGTGGAGGTCAGAATCCACGTTGTACTGCCTGAATCTATGGCCGAAGCGACCTCTTGAGCATGAACAGACGATGCCCCCAACGCAAGAAGAGCCAAAACCAAACAATTTATTTTCAATGAGTTAATACGAATCATACGGTATCGTTCAGAAGTTTCGGTGGTTAGCATGAACGGAATTCATCCAAATGTCATCTAAAACTGAATAGCCACCCGTTTGAGTGATTGCCATGTTGATAAGCGAGCTTGCAAAATTCACTCCGTGAAGTAGGGTGTCTCTTGTGAGTATTCAGGAAATCAAGTCAGAGCTTGAGGCGCTTCCCGTAGACCTGCGGCGTGAGCTGGCTGCTTTTCTGGTTTCATTGCGTCACAAGGAACGGGCTGGCTATCAGGCCGAGATGGCGCGGAAGATCGATGACGCGCGTCCTGATCAATGGCTCACTCTCGAAGAGTTGGATCAGAAATTGAAATCCTGAGGTATGAAATACCGATTGATGATTTCGATCGAGGTGGTCGAGTTTATCGAGCGTTTGCCGGTAAAGACTCGCAAAAAGTTACGGAACGTGATTGTGGCGATTGGTAACGATCCTCTGGGTGAATCTGAGGCCGAAGATCGCGACGAAACCGGGCGGCGACTCGAGATCGCGATCGGCGGTGAGTTTGCCTTGATCTACTGGATCGACGACGTGGATCGGCAGGTGAAGATTTTGGATATTCACGCCGCCGACCGCTAGGCCAAACGCACTGCGTTTTTTCGAATGCTTGAGCACATCGCTGACTTGGGAGCCCGGCTGCCGTAGGGTCGATGAGCCTTTCACCGTTGATCTGGACGGAGCCGGTGAGTTCTGCGGGCTGGCTGGTGCGTGCAATCCCGGGAAGGTCAGGCCGCGGCACTGATTTTAAAATTTGCGGTAGGAGGAAACTAGCCGCTTTACAAGGCGGAAACCGCCCGCCATGGTCTCGCGCCCATGACTCTCGCTACTATCGACTGGCTTTCCATCAGCATCAATCTCTTGCTGGTGATCTTTGTGATCGTCTGCCTTCTGATGACTTTGATTATCTTGATGCAACGGCCCAAGCAAGAAGGCCTAGGCGCGGCCTTCGGCGGCGGGGTGACGGACCAAGTGTTTGGCGCACGCACGACCAATGTCCTGCAACGCGGCACGGTTTATCTGGGTTCGATGTTTTTCATTCTCAGCCTGATCTTGGCCGTCTTAATCGGCCAAAAGAACAAGACGTCGAGCCTGATCACCCAACCGGCGCCCGCCGCCAAGGTGGAAGCGGCGAAACCGGCCGAGAAGCCTGCGGAAAAGACCGCCCCTAAATCGCTGAGCGAAGAACTCCCCGCCGAGGAGCAAACCCCTGCGGCCCCAGCCAAGGCTGCGGAGCAAACCCCTGCGGTTCCCGCAGGTGAAAGTGGCACTCCGCCAAACAATCCGAAGTAGTCCTGCCGCTTTGATGGCATGAACGAGACGATGCCGCAAAATCCAGAGCAGCCGATCTGGGCCCGCCCGGATGCTTTTCCCGCCGCTCCACAGGGATGGGGCTGGCTGGACGTTAAGAACAAGTCCCACCCGTGCGATTCGCTTGAATCGCTGAGCGCCGCGATCCGCGACGACCGCGATGCCAATGTGACGCTGGTCTGGACGCCCGGCCACCCGCAAATGATGGTGCCCGAGGAGCTCGCGGGCGTGGGCGAGGCTTTGAAAACGGCCCACGCGCGCTGGTCCCACGACGATCTGGAGGAGGCGAACCGCAAGCTGCGGTGGTTTGGTTTGATCCTGATCGGATTCAGCGCTCATGCGTTTTACCGCGGGCTGATCCTCGCGGGCCAGTTGGCCGCGCAGTCCGGCTACACGCCTCATGGCTGGGACCGCCTCCGATTGGCCACCCGCGCGGTGCTGGGCTCCACTGAGTGCGGGCTGGCCTTGTTGATGTTTATCATTTTCGCGTTCATCCCGTGGTACCAAGCGCGCAAGCAACGGGCCAATCTCACCCAATGGACGCAGGAGGGAATCGCCAAATCCGTGTCGGCGATCCGCTTCGAGACCTGGCTCGAACGGCAAACCGCGCCGCTGACCCGGGTTTTCTTCGGGCTGATCTTGCTGGTCGCTCTGGCACAAATTTTCGGCAAGGTGAGGACCGAGGGCTGGGGAACTTGGATGGCGCTTCTGCACAACTGGGACGGCACCTCCGCCGCCGGGCTGATGAAGGACCGCTACCGCGAGGGCGAATGGTGGAGGCTCTTCACCGCGCCATTCCTGCACGGCAATATCGTTCATTTCCTGATGAATGCCTCGGCCCTCTTCTATCTTGGCAAGCGGGTGGAAGTCTTTGCCCGCTGGCCGCACTTGCCGCTGGTGTTTCTCTTCGCCGCCTGTGTCGGTGGTCAGGCATCCGCCTTTTTTGTCCCTTCGCCATCGGTCGGCGCCTCTGGCGGCTTGATGGGCTGGCTCGGGTTTTTGCTCGTTTTTGAAACCCTGCACCATCGCCTCGTCCCGCTCGGTGCGCGGCGCAGACTCGCCGCAGGTGTCGTTCTAACGGCGGTGATTGGACTCATCGGCTACCGCTACGTCGACAATGCGGCCCACGCCGGCGGCCTGCTAGCGGGTATGGTCTACGCCGCGATAGTTTTCCCTCCATCCGCCTCCCCTGCCAGACCGCGATCGACCCTCAGTGATCGCATCGCAGGCAGTGCCGCCCTACTCGTCTTGGTCGCCGCTGCGGCATGGGCGGTGTGCCGCATTCTCGCCACGGCAGGCGCCATTTGAGCCTTTTTGCGCACCGCATTCCGGGTCGAATGCACTGCATTTCAGGTTTGGCGCACTGCATTTCGGGTTGGGCGCACTGCATTTCAGGTTGGGCGCACTGCATTTCAGGTTGGGCGCACT
>JBAXLW010000060.1:0-14512 GCA_037134575.1 Verrucomicrobiota bacterium | reverse complement strand
TATTTCCTCGCCGGGCGCTCGCTTCGTTGGCCGATGATCGGGGGATCATTGTTTGCTGCCAATATTTCTGCCGAGCATTTTGTGGCGCTGGCAGGTAGTGGATTTGCCGTTGGTATCGCCATTGCCGCCTGGGAATGGTCGGCGGTGTTCTGCCTAGCCCCTTTGATCTTAATCTTTCTTCCTTTTTACATACGGAACAAAATCTACACCGTTCCGGAGTTTTTGGAGCGCCGCTTTGGACCTTCCGTGCGAATGACTTTTTCGCTGTTTATGATCATTCTCTCCGTCTTGGCTAAAGTCTCCATTTCGCTGTGGGCGGCTTCACTGGTAATGGTGCCCGTCTTCGGTCTCCAAGAGGGTCTCGATGTCTTTGGTATCCACTTTGGCGGCCAGACCGTCCTGATTTGGAGTGTCGGCCTGTTGACGGCGATCTACACGATGAAAGGAGGCCTCAAGGCCGTTGTCGTCACGGACTCACTTCAATCTGTAGTACTGCTCGTTGGGGGATTCATCCTTCTGTGGAAGGGCATGGAGGCCGTTGGCGGATGGGATGGAATGAAGGCAGGTCTCGACATCGCCAAAGCAAGTACCGGCCGGGACTACCTTAGCATGATCCAGCCCGCCACGGATGAATCCGTACCTTGGTTCGGCATGATGACGGCGACCATGCTGGTGGGTTCGTTTTACTGGTCGATGGATCAGGTTTTGGTGCAGCGAGTGTTTGCCGCAAAGAGCCTCAACGAAGGTCGACTCGGTGCAACCTTTTGCGGATTCTTGAAGCTAACCACTCCGTTCATTCTGGTGATGCCCGGTATTATCGCTCTCGCGCTTTATCATCAGGGGAAACTCGTTATGCCGCTGGATGTACAGGGCAAGGCGATCAGTGATGCGGCCTACCCGACGATGCTGGGTAAATTGATGCCCCAAGGGCTTCTCGGCCTGACGGTTGCGGGTATTGCTGCCGCGCTGATGGGGCATATCTCAGCCACCTACAACTCGGTCTCGACACTTGTCACTCGTGACATCTTTTTGAAGTTCAAGCCTGATGCCGACTCGGCCACTCAGATTCGTGTTGGCCGCTGGGCGGTGCTGACCGTATTTATTCTGGGCGCGACATGGGCTCCACTCATCGGCAAGGCCAAGTCGATGTTCGATTACCTGCAGGCGGTCCAGTCTTACATGATGATTCCCTTTGCCGCGATTTTCTTTCTAGGCGTTTGTTGGAAGCGCATCACGACCGCTGGCGTTCTCTCCTGCGTTGCCTCCTCCGTCATCATATCCAGCTTATTCATGTGGAACAGCGCCCGGATACAGTCTGGGGCGGCCAGCTTCTTACCCTACATGGACAACGCTTACCTCCGACCCTTCACCCACAGCGCAATGGTCGCAGGTGCACTCAGTGTGTTTGTGCTGATTGCCGTGAGCTTTTTCACAAAGGGGGCCAGTCCCGAACAACTCGCCTCGACGACTATTCAGGGAGCCACCTTTGCCGAGGTAGATGAACCTGTGGCCTGGTATGCCGACTACCGCCTGTGGCTTGGCCTCGCCATCGCCAGCGCACTGAGCCTATGGGTGTGGTTCAGCATTTGACGCCTTCATCGTTCATCCAACCGCCACACTCCTTGTCGTATCGCCATCTCATTGGCGGAGACAAGGAGTGGCAGGCTCAGTGAAGCAAGGGGTTTATTTCGCGTAATCCGTGAGTTCGGGGTGCCGTGCCCGGTCTGGTCAAAAAAACATCTGGGCCTAGTACATCAGCTACACGTCATCAGCGATTTTGCATGCCTCACCGTCCGGCCCGACCAGAAGGTTGTTATGTTTCGCAGTCCAATGGCGCTACACGCAGTAGTTCTAACAACTCACTCGGACAATCGGCGATCTGTTCGGCCCCTGCGGCGACGAGTCGCTCGCGGTCGTGAAAGCCCCAAGTTACGGCGATGGCCTGCATCCCTGCATGGCGGGCGGTTTCCAGATCCATGGTGGAATCACCGATGACGGTGCAGTTCGCCGCGGTTAAATTGAAGGCTTTGGCGATTTCGAGTGCGCCTGCGGGATCGGGTTTGTGGGGGATGCCTGCGCGTTGGCCCACGACGGCGGCGAAACGGATGCCCGGAAATAAGTGTCCGACCATCGCCGTCGTGAAGGGGTGCGGTTTGTTCGACAGCACCGCCAGCGGATGTCCGCAGGACTGCAGCGATTCCAGCAGGTCGATGATCCCGGCGTAGATCAAGGTCCCGTCTTGCCAGGTGAGGTCGTAGTGTGCCTTGAATGCCTGCTCCGCGGTGTTGAGAAGCGCTTCACCCGCACCTTTAGGCGAGCTGCGCTGGATCAAAATCCGCGTGCCGTTGCCGATGAATCCCCGCACCGCGACGTGGTCGTGGGTGGGCATGCCCGACAAGGTCAGCGCGTAGTTCAGCGATGTCGCCAGCCCTTGTAAGGAATCCACCAAAGTGCCATCGAGATCAAAAATCAAACCGTGTTTCACGCGGCGAAATTGGCGGAATTTGCCTAAGGGGGAAAGCCCTTTAAAAACCGATCAAGGTCGCAAGCTCGGTGTCGCTGAAATCATCCAACTGATCCACCGCGGCGATCAGCGTTTCCGTTTCCGCGATTTCTTGGATGGCGATCTCCTGGGACGATTCCTGGGTGGCGGTCGACGTCGGCCCAGTTAGAGAGACGATCGCAAATGCCAGTCCCGCAGTTGCAGCGGCCAATCCCGCCAGTGGGGCGGGGGAGAACAGGCGCTTCCACCATGGCTTTTCATCGACCGCCAGACGCATGGCGCGCACGGTGTCGTCGACAAAACGCGGCCCCGCCGTCGCTGGCGGCGCTTGATCGAGCAGCTGCCAAACGGCGTCAGTTTCCCAAGAGTTGTCGGAAGCTTGAGCGTTGCGATTCATAGTGGGATGATGATTTACGTCGGAGGAAACCCGCCCCCGCGTGGAAAGTTGCAAAGTTTCGCCAAGAATCTCAAACCCCGCGTTTGTCGCCCCACAGGCGGATATGCAGGCGGTCGCAAAAGCGGAAGCCTCGGTCGCGGCAAACCTCCGCCAGCCACGCCGCGTGGCGGTCCAGCTCGGCCGAGGTACGGCCTTCCGGCATCAGAAGCACGCGTTGGCGCGGCAGCTCGTAGGTGTCGCAGAGTATTTGGATCTCCTCCAGATCCGCAGGTTCCGCCACCACGAACTTGAACCAAGCTTTCGGCGATTTCGCGAAAAACGCCAGCGCGTCGGCCTTCAATCGCAGCACCGCCACCATGCCCGAGTTCGCTAGCTTCGGCGAAACATTGAACTGATTCACCGCCTCGTGAAACGCCGCCGAGGGCAAGCGCGTGCCATTCGTCTCCACCTCGAATTGATGCTCCGGCTGCTGCGCCCGGATGTGGCCGATCATTTCCACAAACTCAGTCTCCTGCAAAAGCGGCTCGCCGCCCGTGATCACCGTGCGCCCGCAGGCGTAGGCCAGGATCCGCGCCGCGGCCTCCCGCGGTGTGATCTCGCAAGTTACGTCCGCCTTTACGTGCTTGGCGTATCCCGCCACCGCGTCCTTCGCGTGCGGCCACGGCGTGCCAGTAAAATTCCAGGTGTGGTCCGTGTCGCACCAGACGCAGTGCAGATTGCAGCGCGACGCGCGGATGAATACCGCGGGCGCGCCGACGCTCACGCCTTCGCCTTGGATCGTGTGGAAAATTTCCGGGCCGTCGCCGAGTTTTGCGAGTTTCATGGACGCCCCCTACAAACCACGAATGAACGCGGATGGACATTGATTTTTCTGCAGCGTAACTTTTCTGCCATGAGCATCATCACTGGCCGCGGCGATTCGGGCGAAACCGACCTCCTCTTTGGCAAACGCATCGCCAAAACTTCTCTCCGCATCGAAGCCCTCGGCAACGTCGACGAACTCAATGCCGCGCTCGGCCTCGCCCGCGCCGCCGCCAGCAATGACGAGTGGATCACGCTGATTGATGAACTCCAGTCCCGCCTCGTCGGCCTCATGGGCCAGCTTGCCTACCTGCCCGAAGACGAAGCCCGCTATCTCGAAAAAAAATACGCCGCCCTTACCCCGGCCGATCTCGACTGGGTCGTCGCCGAGGCGCACCGCTACGAAGCCCAAGGCATCCGCTTCACCGGTTGGGCCCGCCCTGGCGCCGAAGGTTCGCTCGCTCGCGCAGGCCTTGATTATGCGAGGGCCGTCGCTCGCCGAGCCGAGCGCAGTGTGCTCGCCCTCCACGAATCCGGCGAACTGGTGCCCGAAGTCGTGCGGCTCTTTTTCAACCGCCTTTCCGACCTGCTGTGGATCCTCGCCCGTGTCGCCAGCGAGTGATCTGCGCCACCAATTTTCAAAGATCGCAAAAAGGGATTGCCAAGCCGCGATCCAGTTCCTAGCTTCCCGCTTCCAAGGGCAGGTGTCAGAGTGGTCGAATGAGCACGCTTGGAAAGCGTGTGTGGCAGCAATGTCACCGAGGGTTCGAATCCCTCCCTGTCCGCCATTTTTGATTAAGATTCCGCTTGGTTTGCGATGTTCCTTTTACCGCCCCCTCAAAATCAGGGTGATGATCAATCGCTGCTTGGCGAGTGATGCGAGCGCGGGGCTATTCCCTATATCTCATCCACAGGCAGGTCCGCAAACAATTGGGGGAAATACGAATCCACCACCTTGCTTGGGAAGGCGATCCGCAGCGGCCCTTTTTCGCTGGATGATGCCACGAGGCCTTCATCGAGTGCACAGCGAATCACCCCGCGCGAGGCGGTGCCCTTGAGTCCAATGATCCCGGGAACGGCTCCGCGGTTCAGCTCGCCTTCGAGGCAGAGCGCTTTGAGGAGGCGGGAGAGGTGGCCTCGCACTTTACTATCGAGGTCGACACGGGTGAAGCGGAGATAACTTTCGATCCGATCCAATAACTTGAAGGGGGAGATCAGACCGGTCATGAAATCGATTTGATCGAGGATGCGTTCCAGGAAAAAACAGCAGAAGTTCGCGAGAGCTGCGTCACTGAGATTACCCCGGCCATCGAGATCGTTGGTTCGTCCCTGATCGGCCGCTCGCAAATGCTGAAAGTAAAGAGGCTTAGAGCGCGCTAGCCCGCGGGATAGTGTCCAAAGTCCTTCCGGATCCAAGCCTGCTCGGATCATCGCGGCTTGGGACTGCAAGCGCGCCACCCGACCGTTGCCATCGCCGAATGGATGAATCCAGGCAAAGCGGTGATGCGCCGCTGCCAGCACAATCAGCCGGTCTGTGGCTGAAATCAGGGGGGCTTGGTAAAAGTTGCCAAAGCGAACCATGAAATCGCCGAGCGCCTCATGATCCGGTGGCGTGTGGCGTCCGACATCGACGTTGTAGTCACGGAATTTCCCCGGCTCAAGTGAGTGACGTTTGCCAGATAGCGAAGTTGTAAACCACTCATCTGGCGGCAGAGCCTGATAGAATTCCCGGTGGAGCCACTGGATGAAATCCGGCTGGAAGACTTCGGCCTCAGGTTGTTCCTCCAGCCGGCGGCGCATCGCTGCTTCCGCTCGAATATGGGCCACGCTGAGGAGTTGGTTGCGGCGATCATCCTCTCGATCCGACAAATCGTCCCGCAAAGCCCGCTCAATGTCCCTTGGGAGAGTCTTGTGGCCCTCGATGAGATTTGAATAATAGCTATTCATCTCCCTCACCAGCACCGCCACTCCGCTGCGAACGGATCGGGATGGCAGGGTGGCTGTCAATTCGCCCGATTTCCGGAAAATCTCCACACTCAGCTCCGCGAGCTCACACCGCCTGGCGGCAGGCAGCAGGGGTTCCATGGAGGTGGCGCGTCGGCTAATGGAGATGGATTTCGGCATAATCGATGATCTTTTTGACGATCTTTAAAAGCTATTATTAACTGTAAATCAATAAATTATTTTCAGATGTGTGGGTTTATCTAAGAGGAAAACGTCGATCTTTTCGATGATCTTTCGGGGAGCTTTGCCTTCAAAGGTAGAAGGACTCTGGACTGACGTGGTAAGGTCGGTCGGTGCCAAAATTCAGCGCGAGGGAACCTCGCTTGCCTCATAAGCGCCTAACCCGATGACCTGATCGGGAACTGAACAGGTACTTGCTACACCACAGTTAGTGTTGTCAGAGGCTCGGCTTAGGTTTTCGTGGTCTGCCGCGGCGCGGTTCACTTTTGGGGACGAAGCCGGGGTCGCGGTAAAAGGATTCGATACCAATTTCCCAAAATTGCATGAGGATTTCATAAAAAGAGCGGTGTCACCGCGCAACACCGACAAATCCCTATGACTCACCAACACTCATGAACACGAAGAAAATCGCACCAGCCACGGGAGTCCTTACTCCTTCTGCCATCTATCCCCAGCGGCTTTCACGCTAAAAGCAAAAACCCCCACCGTCGAGGTGGGGGTTTTTGACGCACCTCGCGAGATCAATGCGAAACGCGTGTGCGGTCGCCGGAGCCGAGGACGCGCACGCGGTCGCCGATGTAGAATGGTTCGCGCGGGTTGACTTCTTGGACGATGGCGAGCGAGCCACCGCCGTCGAGGCGGACGGAAATCTCAATGCCGTTGCGTGAAGAAGCTGCCTGCTGGGCATGCGAGCCGATCGCGCTGCCGACGAGGGCACCCCCCACTGCACCTGCAGTGTTGGCCGCGCGGCCGCCGCCGATGTTGCTGCCGAGGAATCCACCGGCAAGGGCGCCGGCGAGGGCCCCGCCTTGATTGCCGCCCTCGATTTTTACGGGGCGGATCGAGGTGATGCGGCCGGTTTGTACCGACTGGGCACGGCCAGCTTCGCCGCGGGAGTAGGTGTCACCGGTCAGGCTGTCCTGTGCGCAGGAGCTCAGCAGAATAGCAACGGGCAATGCGATAAGAAGTTTCGAACTCATGGTGAGTCAACCTATACGCGGCATGGGCTGGATGGCAAGTCACAATTCGGACAGCGGTTCGTTGGCCGCTATCGGTTTTCAAAGGGGGTGACACCCTTTTTCAAGCGCTGTGGTTTGAGATTGCCGGATTGGGTCACTGTCGGGTAGAGTGATCGATTGTGTCCCCCTATCCAAATGCTGACAAACTTTCGCTGGCCCTTTCCTTTGAAGAATTGCCGACTCTGGCGGACTTGGAGAGTCGGTGGCGCGATTTGGAACTTCGTGCACAGCCGAGTTTTTACACGTCTTGGGCATGGATCGGTGTCTGGCTGGAACTGTTGCCGCCAGACATCCGTCCTCGCTTATTGGAGGCGCGGCACGACGCCCGGGTGGTCGGCATGGCGGTGGTCGTTTGCGGGCCACCGCGCAAGAAGTTCGGATTCACGATCTGTCAGACAGCCCACCTGCACGACACCGGGCGGCCCGAGTTGGATATTTTATGCATCGAGCATAACGACTTTCTGCTCGATCGTGACCATGAGGCGGAGGTGCGCAGCGCCATGCTGGACTATTGGCTGGGCCATCTGGACGGTGCATCGGAGGTGATTCTGCCCGGTTTAGTTGGCAAAGGCTGGCCGCCAGATGCGCTAGGTAGCAATCGCGGCAGGATGAAACGCGTGGATGCAGCAGATCGCTCGTATGCGGTGGATCTCAGGGCGG
Source organism: Verrucomicrobiota bacterium (assembly GCA_037134575.1). GTDB lineage: Bacteria > Verrucomicrobiota > Verrucomicrobiia > Verrucomicrobiales > Akkermansiaceae > Luteolibacter. The sequence continues at coordinate 6,948 of JBAXLW010000060.1, read as the reverse complement.
TGCGCGAGGCGGACGGCGATTTTTTACAATTGATTCGTCCCAGCATGCGCACGCAGATTCGCCGTAGCATCAAGGAGTATGGCCGCTGCGGCGAGCTGGTGTTGGAGGCGGCTGCGTCGGTCGGGCAGGCGCTGGCATGGCTCGAGCGCTTGGCGGACTTGCACCAGGCACGCTGGGTGGGGCGCGGTCTTCCCGGTTGTTTTAGTAACGCGTTTTTCACGCGCTTTCACCAGACGTTGATTGCCCGCCACTTGGTGGATGGTGGTGTCCAGTTGCTACGAATCCGGGCGGGGGAGAATGATCTGGGTTACCTCTATGCTTTTGTGCGCGGCGGGCGGGTCTATTGCTATCAGTCCGGCTTCGACTATGGATTGATCGAGAAGCACGCCCGGCCTGGACTGGTCGCCCACGCACTGGCGGTGGAGTATAATGCGGCACAGGGCTACGATGTCTACGACTTCATGGCTGGCGACATGCGCTACAAGAGGGATCTAGCGACTCTGGATGAGCGTATGACCTGGACGACCCTGCGCAGCCCCTCGTGGCGTTTTGAATGCGAAGCGACCGTGCCGCGGGTGGTATCCGCCACGCGTCGCTTGCGACAAGCATGGCGGCAAGGACGGCTCTGGGGGCAGCAGAGGATAGGACAAGCGATCACCCAAACTTCAGAAGGATGCTAAGCATTCGATTTGCCGGTAGCGACCATCGGTGAACATAGGTGGTGCGACCAGATCTGGCCTCTCTTCATGCGGGGGAATTGTCTTTGATTGATTTGGGTTCCGGCGCCACCTCCAGCCGCTGGCTGCCTCTCACTGGCAGCCCGCTCGTCAACGCGGAATAGTCCGTCTGGCGAGGGCCGATGATGACCACCCCTTTGTCTGTGATGACGTACTCGCGGATGTCTTTGCTGTGATTACCACCCCGCATTTTGATCACGACTAGGACTTTGCGGAGCTGGCCATCGATCTCGGCGTATCGCATCCGGATGATGTCGTCAGTCAGGAACGAGATCGCGTAGTGGCTGAACGGCATTGCGGTAAAGGTGTCCTCGACCTCAACGGTGCTGAGAATGGTGACCCCAGCCCTCGTTAAGCCCCCGATCATGCGATAGAGGGATTCGCGGAAGTCAGTGCGAAAGCTCGGTGCTAGCGCCATCTCGAAACCAACCAATGAGTCGATCACTAAGCGCTTGGCACCCATTTCGTTGATGACGTCAAGAATCTCCTGCAGGGCTTCGTCCACCGAAAGATCGAGAGGGCGAAGGTAGAGAATTTTGAGTTTTCCTGCCTGCTGGGAAGCGTCCAAATTCAATCCGAAGTTTTTGGCGCGGTCCGAATAGCCCAGCGGACGTTCTTCGAAGATCGCCATGACTCCCGATTCGCCTTGGCGCAAACCTTCAGCAATGAACTGAGTCGCCAAGGCGGATTTGCCCGTACCGGATGGCCCAGCCACCAGCAAACTGTCGCCCTCAAAAATGCCGCCGCGGAGCATTTCGTCCAGCTCGGGAATGCCCAGGGAAAGCTGGCGCCGCTCTTGGCCGCCTAATACCGAATCCCCCTTCCCGCTAAGTAATCCTAAGGTGCGGGAAAACGCCTGCAAGCCGTGCTCGCTGACGCGGATGGTGTGCAGGCCCGGCACCGAATTCTGGCCGCGCAATTTGATGATTTGCAGTTTCCTCACCACGGAATTCCGTTCCACTTCTTGCGACAGCCAGAAGAGGCCGTCGGCGATGGTGAAGAGCGGATTATTATGGATCTCCGTGGGGTCGTATTCGCCGACCAGAAAAGTCGTGGCTTCCCAGTTGGTGAGAAACTGGCCAAGCCGTTGGATGAAAGACTGCATTTCAAGCTCGCTGTGGCTGCCTGCTTGGGTGCGCACCATCGAGCGGAACGAATCCACAACCACGATGGATGGGTTGAGGGCCTTCACCTGGTTGACAATGGCGTCAAACACTGCGCTCAAATCCTGATTCAGCAGCACGTCGGACAGGTTGAAAAAATGCACGCTTTTGCCCACTGCTGAGACATCGTAAAACGAATATTGCTGCTGGTAGCGTATCATTTTCAGGGCTGATTCGCCGACCACGGTGAAATAGAGTGAGGGATTTTGCTCAGTCCCAATGGTAAAAGCGATCTGATGCGCCATCGTGGTTTTGCCACAGCCGGGCGTCCCCGCGATGAGGTTGAACGAATATTCCGGGATGCCGCCCCCTAAAATTTCGTCCAGGCCGCGCACGCCCGTGGGCAGCTTGCGAATCATGGCTTTTACAGGTAATTCTTCCGAGGTTGTCACCTTTTCGGGTTGAGCTGTATCAGGGTTCGTTTTCATTTTTTCACTCCTTCGTTCATGTTCAAATCCTTGCTCGACACTTTGGGCCAGACATCTCGCAGCATCCGCAGCGTGAAAGACTCGCCGAGGAAGGTGATGAGTTGTTCAAGCACGTATGCAATAAACACGACCTTACCCTCAAAAATAATCTCCGCCGCCATGGGTTCTTTCAGCTCGCACAACTGGTCAAATTGCCCTTCATGGTTCACACTGATCTTTCTCAACCACGTCACTTCTTCCCCAGCTTGCGCAAGTGCTCGCTCAAGCATCACCTGAAACCCGTAACTTCCCATCAGGGTGATAAAATGGGGACTGAGTTTATCGATCACCGAGAAAGCGATTGGGCCTTCATCCGCGGAATGAGGATTGAAGTCGGCTTCGTAGGCGACGAGTTGTTTGGCGAAGTGCCGCATTTGTGGGGGGGCAAGGCTCATCTCGACAAGGGCTCGGGTTGGGACACCCTGTGTGCGGGTGCGTGAAAAATTCGGACATCATCCATACCCCAACCGCTTGGTGAATGCAAGGAGTTTACGGTAGCCCAACTGCAAAGGAATGGAATCCATGCGCTGGCAGTCGCATAGTGGTCTTCACGCTTGTATATTGTCTCGAGAGGCCGGAGTCTCAACCCATGCTCGCAGCGTCTGAAGCCGATCCACGGTTCAATGAATTCATCATTCTCCAAGCTCAAAATGCCGGGCTCTTCCTCGGTCAAATCCCCAATCCCCACAGTGGCGAGAAGCAAATCAACCTCCGCGCGGCGAAATCCGTGATCGATTCGCTCGAAATGCTCGCTTCCAAAACCCGCGGAAACCTGACAGACTCCGAAGAGAAGCTGCTGGCCACCGCACTCGATAATCTTCGCCCGCTTTTCCGAGCCGCCTTGGATTCCACCAACCGCTGATTTCATCCTATCACCATGAACTTCGATCCCTTTCACATCGGCAATGTCCCCGTCGGCGGCCCCGCTCCGTTTTTCATCTTGGGCCCCTGCGCTCTTGAAAGTGAGGCGTTTGCTTGGGAAATGGCCCACTCGCTCAAGGAAATCGCGGATCGCACCGGGATTCATTTCATTTTCAAAGCCTCCTTCGACAAAGCGAACCGCACCTCGGTGGGGGCCTTCCGTGGGCCTGGGGTCAAAGAAGGTTGCCGGATCCTCGGCGAAATCGGCAAGGCGCTCGGCGTTCCCGTCACCACCGACATCCACACCGCGGAACAAGCCGCCATTGCCGCAGAATACATCGACTTGCTTCAGATCCCCGCGTTTCTCTGCCGCCAGACGGACTTGCTCGAAGCCGCCTCGAAAACCGGCCGCGCTGTGAACGTCAAGAAAGGCCAGTTTCTCGCGCCGCTCGACACCATCAACATCGCCGGTAAAATGCGGGCGTTCGGCTGCGAACGGTTCCTCATCACGGAGCGCGGCACCACCTTCGGCTACAACAATCTCGTCGTCGACATGCGTTCGCTCTACTGGATGCGCAAGGAGGGGCTGCCCATTATTTTCGATGCCACGCACTCGGTCCAGCGGCCGGGAGGTCTGGGTGGCGCCACCGGTGGTGACGGCGAGCTCGCACCCGTCCTTGCTCGCGCGGCGGTGGCCACCGGCATCGACGGCCTGTTCATGGAAGTCCATTCCGACCCCGCCAACGCCGTGTCCGATGGCCCGAATCAAATTCCTCTCGAATTCATCGAGGACCTGCTGGTCAAGCTGATCGCGGTCCATCACGCTTCGCATTGAGAATGACCCTCACCCGGTCGCAAAACGCTTTCATCGACTATCGATCCCATTTGCCTTGCGCCGCCTCCTTCCAATTTTAGTTGCCTTCGCGCCCACCACCGTGCCGGCTCAAGAAGCATCGGTTGTTTCATTACCCAAGAAGGTAGTCGCGGCCACCTCGTTGCTTCCAAATGGCAGTCAGCTCAACGACGTGATTCTCCCCCGCTACGACGAAAACCGCCGACTCATCGGCGTGCTGAAGGCCAAGGTGATGACGCTCGTCAATCCCGAGCAGATCGCTGGAGAAACCGTATCGGTCGAGATGCTCAATCCAGACCTCAGTCCGCGCGGCCGCATTGATTTGACACGTGCGGATTTTTATCAAGGCAAAGGCCTATTGGTCACGAATGACCCCACCGAAATCCAAACCGATCGGATGAGGACCCACGCCAACGGCCTTTACTACGCCTTCGATCAAGGCGAAGGCTTCATGCCCGGTCCCGCCACCACCACAATTCTAGCACCTACCGAGACGACCATGCTCCGGCCCCAATCCACACTCCGCGCCACGGCTATTCTGGGCCTGTCGCTTCTCACGCAACCCTTGGGCGCTGCCGCGCCACCCACGCTTTCTCCCGCAGAAATGGCGGCGATCCAAGCGGATGCCGCGACCAAAGCTCCAGCGGTCAAGGCCGCGAGCACCGCTGCCAATGCCAGCTTGGACAAAGATCGTGCCGACTCGGCCAAGGCAAGCGACGCCGCCGCCAAATTCCTCAACCAATCGGGCCTCCCCGCGGTCGCGGCAGATGCCATCCCTGCGCCCAGCAAGCCTCTCGAAATCCAACCGGGCCCGGCGGACACGGTGGTCCATTGCGAGGGTGGCATGTATTTTGATGCCGATGAAGGCGTGCTCGTTTATCTCAAAAACGTAACGGTCAAAGATCCTCGCTTCGAGCTATCCGGCGCGAATGAACTGAAGATCTTCCTCGGTCAAAAAACCGCGGCAAAAGAAGATTCGAAACCGAAGAGCGACTCCCCAGCTAACAAAAAACGCTATGGCTCGGTTGAGCGCATCGTGGCCACCGGCGCGATCCTCATCGATCAAAAAGCCGCCCAACCGGGCAAGGAGCCGATCAAGGCGAGCGGCGCCCTCTTCACCTACAACGTCAAAACCGAGCAAATCATTCTCAGCGGTGGGTACCCGTGGATCACGCAAGGCAAGACCTACATGCGGGCCAAAGAGCCGAACCTCGTCCTCCGGATATTCCCGAAAACCGGCAGCTTCGTCACCGAGGGTAACTGGGACATGGGCGGAAACCTCGACCAAAAACGGTAGGCTCAACTCGCAAGTCATCCTCAACCTTTTTTTCCGATGCATAATCCTGGCTCGACCTGTTCCAATCCCGAAACTGCCGTTCTCTTTGCCAATGGGCTTCGCAAGTCCTACGGCTCCCGTCCCGTGGTGGATGGCGTCTCCATCACCGTCCAGCCCCGGGAAATCGTCGGCCTGCTCGGCCCGAATGGCGCAGGCAAAACCACCTCGTTCTACATGATCGCCGGACTCGTTCCCGCCGACGCGGGGACGGTGCACTTCAACGGCCACGATTTATCGCACATGCCCATGCACCGCCGCGCCCGCCTCGGGCTCGGCTATCTGCCGCAGGAAGAATCGATTTTTCGCAAGCTTTCGGTGATCGATAACTTGCTGGCGATTCTCGAGACGCGACCCAACCTCAGCCGCGCCGATCGCCTCGACCGTGCACACGATCTGCTGGCGCGCTTCAATATCACCAGACTGGAAAAGTCGTTGGCCATCACGCTTTCCGGCGGGGAAAAGCGCCGCCTCGCGATCGCCCGTTCCCTTTGCTCGGACCCGACCCTGCTGATGCTTGACGAACCCTTTGCCGGCATCGACCCCATCGCCGTCGAAGATATCCAACGGATTGTCCGCGAACTGAGGGATCGCGACGGATTGGCCATTCTAATCACCGACCATTCGGTTCGCGAAACCCTCAGCATCACCGATCGCGCCTTCCTCATCCATGATGGGCGGGTGATTTTGGAGGGAGCCTCCCACGAGCTCGTCAATGACCCGATCGCCCGCAAGCACTACTTAGGCGAAGATTTCAAAATGTGAGATCACGTCCTGCGCCATGGAGTTCAAGCTTTAGCTTGTCCCCCACACGCTGAAGCGTGAACTCCGTAAAAGCGCAGGAGTCCAAGCTTCAGCTTGTCCCCCCCCCGGCAAGGTGCTAGAATGATGCAATGTATTACTGGCGAAAACTCACCGAAGAGCAACGCCGCCACACCCTCGCTCAGCGCAAACTCCAGTGTCGCCCGTGGCACAGTCCGCCCCACACGTCGCAGGCCAGGGGGCTTTATCTAATCACCGCGACTTGTTACGAGCACAAGGCGTGGATCGGGACTTCCGAAGAGCGCATGGACGGCTTTGCCGCCGACCTACTCGCCGCTTTGCAAGCCCACACATCCCGCATTGATGCATGGGCGATTCTGCACAATCACTATCATGCGGTCGTTCTGACCGACGCGTTTCCTGCACTGCTTCACGAGCTGGGGCAGCTTCACGGCCGGAGTTCCTTCCAGTGGAATCGGGAAGACCGCGCGCGCGGGCGCAAGGTTTGGTTCAACCTGTTGGAGCGCGCCATCACCGGCGATGCCCATCACGTGAGGGCGATTCACTACGTCCATCATAACCCGGTAAAGCACGGCCTGGTCAAAAAGTGGGACCAATGGAAATGGTCCAGCGCCGCTGACTATCTCCGAGCTATCGGCCGCACCGAGGCCGAGCGGCGCTGGCGGGAATATCCGTTGCTGGATTTCGGCCGGGGGTGGGACGATTGAGGAGTTCACGCTTCAGCGTGTGGATTTTGCGGGAGTTCACGCTT
>JBAXLW010000059.1:0-14782 GCA_037134575.1 Verrucomicrobiota bacterium | reverse complement strand
CACGGGCGCGGGTGGCTTCACCCAGGCGGGCTCCGGCACAACGACCCTGAATGCCACCAACAGCTACACCGGCGCGACGACGGTCAGTGCAGGCACGCTTGCCCTTGGTCATGCGACCAACACGCTTTCCAGCAGTTCGGCAGTCACGGTGGATGGTGCCACGGCAGTGCTTTCCATCGCCGGTAACAGCGACACGGTCGGCGCGGTGAGTTTGAAAAACGGTGGATCCATCACCGGCACGGGCGGCACCCTGACAGGAGCCAGCTACGCGGTGGAATCCGGCAGCGTTTCCGCCATCCTCGGCGGCGCAAGCATCGCCTTGACCAAGTCCACTGCGGGCACCGTCACCCTCTCCGGCGCCAACAGCTACACCGGCGCGACGACAGTCAGTGCAGGCACGCTGCAGCTGGGCAGTGGCAGCACCACCGGCACGCTGAGTGCCAGCAGCGCGATCAGCGTGGGCACGGGGGCGACCTTTGCGGTGAATCGATCGAACGCCGCCACCCAAGGCACCGACTTCAGCAGCGCGGCCATCACGGGCGCGGGTGGCTTCACCCAGGCTGGCTCCGGCACAACGACCCTGAATGCCGCTAACACCTACACCGGTAGCACCACCGTCAATGCCGGCATCCTCGCCATCAACGGAATCCAATCCGCAGCCACCGGCAACGTCACGGTCGCCTCCGGAGCCACCCTCAAGGGCACCGGCACCGTGGGAGGAGCGACCACCGTCCAGTCCGGCGGTATCCTCAACGCCGGCGCTCACAGCGCAACTTCCTCCTCTGCCGTTGGCACAGAGACGTTCTCCACCAATCTCACCTACGCCTCCAGTTCGATCTTCGCCTGGGACCTGAATGCCAATCGCTCCGGTGGCACAGGCACTGCCGGCACGGACTATGATCGGGTGGTGGTCGGCGGCAATCTCAACATCGCCTCCGACGCCGTCTTCCGCGTGATCATGGGAAGCAGTGTGAATTTCGCCACCACTTTCTGGAACAGCAACCAGATGTGGAATAATATCTTCAGTGTCACCGGCACGACTACTGGCGGTTGGGCCGCGAACACCTTCGTCAACGTTTACAACTACGATTTCGCCAACAACACCTATTCGGTAAGCAATCCGACAGCCGAAGGTTACTTCACCGCGAGCGGTAGCACCCTGGCATGGAACGCCATCCCCGAGCCCACCAGCGCGCTGGCCGGTCTCTTGATCGGTGCCGGCCTGCTGCGTCGCCGCCGGTGTGCGTGAAAATTTTCGAGGAGTTAAGCTAAGGACCAAGTCCACCGTCCTAGGGACAAAGTCATCTGCCCCAGGGGCAAAGTCCTTGGTCCCAGGGGCTCAAGCGGAGTGTCCGTGGAAGTCAACCCCGACGATGGGGACGGGCCGACGGGGCGGAGTGAGATTCAGACATCCAGGCGAGGATGCACGATTGGCGGCGGATGGGTAGGGGGTACAAACGAAAAAAGGCGGACCGCGATGGTCCGCCTTTTTTGATGCTTGAGATTCGCCCGCGTGGATCACGGGGCGGCCGAGCGGATCAACCCGCTGAATTTCCTGCGTTCGGAGGGCATCAGTGAGCTCCATGGAAAACCGGTGATCTTCGGATCAGATGCGGTGATCCGCCGCATGAGCACCTGGGTGGTCAGGAAAACAGCTCGATAGGACGGGGAAAGCCGGTTGGGATCAAATTTTAAGCGGTCCAGGGTGTCCGCCGCCTTTGCCGGCTGGCCTACGCACAGATAGGCGGTAGCGAGCACCATTTGTATGGGCAATTCATTGGGCAGGGCCTTTCCCAGCAGCTCCATCGACTGGAGGATCGTCGAGGGTTCGACCCGGTCGCTCAGGCAGGCGAGGTAGGAATACTGGGTGAGTAGGACCGGATTTCCTGGTTCGAAGGGCAGATAGATCGCGCAGATCTCCAGCAAGGTGACTTCATTCCCTTGTGCTGCCAGAGAGTTGAGCAAGGGTTTCAGCTTGGAGTAGAGAGGCAGCGGGCCACGCCCGCGGCGGATTGCTTCCACCATCGCCTGTTCAGCCTCGCTCTGCATCCCCGCAGCCCCGGCGATCCGGTGCAGCGTGAGAAAGGCGTCGCCCTGGCGGCTGGATCGGGCCTCGTTGATGGCGGCATCCCATTCCCGGACCTTTCCCGCCGAGTCGCCTGTCCGCGCCGCAGCCATTGCGCGGTGGGCCAGCCGCTCGTGTTTAGGCAAGTCCTGAGCATGCGCATCGAGCAGGGGCGGGACCTGTTCCCAGGCGCCGGTCCACTCGAGGGCTTTCAAGACAAGACGAAACAACCCGGGATGCCCGGCCAGGCGGTCCGGTGGATAGATCTCCAGTAAGCGCGCGTAGAGACCAAGATCGACGAGGAAGCCTGCCAGCGCCTGAGGGTCGGATTCTTTCCAGCGGCCGATGGACTCCTCAAAGATCGCCGCGCGCCGGGGGAAATCGGCTGCGTAGTCGAGACGCGCGAGCAAGAGCGCCTTGCGGGCGGGATGGGTGCCCGCTGTCTCTTTGAGCCAAGTCCGAATGGGTTCCAAGGTTTTGGCCTGCAGGGCAAGCGGCGGGATTTTCTCCAGCAGATCCAGCCATCCGGATGCCTGGGCCTCGCCGGAGGGAAATCTAGCGGCGATCAGCCGCTGGGCCTCATTGCATCCATCGGCTTTCCCGCTGTCGATGAGGATTCGGACCAATTGCCGCTCCACCTCCACCGTCCGCGCGGCCTGCGGCACCGCCAATAGCACGGATACCGCCTCACCGAGATGATTTCCCGCGATCAGGCGTTTGGCAAACACCGTCGCAAAAGCGGGGTCCTGCCGATTTTCCGGCGACAACTGCGTCCAGATTTGTCCAACCAATCCCATGGGGGATTCCGGAGCGATCCCGCGGAACCCGTTCAAGCGGTCTTCGTCCGATCCTTCCGGATGAAACATCAAGGCCCGGGCAATGCTTTCATGGCGCGGATCGCGCAAGGATGCGGTCGATTTCTCAAGAATCCGATAGGCCTCGATGCGCGGATCGCCGGCGTTGAGCACCGACAGCGAGAGGTCCCGCGCCTCGTCCATGCGAACATTCTCCACGGCCACCATCGCCGCCACCAGATTCCGCTCCAGCCGCCATGCCTTGAACGCCCGGTAACCGGGCTTCACCGCCAGCAGCCCGACCAGCGCCACCGCTGCCACGAACATCAGGAACCGGACGAATGGATGAAAATTCGCCCAGCGGTCCCACAAGGCATTGATCGAAGGGCGGATCATCGGTGGGATGGGCGAGTGCCTGCCTGCCGACCCTGCAGGGTCCTGACAAGCGTGCGGCGGGATGGACCGGACAAGAGGCCTGATAGATAATAAAACGCAGTCGCGCTGGCCGCGAATGCCAGTAGCCCGAGCCAGTCGTGCGCGCGGTGAAACGCGGCGTCGCCTTGGCTGAAGCGGATCCACGCCAGCGCATAGGTGCGCGCCGCGTTGACCAGAAAGGCCACGCCGCAGGCCATGGCCAGCAAGCTCAGCGCCCCGCTGATCCGCAGGCGCTGGAGTTCCGCGAAAAACCAAGTTGCCATCACGAAACTCTGGAACGAGCGCACGCCGCTGCAGCCGTCGGTCACTTCGACTGTCACGCCATGAAGGCTCAGCCGATCGCCTAATACCTCGACCGGTTTGCCGAGGATTTGAAACGTTTCCGCCACCGTGGCCACCACCCAGCGGGTCAGGTGATGGACGATTCCTGTCTCCACCGCACTCGGCCACGGCAGGGCCGAAATCCAAAACAGGGTGATCCAGACAAAGCTGCGCGATGCCTGCCAGCCGCGAGTCGCTGCGAGCAGCCAATGCCCCGCCACCACTGCCGTCATGCCTGATAGCAGCATCGGCAGCCGCCAGGAGGGATCGGTGTCCCCCAGCACCCGTAAGAGCAGGAACCACGGCAGCAATAAGGCCGCCAGCCCGAGCATCACCCGTCGCGACGGGAAACGCACGGCCCCGTCGAGACTCTTCCACCTCAGGATCATCAGCCAGATGGCCGCCGGCGGCACGAACCAGCCGTAATCGTAGTATTCGCCGTGGTTCCACACGTGCGATGCCGCGACCATGGCAGGCATCCACAAGGCCACCGCTCCCGCCAGTGGAAGCCAGGAGCTGGTAACATCCGGTTTCATCATTCGTCTGCGGTCTCCGAAATTTTCATCTCTCCACCAGCTCGGCTTTCCACCGATACACCTTGAGGTTGTATCGGTCGGCGAGCCGGTCGAGTTCGACTAACGCCTCTTTGCTGGGATACCTGATGGCGAGAACGATCCCCTTCAGGCTCTCATCCTTCACCAGCTTCGGCACCGCGGAGAGGTCGCCGAGAATCTGGAAGGAACGGATGCGCCGCCCGTGCAGCACTTTCATGTCATCGAGAAACCCGAGGATCCGCAGGTCCGGATAGACATCATGGGCGCTGGATTTCAAGTGATCCAACAGCAGCGTGCCCGAACTCCCGGCGCCGAAAATGACCACAGCTTGGGTTTGATCCTCGGTCAGATGCTTCGCTCGCTGGTGCCGGGCATCCAATCCCAATTCCCGCAGCAGATCCAGCGCCACCCGCGGCATGCAGACTCCGCCGCTGGCGAAAACATAACTGATCAGCGTCAGTCTCAAGGCGCTCCATTCAAGCGAGGCATATACCAGGCTGAAAATGGTGAAGGTTGCCATCGCCGCTGCCAGCAGGGCGATCTGCAGCGAGACGATGTCCCGCATCGTCGCCCGCACCCACAGCCGCCGGTGGACCCGCACCGCCCACAGCGCAAGGCTGCCCAAGGTCAGAAACACCATCCCGTACTGGGCCATGGCATAGGCGTCTTTCAGCAGGATGAAATGGTTGGTCTCGATGATCACTGCGGCAACCCCCGCACCCGCCAGCACCAGCAGGTCATAGACGAACAACACCGCCGCCACCCGCCGACGGTGCCCCGGTAGTTTGATCGCCATGTGGATCACTCTCCCCGTGTGCTCGATTTCCACCCGCGCCAGGCTTCTAATCCCCACCAGCGCAACGATCAGGAAACCCACCAGCGACAAAGCCAAGAGCTGATTGCCGAACACCAACGGCATGAACGCCAGCACCGCCAGCAGGATGGCCAGTCCTTGCAGGGCGACGGCGGCCTTTCGCTGGGATCCACCGGAAGCCAGCAAGCGGTGGTGTAAATGATCGCTGTCCGCTTCGAAGATTCCGCCCTCGATTTTCTCTCCTCGCAGTTGCTTGAGGAGGCGCCGCATGCCCCGCCGCCAGATCGCCAGCAGGACATCGAGCAAGGGCACTCCGGCCACCGCGATCGGCAGCAGGAACACCCCGACCATCGCCTTGCGCCCCACCGCATCCGTGGCGGCTGTGGCCAGGAAAAACCCCATCAGCATCGATCCGGCATCGCCTAGAAAAATCCGTGCCGGGTTGATGTTGTATTTTAGAAATCCGAGAATCGCCCCGCCCATGGCAAACAGCAGCAACGCGGAATCCAGCCGATTATGCGTCAGGGCCATTCCAGCCATGGCAAACGCGGAAACCGCCGCCAATCCGCCACAAAGCCCATCCAGTCCATCAATGAGATTGAAGGCATTGATCAGGACCACTGCCCAGATGACAAAAAACGCGTAGTCGCAGGCAATCGGCCAATCCACCGGGAAAAGTCCGGTCTGGATCGGAAACAGCAGGAAAAACACCGTGGGTGCCAGCACGTGGGCTCCCAGTTTCACCCAAGGCGACAAGCCCGCACGGTCGTCGAAAAACCCGGCGATCATCAAGACCGCGGAACTCGCCGCGAACGCTCCCAGCCACGGCCATGAAAAATGCCCTTGGCTTTGGATCAGTCCAGTGGCCAGACCGCAGCCGGTCACCAGTAGGAAGCTCAGCCAGATGGCGATCCCGCCGGCACGCGGAATCGACTGGGTGTGGATCCGCCGCGCGCCGGGCTCATCCATCAATCCGAGTCGAGGCGCCACTACAAGCATCACCCGGTTTAGACCGAGCGAGAGCGCCAGTGAGACCAATATGGTCAGTAAGATTTCAATCAACATATCATGGGGTTTTTTTAGGGATGCACGGGCCGCCACATGAAGGTTTATGAAACCGTCAGTGACGCAGAGATGAAATTGCCAAGTGAAGCGCGATCGCGTGTGTGGCAACGGGTCGTGGCGGAGGGGCAGGGGAGCCCGTCACGCCTTGGCGCTGCCAACCAGAACTTCCGCCACGCGCGCCACGTTGGTTTTTCGATCAAAATTCAGATCCGCGAAAAGCTTTGCCGCGCGCCCGCGACGCGCCCGCTCCTGCGGGTTCCCGGCTTCTTCAATTGCCGCGGTCAATGCAGCGACGTCAGCGGACTCCACGACCCAGCCGCCACCGCTTTCACTCACCCAGCGGCCAATGCTGGAACCGGCGCTGCCGATGAAAATCACTGGCCGCTCCGCCGCGAAAACGCCCTGCAACTTGCTTGGCACCATCGTCCCGGTCCACGCCGCATCCAGCGACACCAGATGCACGTCCGCACTCCGCAAGTGAGCGTCTAACATTTCAGCGGCCACGTAATCGTGCAGCTCCACAGGCCCCCCGGGGTGCTTACGAATGAAATCCCGGATTTCCTCCCGCCGCTTGCCGCCGCCGTAAAAGACAAAGCGGGTTTTTGGGAGATTTTGGATTTTGGATTTTGGATTTTGGATTGAAAGAGGGTCTGCTTCATCACTCCGGATTTCAACGTCTGCTTCGCCTTCCGCCACCTTGAGAATCTCAGCGAAACGATGACCCAGGCCCATGTTTCCGGAATACATCACCACCAGCTCGTCGTCCGCCCAGCCGCGCTCACGCCGCAGGTCGCGCGACGGAAGCAGCTTGTCGATGGCCCGCACCATGGTCACCGCTGCCGCTTCCGTTCCCCACAAAGGCACCCACTGCACGCAGGAGCTTGAGGGTTGAGAGCTGGACGCAGGCACTACGGACAGGGCTGGATCCATCACTTTCTCCACTCGCTCCGCCATGTCAGGCCCCAGTGTCAACACCGCCACGCAACGACTGCCGCCGAACCCGAAGCGCGCCAGCCGCGTGAGAACCCGATAGACGTAGCCCTTTTCCTTCAGCATGCCATGGGCCGCCATCACGTCCGGATACAAATCCATCACCCAGTGCGCGTGGTCCACCCCGCGGAGCTTCGAGATCACCCGCGCCAGCACCGACAAATAGGGCGGCGTCGTCAGCGCCACGATCCGCTCCGGCCGCGGGTGCATCGTCATTAATTTCCAAGCAACCCCGATGTAGTAGAATGTGTAATCTAGCAGTTTTCCAACAAACGTTGATCGCCCGAGTTTCGTCGCCCCGATGCGGAGAATGCGGAGGTTTGAATTTTGAATTTTGGATTTTGGATTTTGAATGGTAGAGGGAACAGTTGTGGCATCCCGCACCGGCACCTCTACCTCCTCCTCTTGCGTCTTGCGTCTGGTAGTCTTGCATCTTTCCCCCGCATAGCCCCCAGCCGCGCACAGCACCGTCACGCCATGCCCATCCGCGACCAATCGCTCCGCCACCGCCTTCAGCATCACTCCCGTCGGAGCCGCATCCGGCGGATAGTATTGATTGAGAAAAACCAGATGCATGGAGCTGAGAGACAGAGGGTAGGGGACGGGCCGATTCAAAAACGCTCCCACTTCGCGTGATCAATCGCGGTTCAAATCTTCTTCCATACCTCGCCCGCCTTCACCATCGTGCCCGCCGGCACCACGGCACCAGGCCCCACGAATGCCTGCGCGGCGACCCAACAGCTGTCACCGATCTCGATCGGCTCCGTAATCAGATCAAAGCTCTCCTGCCGGAAATCGTGCGATCCCGTACACAGGAAAGCACGCTGGGAAATACACACATTGCTGCCGATCCTCACCCGGGCCAAGGACAGGATCTGCACCTCGTCGCCGATCCACACCTGATTCCCGCATTCAAACCGCCACGGCAGCGTGATGTTCACCCGACTGCGGATCACCACCCCGGCCCCGATCTTCGCGCCGAAGATCCTCAACGCCGCCACTTTCAGCGCCGAAGGCACTGGAAACCACGGCGCAAACAACAAGCTCCGCACCAGCCACCACAGCGCTTCTTTCCAAGCGGGCGCACCGCGGGT
This sequence comes from Verrucomicrobiota bacterium, assembly GCA_037134575.1. Lineage (GTDB taxonomy): Bacteria > Verrucomicrobiota > Verrucomicrobiia > Verrucomicrobiales > Akkermansiaceae > Luteolibacter. The sequence continues at coordinate 6,650 of JBAXLW010000059.1, read as the reverse complement.
GAAAGGTGAGTTGTTGTATTTTGATAGATCGATCATGGGGCCGAGGTCATCGCTGCGTACACTTGCTGCATTTCATGGGCGACTGAAGTCCAGGAAAAATCCCTCTGCATCCAGAGGCGGCCGTGCTGGCCCATCTTCTGGAGTTCCTCCACTGGACGGTTTGTGGCTTCCGCTAGAGCGGCGGAAATCCCATCCACCGAGACCGGGGTCCACCAGCCGCAATCCTCGGCATGAAGCTTCTCCCAGGGTGCGCCGTGGGTGGTCAGGACGGGCAGTCCGTGGGCCAGGGCCTCGGCGATGGCCATTCCGAAGTTTTCACTATGTGTCGGCAGAACAAACAGACTGGCGTCATCAAATGCCTGGCTTTTGGCCATACCCTCCAAAGAATCCTCGAAAGACCATTCACCGGTCAAACCGGCCCGGCTTACCAACGCCTCAATCTCGGCACGGTGTCCGGCTTCGTCGGGACCGACCACCCGCATCCGCCACCCGGCAGGCTTGGTCTTGGCCCATGCCTCCACGAGCAAAGGCAGGCCTTTCTTCGGGTGTAAGCGGCCGAGAAATAAAGCGGTTTTGATTCCGGATTCCTTGGGTCGGTCAAGCCTGGCAGGAGGAAGATCCACCCCGTTAGAGATCACGCGAACGGGAACCTTTATACCCAAAGACCGAACTTGGCCGGCTTCGCTCGCGGCAGTGGCGTGGAGGATGGAGGCCGAACAGAGATCTCGTTGCTGATAGGCGTGCCAAGCCAGTCGTTTTTTCCAGCGCTTGTGGCGCAACGCCCAAGGTTCGAGCATTCCCCGGATGCTTACCACCCGGGGGATGTCGTGTTTCCGTGCCAGGCAGGCCAGCCGGTGATTGTGGGGCAGCCAGATCCCATTGTCATGGATCAGGTCAGGGGTTCCAAATTGCGCCAAGGCTCCGGCGGCGTCGCCCGTTAGGCGTTTCACCCCGTTGGCCTGATCTAGAAATTCGGTGTCGGCGGCCGATTGGTCAGGTGCCCACACACCCACCTCGATTCCCAGTTCCGCCAAGGCCGTGGCCAGCCGCGATACCGAGCGGGCAGGCCCACCGTATGAAGGTTGAAAACTGGCTACCGATAGAAACACCCTCATGATTGGACGCGATGGTTCGGGCGATCCGCCAATTCCCGGTAAATGGCCTCATAAGCGGCAGCCACGGCAACCGGCTGGAAGCGCCGCACGTTTTGAAATCCCCGCTCTACGAGAGACAGCCTCAAGCCGGAGTCCGCCATCACCCGTTCGACCGCTGCGCGGATCGACGCCACATCTTCCGGATCGACCAACAAAGCACCGTCTCCCGCAGCCTCTGGCATGGAGCTCCGCTGGCTCGTGATGACCGGCCGCCCGGTCGCCTGCGCTTCGAGGATCGGCAGCCCGAAGCCCTCGAACAATGAGGCGAACACCAGTGCATCACAGTGTTGATAGGCACGGAGCAGCTCATCGTCGTCCAAGCGCCCGAGGTATTTGTAATCCAGCCCGCAGGATTCCAGAAATGCGCGCTGAAGATCATCGACGGGACCGACGATCCACAAGCGGCAGGCGAGCCCGCGCATGGCCTCGGCCACGCGTTGCAGGTTTTTATTCCAGCCGGTGCCAACCTGGAGAAACACCGGCAACCCGCTGTCCCACTCCTTGGGTGTGGCAACAAATTCACTCCGCACGCAGTTCGGGATCACCCTCACCTTGTGGTGGAGATCCGGTGAAATCCAGCGGCACAAATCTTCCCTCGTCGCTTCGGAAATCGTCGTCACCAACGCGGCCCGCCGCACCGGCCATGCGAACCACAGGCATCGCACCACCTCCCGCCGCCAGCCGCGCAGCCGGTGCAGGATGGCGCAGTCGTGGATCGTCAGCACGAGCTGGTTTCCCGGCAGCGCCAGTGCGAGATAATGCACGTCCCCCGCAATGTGGCAGATCCGTCCGCGGCCCGCCCGCGATGCCGCCCACAGATTGCGCAGCCGCGGTAGCAGACCCCGGCTGGCAAACGGACTCACGTGCGTTTCGCATAAAATTCCCCTGCCTAAGGCCGCTCGTACCTGTTCGAACAAGCGTTCAATGCTCACTTGCGCCCCAGCGGGTCTGCGTTGGATAAACAATACCTCCAGACGTGGATCGCCAGGCACGGATGCTTTCGATAGGAAATTTCGAGGCATGAAATCGATGTCAATAGGCCCTACCCGGCAGCTGCCGACCGACGGGCGGCCCGCGGCTCTTTGAGTTTTTTCAAGACCTTTGGTTTCTGCAGAGCGGATGGAAAAAACTTCGTGTCGATCAGCCAATACAGTCCGAATGCCACGATGGAACCCTTGGTTACCTGATTGAGCACCGTCACGAATTCCGTTTCAGCCTTGATGGCTTGATAGAAAATCATCGGGACCCAGAACAGGAAGGTCGGATGAATCACCGAGTGCCGCAGGCAGAACGCATAGAAGCTGGCGAAGGCTAGGCCGAATCCCAGCATCAGCGCGATCCCGCCTACCCGGCCGAAGTTCGCGTAAGCCTCGCCCAGCGGGCTGATCGCCATGGAGGTCGAGTCCGCTAGGTCCAGGCCGGTAAAGCGCCGGAAATTCGTCTGGCCCCCTGACTTGGCTTTGTTCCCCGCGAGGATCCGCGGCAGGAACGCCGCCGACACGGCATCCTGAATCGTTTCCCCATTCGCATACGGCTCTTCATCCGGCACATGTCTCAGGACCGCTGAAATAATCCAGCCTTGGTTGAGGCGCGTGATTACATTGGCCATGATCTCATCGCGGGTCGCGGGCTCGTCGCTCGTCCAGAATTCAGCCGCCTGCTGGACCAGCGAGGCGTCTTGTCCGTTCCATACCTTGGCCCGGTAATCTTTTTTGACGGCCTGGATGGTAAAGACGATCAGAGCGGCACTTAGCAGGAAACCCGCCTTAGGCAAGGGGTCACGCTTGCGCATCCCATACCAATAACAGAAGAGCATTCCCATCCACAGGATCAGGTCGTGGAACATCGCCGATTCCCCGGTGGTCTTGAAGAGGGGAACCAGGGAAATGATGACCCAGATCCAACGATGGCTGTTTCGTGAGAAAAGGAAATAGAGCGTCCCCACATAGCCGAGTTGTGAAAGCAGGTGCACGACAAAGGCCAGCCCGCCCGGGACACTTGGTGCGGCAAGACGTCCTGCCAGAGCGATGCCGCTGAGAACCCAACCGATCATCATGAATTGGTCGCGCCGCACCAATCTCAGGATCTCCCGCTGGCGTACCGAAGAACCCACCGCCAGCAGGCCGAACACATAGGCTGCGGCCCCCGGAAGCGCGTAGCTGAAATACGTGGCCTCATCGACATACATCGCATAACGGCCCTCTAACATGGTGCTGCGAAAAGCCAGCAGGGGCCCCAGTGTCCATTGCATCACCCCCATCATGGCTGCCATCTGCATGAGCGGCAGGCCCTGATCGATCCGTTTCTGGAATTCATAAAGCACGATTCCTAGCAGGACGAGCACCGAGAGGACGTTTGAGAATACCTGTGTGCTGCCCGCGAAACCGACGATCGCGACGATAAGCAGCGACTTCACGCTGGCCCCGCGTTGCTCCAGGGCATGCCTGACCCGCTGCAAGATCGCTTGCGGGGTTCTCCTTGCGGCCTTCCGCTCGGGCGGACTCGAGCTTTGGGGATCCTGGTGGATTTCAGGGCTCATGCGTGAATTCTGCAGTGCAGGGCTTGCAACAGGGGGGCGCTGGCATGCTCTGCCGAAAACGCCATCGGATCGATATCAAATCGCTCAATGGGCATCGGCAAGAAATCCTCCATCTGGCGGAAATCCACCATTCGCAGTGGCAGCGCCTGGAAATTCCGGTGAAACAGGATCATTCCCTCCATCTCCGGCGGATACCAGACTTCCAGACCGCAGGTGAGCGCCTCGATCGCCTTGTTTGGCACGTTGTGGACGAAGTTAAGGGTGTTTCCTTTATACAGCACCAATGCCACGTCGAATTGAGTCAGTAAACCCGGTAGTGCGTCATAGGCGCATCCCGCCGGATGGGTGGAAATATTGGGAGCCTTCAGTGACTCGAGCCACTCCCAAACGTCCGGCCTCACGTTGTGCCCGCAGAGATGCAGGCTGACTTGATCGGGACGCGCCGCCACCCACTTGCACACTTCCCGGATGTATGTGTCCTCAAACGAAAGCGAACCCACACAGATCAGGCGGAGTGGCGCGGACTCGGGCTTGTTTTGTCGGGCGCGATCAGCGCCCTGGCCGCGGGCGATCCACTCGCGCGGCGGGTAATTCGGCCACACCCGCGCTTTCGCTGCCGTCACAGCGGCGCAATCGCCCTGCATCATTTGCAAGCGCGTCTCGTTGGTTTGGGAGATCCATTCGGCGATTTTGAAGAGATCACTCTTTTCAAAATGATGGCAAATCCGACTGGTCCGGGACCCCGCACCCAGGAAATCAGCGGGCGCATAGTATTCATGGTGATGGATGAATAAACGAGCGGTTCCGCCGAAGAGTCGGTAATACATCCAAACCGCCAGCGCGGAATGCGGTTCAATCGACAGGATCCCATCCGGCTGCCACCGCGCCAGTTCCCGCGCCACCGTGAGATGCCAGTGCAGGAAACCTGCCAACCTTTTGACGCTGCCACACTGGGGCCCGGGATATCCCGGCCTTCTCACCACCACGTCATCCATCGCGTAGATCGGCAGGCCCTTGCTGTTGGCGCTCGACCACGCCCTCACCTCCCAGCCATCCTGTCTGGCGAGATCAGCCAAGGCGTTGGTCGCCGGCGGATAGATTTCCAACGGCAGTTGATGGACAAAGGCGATTTTCATATCAGTCCCTTCGCCGTCCTCCAGAACCAGCGTCCTCCCGGCACGAGCAGGATCCGGTCGCGCCAGGTATTCATTTGAGGAGTGAAAACATCGCGCGAGAGCCGATAGCGGGCGGAGGGATCGTTTCTCCCGGACGGAATCACGCTGCACGCCGCGCGAAATCCATGACGCTGGACGCACCGCACTACCGCATCATTGAAGCGACCACCTGGATACGCCAGAAACCGGACCGACTGACCAAGAATCTCCTCAAGGTCGGCCTTGCAGCCGCCGATCTCATCGTCCAAGTGGTCATCCGATAAAGTTGCCAGATTCGGATGCGTCCGGGTGTGGGCACCAATCTCCATTCCGTTCGCCGCCATCTCGCGCAGCATGGGGGGCGTCATCCGCCGCTCCGCCGCCACCCCGGCCATGGACCCCGACACCACAAAGAAGGTCGCCGGAATCCCCAGTCGGGTAAGCACCGGCAAGGCATGATCATAGTTGTCGCGCCAACCGTCGTCGAAAGTGACGGCCACCATCTTTCCGGATCCACGGTCTGATTCCACCGCCTGCCGCACGTATTCATCCAGCGTGACAAACCGGAACTTCCTGCGACGCAGCGATTCCAATTGAAAGGCAAAATCTTCCGGTCCGAGATTGTATTCCCATCCCTCAATCGAGCGCCTTTCCTCTGCGACAGGGACCTCCGCGATTGGGCAGACATGGTGATACATCAGGATCATGACGTTGGTGGAGCGGAGTTGAAAGTTGAGAGTTATGAGTTGCTGGGACGCTATCAGCGATCTCCTATTTCTCAATGCCATGCCGCGAAAGAATCGCATCCACCGCACGGCCGTAGGTATAGGGTTCCGCCATGGCCCGCCGGTGCCCGGCTGCGGCGACCGCTTGGCGGTTTGGGTCGTCGCCCAGATAACGTTTCACCTGCGCGGCCAAGTGATCCGAATCACTGAACAACGCCACTTCGATTTCTTCGGCAAAGGATGCGCGGATCTCCGGCGTGTCTTCATGCAGCAGAAAGCCACCCGCACCGGGGATCTGCCACGAGCGCGCGGTAGTCGCATCGCCGCTTCTCACACCCGTCCCCGCCTCGCTCAAAAGTCCCAGATTGAGTTTCGAACGCGAATAGATCGCGGCCAGTTCATCCCCATAAGCCCCGCGTCCTTGCCAGCACGACCGCACCTGCGCCCGCGCCTGACCCCAGGCTGGACCCCAGATCTTCAGGTCGATATCCGGCAAGCACTGCCGCAAGCTCGTGAGAGTCTCCTCCTTTTTCGCCGACCAATGGCCGACAAATGAAACGTCGCAAACATACGAGTCAAGCCCCTCACCGGCTGAAACCACAGGCCGATGCACCTCCGGGTCAAACCCGTGCGGAGCGAAGCGCCAATCCGCTGACAAGCGTTTCAGGTGGGTATCTTCGAGATGGTAGCTCTTTGAGGTGAACACAGAGTCATACAAGGGCAGGCAGGCCGGAATGTTGCGTCCGTGATCATGGAAACTCACATCCGGATAGAAGCAGTAACAGGGGATTCCCTCCGCCTTGAAACGGGCCAGGGTCTCCGGTGTCAGCAACATGCCTTTGAATACCAGCAGAAAATCCATGCCCTGGACCGCAAGCAACTCCGCCACCGAGCGATTGTAATCGCGAGCCATCAGGCCACGCAGAATTCGGCGCAGCACCTTCAACAGCGGATGCCGCCACTTGGTCGGGAGATGATCCTCGTAATTGCGCTCCAGAACCAAATGCCCCCTCCGGCGCAGCTCCGCCGCCATGGCCCGGGCATCACTGCCCCACCAATCCGCACCCAAAAAACCAAT
>JBAXLW010000058.1:0-14814 GCA_037134575.1 Verrucomicrobiota bacterium | reverse complement strand
ATGACATTTTCACAGCGCCACCCCTGATTGCGCTAGCAGCTTGAATCCGCCCACCGTTTTCGGGAGCGCTACTCCGAAACTCTACCCGTCGATATTTCTTGCCACCCACCCCGCCCTTTGCTTCAATCGCCCTGACGCCAAAAAGTCGGCAATCCAAGGATCACCGACTTTCTGGGTTAAGGGTTAATCAAATGACGCCTTGCAGCGCTGACTTAATTTTAACTTTCCAGGGTAGGAATTAAGCAGCGTCTGCAGGCGGCGTGGCCGGCACCACAACTGGTGCAAGAGAACGCAAAATTGAAGAGGCACTTGGGCAGATGTTGGACCTAGGATTCTATTTTTTAGCCCGAGGATCATCTTTCCACCATGTTTCAGAAGTTCGTCAGACGAGGCTTTCGCGGAGGAGGACCTCGGCAGGGATACCCAGCCCACGGTGCAAGGCACGGATCATGCCGATGCTCAGCGGGCGTTTGTGGTTGAGGACTTCCGACACCCGATTCTTGCCGGGAAAATATTTCTCCAGTTCTTTCTGCCGCAGCCCTTCCTGCTCCATACGGAATTTGATCGCTGCCACCGGATCGGGAAGGTCGATGGGGAATTGCTCTTGCTCATAGCGCTCCACGAGCAGCGACCAGAGTTCCAACTCCTCCTCCTTCGGCGAGCCCGCCTTGGCATCCATGAGAGTTTCCACCAGAGCCAAGGCCGCGGCGTACTCCTCTTCTGTCTTGATGATCTTCGGTTTCATGGTCGGTGCTCAGTGGGTGGCGGCATCGATCTTGTCGTATTCCGCGTGCGTGCCAACAAAACGGATGAAGACAATGCCGGTATTGTAGTGGATTTTGACGATCAGACGGTAGGTGTTGCCCTTGATGTTAAAGACCACCCGGTTGCCGGGCAGGATATCGGCGGACGGATAGCGGTTCTTGATTTCCTGAGGTGCCCGCCAGCAGACTGCCGAAGCTTCATGAAACCAAGCATCCAGCGAAGACTTGCTATCGGCGTGATGTTCATAAAAATCGCGGAGCGTTTTGCGGGCGATGACTCTCATGGATAGTCTAGTGAGGCTGGACGGGGAATCAAGAATAAAGTTCCCGTATTGGGAACTTTAGCGACGTCAGGCAAGCAGTTCCGCCGCATATTCGGCTGAGTAAGCTCGGGCGGTATTTTCATGTCTCACAGTTTCCTGCATTCGATGTCTCCCGTCAAGGTCGTTGGAAAAGCAACCTATCGCCTTGCGGTGGTCGTTTTGCGGCGACATTTTTGCGGCGTTGGCTCCGCTATGATCGTCTTCATCAAAATCGCTCTCGCCTTGTTTCTCGTCGCCTGGTCCGGGCTCGGGCTGTGGATGCTGGTGAAATACGACCGGCTTTTCGGCCGCCACCCGGATGATCCGTCAGAGTCGTCGGGTGCGCGGGCGCTGAATGTGACGCAGGTCTCCTCAGTCTGGTTCGGCTTTTTTGCGGTGGCCGTTTACTTTTTGATTCGCTGAGGGCGGCCAGCTTAGCTGGCGCATTTGCCGTGTTTCAGGCGGTGGATCGTCACGGGGACGATGAAGATCAGCAAGGTGAGGGCAGAGGTGCCCATGTCAAAGTAGTGGCTGGCAAGAACCCCATGGATGGCAGTTCCGGCGGCGGCCAGTACTTGCGATTTGGCGCTGAGAAAGGCGTGGAACTCGTGGCCTGACTCAAGGAAATGCCGGGGCACGCTGAGGACCAACTTCACGCCGAGTACCGCGATGACGACAAAGGCGCAGGTTTCCAGGAAATGATAGCGCTGCATGAGCTTCACAAAACCTTGGGCCGCGAAACGCATGGCGAGGATGCCGAGGAAAACCCCGGTACAGACCAGTACCAGCTTTGAAGGCATGGGATAGTTTTTGACGTAGGCAATGGCCGCGACCACGTTGTCGATGGAGAAGGCGAGGTCCATGATTTCCACGGCGGCAACCGTCGCCCAGAACGGGCCTAACAGGCCGATCGTGCAGCGGTAAAGGAAGTTGCCCTCGGTTTGCACGGCTTCGGCGCCCTCTTCGATGACGGATTCGTGTTTGGAGAAATGGCTCCACGCCAGCCATAGCAGATAGAGACCGCCGAGCGGCTCGAGCCACCAGATGGTGATGAGCCAAGCGGCGAGCGCGAGGCACAGGCTGCGGAAGGCATAGGCGCCGATGATGCCGTACCTGAGTGCCTTGCCGCGCTGGTTTTCGGGCAGTCGCATGACCATAGTCGCGAGCACGGCGGCATTGTCCACTGACAAGACCCCCTCGATAATGACAAGAATGAGCAACACCATGAGGCCGGCGGCGGGGTTGGGCCCGAGAATATAGTATGTCCAGTCCATGATATTTCGGAGGCAAACTGGTGGAGGAAGTGACTTCTGGCAACGGGAATTTGTTGCCTCTCCGTCGGCAATCCCCGCCCTTGCATCCACTCCAGGGATCGCTTAAGACTTCCGAAGTAAATTTTCCATCATGGCAGCAGGTTACACCGAAGACGACATCAAATCACTCGATTGGCGCGAGCACATCCGCATGCGCCCCGGCATGTACATCGGCAAACTGGGCGACGGCAGCTCACCGGATGACGGGCTCTACATCCTGCTCAAGGAGGCGGTGGATAACTCGATCGACGAGCACATCATGGGCCACGGCAAGGAGGTGCGCATCGACATCGACGAGCAGGGCCGCGCGGAGGTGCGCGACTTCGGCCGCGGCATTCCGTTGGGCAAGCTCTTCGACTGCGCGGCGCAGATCAACACCGGTGCCAAGTACGACAGCGAGGCGTTCAAGAAATCCGTCGGACTCAACGGCGTGGGCATCAAGGCGGTCAACGCGTTGTCCGACTTTTTCGAAATCCAATCGTGGCGGGATGGCGAGACCAAGGCGCTGGAGTTCTCCAAGGGCCAGCTGACGGTGGACATGAAAAATCCGCGCCGCGACGATGGGGTCAACGGCACGCGCCTCGCCTTCGAACTCGACCGCACGATTTTCCCCGCCAAGGCGAAGTACAAGGAGCAGTTCGTCGAGAAGATGTGCCGCTACTACTCGTACCTCAACCCGGCGCTAACGGTTAATTTCAACGGCAAGAAATTCCGTTCGAAGGATGGGTTGCTGGACCTGCTGCGCGAGGAGATGGAAAACGAGGCGCTCTATCCGCCGATCCACCTCATCGGCAAGGACATCGAAATCGCCTTCACCCACAGCGTCGAAAGCGGCGAGGAGTACTACACCTTCGTCAACGGCCAGAACACCTCGCAAGGCGGCACCCACCTCGCGGCGTTCCGCGAAGCGCTGGTGCAGGTCATCCGCGGCTTCTATAAGAAGCAGTACGAGCCGTCCGACATCCGCGCGGGCATCGAGGCCGCCGTCTGTGTGCGGATCATCGAGCCCGTCTTCGAGTCGCAGACCAAGACCAAGCTCGGCTCGGCCAGCATCGAGCCGGGCGGCGAGTCGCTGCGCACCTTCATTGGCAATTTCCTCAAGACCAATCTCGACAACTACCTCCACAAGCACCCGCAAGTGGCGGAGGCGATCCAGAAGCGCATCCAAGCCGCCGAGCGCGAGCGCAAGGACCTCAAAGGCATCCAGAAACTCGCCCGCGAGCGTTCGAAACAGGCGAAGGTTCACAACAAGAAGCTCCGCGACTGCCGCGTCCGCTACGACAGCAAACACAAGCGCCGCGAAGAATCCACGCTGTTCATCACCGAAGGCGACTCGGCCTCCGGCTCGATCACCAAGAGCCGCGACGTGGAAACACAGGCGGTGTTTTCGCTGCGCGGCAAACCGCTCAACACCTACAGTCTGCCGCGCAAGATCGTTTACGAAAACGAGGAGTTTGCGCTGCTGCAAGCCGCACTCAACATCGAGGACGGCATCGAATCCCTGCGTTATAACAAAGTCGTCATCGCCACCGATGCCGATGTCGATGGCATGCACATCCGCCTGTTATTGCTGACGTTCTTTCTGCAGTTTTTCCCCGAGATGATCCGCGACGGCCACCTCCATATCCTGCAAACGCCGCTGTTCCGGGTCCGCAACAAGAAGGAAACGATCTACTGTTACGACGAGAGCGAGCGCCAGAAGGCACTGGCGAAACTGGGCAAGGCGGCTGAGATCACCCGCTTCAAGGGGCTGGGTGAAATTTCGCCCGACGAGTTCAGTTTCATGATCGGGCCCGAGATGCGGCTCGACCCCGTCGAGTACGAAGAAGGCAAAGGCGTGAAGGAACTGCTCGCGTTTTACATGGGCAAAAACACCCCCGATCGCCAGGACTTCATCATCGAAAACCTCCGCGAAGACGTCGACAAGCAGGTGCAGGTGGCTTGAGGCCGATCACGGACTCCACCGCGGGGCGACCAAGCGCCGGATTTCGGGCACTGCCAAACCGCTGGAGTTCAGTTTCCGCCACGTGATTTCGAGCGTGACGGGGGCCCGCTGTTTGTCGACCAGCGGAGCGAGGATGCTCGCCATGTCCACATCAGCGATGGCGACGATGGCTTGCGGATCATCGCGGTGTTCGATGCGGAAAGCCTTGAAGCCGGCTGCTAGGCCCGGAATCTGTTGGGTATCGCTCGCGTTTTGAACGTAGACCCGCAGGGTTTGGATCGTGGCGGGCTGGGTCTCGACAAACTCACTCCATTCCATCGTGCCATAAGCGGTCAGGCTTTCCCAATCGATGGCAAAACGATGGCCATCCCAGACGACAGCGACGGGATAGCGCGGACCTGAAAACGGCTCGACTTCAAACAAGACCATCGGCGTTTCGCCGAAGTGGGCGGCGCGCCCCGGCGAGACACGTCCCAACGTAGGAAACGCATGCCCGCGCCGGTCGTGATATTCTTTCATCATCGGCAGCACCCGCTCCGTATCGCGAACGAGTGCCGCTTTGCTCGCCAGATCGGGCGCCTCGAAAAACGCATTCAATGCGCTCAGGGCGGCGGGCGGCATCGGGTCGGGTGGCAAGATCACTGGCGCGGGAAGTGCATTCTGCGCCTTCGGATGTGGCCCGAAGAGGATGATTCCCTGGCTCAGGCTAAACAACACCGCTAGCGCCAGCCCAATGAGCGCCAAGGCCCAAAGCACCGACTTTTCCATCCCGCTCCTACCCCGCTCGGGTGGCGTCTGATCCGTTTCATATCCCGGCGGCTTCATCCGGCTTAGCGACGACGGCGCGACAACGCGACCATGACTCCGAGCGAACCGAGTAGGGTCGATGATGGCTCGGGCACGAGGTTCCAGCCGATGGCGTCGAAGGCGATTAGGTCCTGCGAGCTTATGGCGAGCAACTCGCCTGTGGCAGCGGTCGGGTCCATGATGCCTAGGCCGAGGCTGTCCTTCCAGTGGCTGGCTTGCCGGCCGTCGCCAAAAGTTACGCCGGTCGAAAAACTGGCAATCGAGGTAGCCCCCTTATCGAGTGAGAAGTATTTGGTGGTGGTGCTGGCAGTCCAATCGATCACGCCCGCCGTCGTGCTTGCTGCCGAGTAGCGGAATAAATCGAGCGGAGCGACATAGGTGAATGCATTGTCAGCAAATGGCCCGCCGTTAGGTGGTGAGTTGCCGTCGAGGATGTCGACACCGCTGACAAAGCCAAGTGCGTGACCAATCTCGTGGGTGGCAATGCCTACAAAATCATACGAGCCGGAGGTAATGCCATTGCTGCGGTCGTAGTCCCAACTAAAAGAATTGGCGAATGTGATGCTGGCGTCGGACATGGCGGCAGCGAAAGTGAGTCCGAGCGCCTTGGCGTTGGCCGTGTTCAGTCGGATCGTGTAATTGTTCGCGTCGCCGTCGTTGTCGAGGTAGCTGGTCGCCGAGCCAGAGCCGTTAGGGTTGTTCGATGTGCGGTTGAGCAACATGCCAAAAGACGAGCCCGTAGCAAGCGACGAAACGGCCGCATTGTCCGTCGAACTGGTCTTGTCGGCGTTGAGGACGCTCCGAAAGTTGGTATAGCTGAGGTTTCCCTGAGTTGATCCGGCTTCAGCAAGGATATTGGTGGCCAACGCCGCCGTGCCGACGTTCATGTTGATGGTGACACTGTCCGTAAATTGGGACGACCAGAAAGCCCCTGCCGCAGTGAATCCGGCGATATCCTGAGCCGTGCTGGTCGGAGTGAACGTGAAATTGAAACTCAACGCCGAGGCGTTAGAACTCAGGGCCAGCAAAGCGGCGGCGATAAGCGGAGCCTTGGCTAGCATCGTGCTGACACACCGAATCGCAAGAAAATCCATGTTCATTGACGCGGCAAGCTAGGGGGGTGGTGTTTCGGCGTCAAGGCGATTTCACCGCAGATCTCAGACCCGCAATAACTTGGGACCCTGCTTTCTTATTCTTTGCTCTGCGGCCGATGTCTTGCAGGCAGGATTTGGATTGAAGCCGGCACCGCAGGTTGTCAGCCTCTATCAGCACTCCATGAAGTCCAAGTTCCAAGCCACCGCCTTGCTCGTGCTTTCAATTCCGTTTGCGCACGCGCAGACGGACTCGAAGAGTCTGGTTTATTCCTGAAACTACCGGGACGGTGCGTTCGACAGCCTGACCTTCGTGAATCCCGTGGTGGGTTGGGACACTTTTTTCAACGCAGGCTTTCGCTGCGGCAGTACAGTGATCGGCAACGTCGAGGCGGGGTCGGTTTGGAACGGGCATGAGGCATTCGTCCGAGCGCCGGGTGCAGCCAATGGAATCACGGCTTATCAGAACACGGCCGACGGCGCGTTGAACGAGGTTGATTTCCACGCGACGGTGGTCGGTCACGTTCTCGCGGGAAGCGGCTATGTGCCCACCAACGGCGGTGCGTATACTTATTCCGGTCTCGGCATGGCCCCCGATGTAGCGCTTGTCTCCGGAGCCGTAGCGACTGAATTTTCCACCACCGATGTCAGATCGTTCAATACGACGGAGCAGTCGGTGGTGAAGGTTTACAAGTCGTTCTTCCAAGGCACGGGTGTCGCGAAACCGGACGTGATCAACAGCAGTTGGGGCGGGTCGGATCCGTCGGCTGTCGCCGCGGCGTCCGTGGCGATCGATGGTTTGGCTCGCCAGAACGCATCGGTCGCTTTTTTGTCGTCTCGGCTGGCAATAGTGAAACGGCATCGGATTTCAACAACATCTCCGTCGGTTCCGTGGGAGGTCGGATTTCCTTCAGCCGTCCTCGTTTTCATCACGCGGAGCCGCTGACTTTTACAATCCGGAAACCGGAGTCACGCTGACAGGCGTGCGGTCCGCGGTGGACATCGCGGCACCCGGCGAGCGCATGATTCTGGCTGCGTATCTCGGCAACAGCGGATCCATCGCTGCAGCGCAGCCAGACATCGTGCACAAGCCTTCGCCCACCGACCTGTATTTTCTCAACATGGACGGCACGAGTTTCGCGGCGCCGATCGTGGCTGGCGGTATCGCCTTGCTCAAGGATGTGGCAAAGACCGATCTGTTGTACAATCACAATGGAAACGATGACGCCTTCGATACCCGTGTAATCAAGTCCGTCCTGATGGCCAGTGCCACCGAGACCGCGGGTTTGGAACAACGGGCAGAACGCGATGAACGTCACCACTCAGGCTCTGGACGTGGTGACCGGGGCCGGACTGATGAATTTAACGAAAGCCGCGGACGTGTATTTCTTCGGTACCCGCGAACTGGCTACGGACGGCGGCGGGCAGATTGCCGACACCGGTTGGGACACCGCGACGATCGGCCTGGGGAACACCTTGGAATATGTGTTTTCATCCGACTTTTCCCAAGAAATGGCGATCAACGTGGCGCTGAACTGGTTCTCGGTCAGAGGCTTCGATGGAAGCACCGATTTGGGCTCCGATGTGGCGTTCTCGAACCTCGACCTGAAAGCATGGTCCGTCGATGGCGGCGGTAGTTTTATCTCCAGAGTCGGGGCTTCAATCTCCACCTACAACAACACCGAGTTCCTGCGCCTCGATTCACTCGCCGCAGGTCGATACGGTTTCCGGGTGTCGTTCAACAACATGGTGTTCGACACCTCGGACGCGGTGAACAGCGAATACTTTGGCCTCGCATGGAACGCCGTGGCTGTTCCGGAACCAGGTACGAGGATTCTGTTGTTGGGAGGGGTGGTGTTGCTAACCGCACGCCGACGCCGCTGAGTCGGCGCTATCAAAGCAGATACTTCGACGCTTGCTCCACGTCCTTATCGCCGCGGCCAGAGAGGTTGGCGACAAGAATGCAGTCCTTAGGCAGGCTGCCCGCGGTTTTGGAAATGTAAGCCATCGCGTGGGCACTTTCCAGTGCTGGAATGATGCCTTCGCTGTGGGCCAGCTCCTTGAAGGCGGCCAGCGCCTCGTCGTCGGTAGCGTAGGTGTATTCCACGCGGCCGATGTCTTGCAAATATGCGTGTTCGGGGCCGACCGCGGCATAGTCGAGTCCCGCGGAAACCGAATGCGTCAGCTCGATCTGGCCGTCGTCGTTCGACAACAGCCATGTCTTGGTTCCTTGCAGCACACCGAGTTTGCCGCCTTGGAAGCGGGCTGCGTGGCGCTCGGGGATGATGCCGTCTCCGCCCGCTTCCACACCGATCATACGGACGTTTTCATCGTCCAGAAACGGGTGAAACAGCCCGATCGCATTCGAACCACCGCCCACACAGGCGACGATTAGATCCGGCAAACGGCCTTCCTTTTCCAAGATCTGGCGGCGGGTCTCCACCCCGATCACGCGGTGAAAATCCCGCACGATCATCGGAAACGGATGCGCCCCCAGCGCGGAACCTAAAATGTAATGCGTGTGATCCACGGTCGTGACCCAATCGCGCATCGCTTCATTCACCGCTTCTTTCAGCGTCGCCTGGCCCGCCGTCACCCCGCGAACCTCGGCACCCATCAAGCGCATCCGCGCGACGTTCAGCGCCTGGCGTTCCATGTCCACCGCGCCCATATAGACCACGCACTCCATGCCGAAGCGGGCACACACCGTCGCCGTTGCCACGCCGTGTTGGCCTGCACCCGTCTCGGCGATGATGCGCTTTTTCCCCAGCCGCTTGGCTAGCAGGATCTGACCGATCGCATTGTTGATCTTGTGCGCGCCTGTGTGCAGCAAGTCCTCGCGCTTCAGGTAAATTTTTGCCCCACCCAGCAACTTCGTCCATCGCTCTGCGTAATACAGCGGCGTCTCTCGCCCGCAATAATTCTTTAGCAAATCGTCCAGCTCCGCCTGAAATGCGGGGTCTGCCTTGGCTTCCGCGTAGGCACACGCCAGCTCCTGCAAGGGAGCCATCAGAGTCTCCGGCACAAACATCCCGCCGAACTGGCCAAAGTGACCCGTCGCATCCGGCAGTGAAGAATAAGGTGAAATCGCAGTAGCCATCGCCGTGCGCACTCTCAGACCGCACACCCGATCATACAAGTGAAGAATTCGCCTCGTTCTAAAACAATAAATACGTCGAGTGCGACAGCCCCCTCTTCATCAAGAAGCTGCTGGTGCCCTCCCATGGGGAGTCTGGAGGCGTTCTTTTTGGGCTACCGCCTAGACTTGAATGTCTGGCTTAGGTGATTTTTAAGCCCCTTGAGGTTAGGGCGCAAAAAAACCGGAAGGTTTCCCGTCCGGTTCGCTTGGGTGGTTTGTAGTGCGCGTGGGTGGGTTGTTAAAAATCCAAGAAGACCATCGTCAGGCTCGACGCGACGGGCCGCTTGGCCAAGGGTGTGTCATCTTCTCTGCGTACGCAGAGAGCCCACTATTTTTTTGATCGATGCAAATTAAGTCTACTGCCTTCATTATGAGTGCCCGGAATTTGGCTTCGGCACCCGATTGGGATCGCCCGGAGTTTGCCTTTATCGGCCGCTCGAATGTTGGCAAGTCCTCGATGATCAATATGTTATCGAACAAGGATCATTTGGCGAAGGTTTCGGCGATGCCGGGGAAGACGCAGTTACTGAATTTCTTTGCGATCAATGAGTCGTGGAGCCTAGTGGATTTACCCGGGTACGGGTATGCTAAGGTAGCAAAATCGGAGAAGATCAACTTCAACGAGTCGGTGGGAGATTACTTGGAGCAGCGGGCGAATCTGCGGCAGGTGTTTGTGCTCATCGATTCCCGGTTGACGCCGCAGAGGATTGATTTGGATTTTGTGAATTGGTTGGGCGACTGCGGGGTGGCCTTTGCGTTGGTGTTTACCAAGTCAGACAAGCAGTCGGCGGCGAAGACGCGGGCCAGTGTTGATGCGTTTGTGGGGAGCCTGCCAGATCACCTTGGTGGGGTAGCGCCCGTCATCATTAGCTCGTCAAAGAGTCGGACGGGGCGGATAGAAATTCTCAAAATGATCGAGCAGGCTTTGGCGCCGTGAAGCAGGGGTGGATTACCAGTTGCTTTGTTTGACGTAGATGACGTCGTAGGTGCGCAGGTAGAAAGCATTGCTGTCGCTGCCTGTGAGCGCATCATTGATGTTGAGGACATAGCGTTGGTTTTTACCGCTGTTGCTTCTAACGACGTAGACTTGCTTGGGATTGGCCGCTTTGGTGAAGCCTCCGGCTTCCATGACGGCTTCCAGGGCAGTCATTGGCCGATCGAGGGAAATTTTGCCGGGGCGCAGAACCTCACCAGAGACGTAGACCCCGGCCGCTGCATTTTCGACTGAGACGATGACGTTGGAGTCTTGAAGGTGAGGCTGGTAGAGGGCGGTGAGTTGCTGTTGGAAACTGGTGAGGCTTTTCCCGGCCGCGCTGACATCGCCGACCATGGGCAGGCTGACCATGCCATTGGCCTGGATTTTTTGTTTCACGTTCATTTCAGGCGCGCTGGAGAAGGCGACTTGGATTTCATCGCCTGCGGCGAGTGAGGCATTGGGTCTGGAGCGGGAGGCCTCTGACGGGACTGAGGGGGAGGATGAGGAGGTGCTGCAGCTTGTGCTGAGAAGGGCGCCGCCCAGCAGGAGGGCACCGATGAGGCGGAGGGGTTTTCCGAAGAGGATATTCCATTCGTTGCGGATAGGGCTTTGGTTGTTGGAGGGGGGAGTTTTCATAATCATTGTCTATTTTTGGTTTAGTTTTTACAGTTCAAGGAGAGCATTTTTGCGGCGCAGGGCAGGCAGCTGATAGTTTCTGGGACGATCGGCTTCGCCGATGTAGTGGCGGCAAGCGCTGATGCGGGCGAGGTAGCTCATCTCCCAATCGGGACAGCCTTCATCATCCATACGGAAGGATCGGCATGTCAGTCGGCGAAGGCTGAGTTTGAGCTGCGTCCATATGAGGAGGAGCCAAGGGTAAGGCACAGGGGCGTGTTCCCAGTGATGCATGAGATAGGCGCGGGTCCGACCATAGCGAGCGGCGGCCGCCAGCCAGTTGGACCGTAGAAGGCGCGAGGCATCCGGGCGATGAATGACGCAGGTATCATTCAAGGGGAGGATGCGCATGCCTGCTTCCTTCATTTGCATCCAGAGCAGCGTTTCTTCGCCAAGACCTGTGGCACCGGGGCCGAGCTCTTCGTCAAAGTGGCCATTTTGATCAAATACTTCGCGGCGGATACCCATGTTGGCACCGATCAGGCCAGTGTTCTGGAAGTTGACCTTGGGTTCGGGGATATCGGACAGCCAGCGCTTGTGCATGTGGGTGAACCACGGGCGGCGGAGCTCTTCGGCCAGTAGGACGCGCCCGGTGACAGCGTCACAGCGGTTTTCCAAGAGTGGGCGGGCCATCAGTTCGATCCAATCGGCAGCGGGCTCCACATCATCATCGGTAAAGAGCAGCACTTCTCCACATGCGACGGCGATGGCTGCATTCTGTGCTCGGCTTTTACCACGCTGTGGCTCGTAAAGGTAGAGGATCTGAATGGCTGGATGAGTCGCGGACTGGGCTACGGTGGCGGTTTGGTCGATGGAGCCATTGTCGGCGATGATTATTTCCACCTGCCAGTCATGGGGAACTTTGACTTGTTGGAATGCCTGAAGAGTTCTGGCGAGCGCAGAAGCCCGGTTGCGAGTGCAAATGATGATGGAGCAATCCATATTCACAAATGGGTTGGCAAGCGTGGCGCTGGTCGGGAAAAATCCGTCCACGTTCCCTCACAAAATGTGGCGCCCTAGGTAGAGGAAGTAGTCTCCATGAAGGAGGCCATTCATCAAGTCGACCGTGGCTTTCACGCCCTGAGCAGCGCGGCGCCATCTAGGAATGCCAGATTTTGGGGGAGGCGTCCGCAGCGGTCCGCAGGCTCAGGGTTTTGAAGGGGGCGGTTGCGCGACTTTGGATTTGTTTTTCCAAGGCCCGCAGCCGCTGGAGGTAGGGTGACAAGACTCGGTCGCGCAGTACCCGGCAGGGCCGAACACGATAGACTTTATAGGCCATTTCGTAGAGCATGGTGCTGATTTCCCAGAGGCTATGGAAGTGATAGAAGATGAGCGGATGGCCGTCGACGGTGGTGATGCCGCGGTCATGGCAGAGGTCGATACCTGCAAGGTTACAAGCGGCGACATTGACTCCGGGATTTTGTAAGATGGCGACGTTGCCGAAGAGTTCGGGCCATTGATCGAGGTATTTTTGGTCGGCGAATTTGCCGTCTTGCGGACGGGCATGGCACCACTCGATGCAGCGGTCGCGCCACCAGTTAAGGCAGGTATTCCCATTCAGGTGGATTAAATTAAGGGCTAGCATCCCGAATATCGACCAAGGACTCCGCACCCGATTTTCGCTCACAAAGAATCAATTTCCTTTGGGGTATGGAATAGGGCAATATATCCACCTTGCAATACGCATTGCTCAATGCGCCAACAAATCCGCTTAATGAATACCAATCTAATAAATTAATATCTAACTCATTTGCAGTAATTATGACATCTTCGATAAATTCAACGATGAGATAATTTCCTGAAAACCTACTTAGTATACTTACAATTTCTTCAAATCCAAGACCCTTATCATGGGCAAGTTCATACACGACACCCATAGCAAGAACCATATCTCCCCTTAAACGATTCCATGATGGCGGGAAGAATTGATTGTGGGCATGACCGATACAAGCAGGCCAAGGATTCACGACATCAACGACAAGCGAAAGCACGGGAAGCTTGTCTTTCGAGGCACGCCTATAAATCGCATCAACAAGGGCTTCGTCATTTTCCAAAACGGTCGATGGTATACCCAAATCGGCCGCGATCTTTGCATAAATTAACGCATCCGATCCAACAACAACAAGGTTCTTAGGACTCGCATTAAAAATTATTTCAGACACATATTCACGTGTTGAATCACATGAATTAGAATTGCGGGGTTGAGATTCACCGCAATCATCTCCAGAATCTTTAACGACCTTATCGTAAAAACGAATCGCACTCACAGACTTCCTCAAGCTACGCAACGATTGATTATTAGAAATAATCGCGGATGGTTTATTAATAAAAATTTTAAATTTGAAAAAAACTTGATTCAAAAAAGGAAAAAGATTTTTAATGTCATTCCTGCCAATTCCTTCATCCGGATCTAATAAAGACATGCGGACAAATTTATTATGTCCAGCAACCATTAAATATAATGGACAGATAAAATTATCAATGAATTCATAGTAGCAAGCAATATTTTTTCTGCGACTATCAGTCTCGGGAACTATTGAACAAAAATCAATGAATTTTGGATGGCTGCCATCAAACATTACATTCCAGGCATGCATATCCTGCAAGGCGAGACCGTATGATGAAAGTTTAATATTAAAATCACATGTTAAAATAGCGGCATCCCTAAACATTTCCTGGCTCCATTCGAATGGGAGAGATCGAAACGTCAAGGTGCGATGTCGCAAAACTAGATCAAAACCATCGAGGGACAAATTAGTGCGTTCGGTATGAATGAGGCCTGCAATAACTAGCTTATCAATGGTTCCATTTTCGAATAGTAATTTGTAAAATTCAGAAGATTCTGAAGTAATACCACGGTATGCTTCCCCTTGCCACCAGAACACTCTACCATTGGGATCGGCCACAGATGCAGGATCGAAATGCACATCTATTGGATTAATCTTCATATATATTTAAAAATTTCACCATAGTGAAGGATCGAAAAATTTTACCATCAGTCGTAAAGCTCCTATATGAGCTCTATCGGCTTCGCATTTTTAGGGAGACTCTCTGAATCTTTTGGGAGTGACGCATCCAATATTCCCAATAGCAGGTGCCCGCGCAACTTGACAAGTCCCTGCCACTCATAATTGCGCTCTCGTCTCCGCTCCCAAAGCAGAGCTCGGCACATGGCCTCCAGCGTCTGCTTGCGTACTGATGCACAATTACGGGTCACGATCAAAATCGATGCTTTTTTTGGGCGAATGGGCCATCAAAGGGCCTGGACGGCCTAGGACAGGGCGATCAATTTCTCACAATCGAACCATGATCTCACCTCTTCCGGCGCAGCACTTGCCCCACTCTTTCGCTCGGGGGTCGTAGTAGCAAAGTGCTGCCACGCGTGTCGTCTGCCCACGATGGCCTCCCGCATCAGAAAAATTCGGCGATCGGAGATAGTGGTGTGGCTGGCTTGCAGGCGCAAATCCGTCCGCAGTTTCGCGGCGCGAGCCAGCAAGAGCTCGAGGGCCTGACTTTGTTTCTCATTCTCAATGTAGCGATCTAACTGGCCCAGCACGTCAGCGATCATCTCATCAATCTTAGCTTGATGATCGACCGACCCGATCCGAATGTTCGCAGTCGCTTGGCCCGGATGCATCCGCCAGCCACCCCAGGTGTCGGGCACATGAACCGTCGATGCGAATAGTCCAGCTCATAGATTTCAATGGAAATCCCCCAGTGAATCCCAATCCTGCTGACAGTAACCGGGGCGGATTCAAGCGGCCAGCGCAATCGGTGGTGGCGCGGTGAAGATGTCATTTGG
>JBAXLW010000057.1:0-14953 GCA_037134575.1 Verrucomicrobiota bacterium | reverse complement strand
CAAGTTCTCATTCGCCCGCAGAACCATCGAAGGAAAACCCTAGAGATAAAGTAGAAAGCAGAAAGTAGAAAGTAGAAATGAACACGATGACAGGAAGACGGCCCAAGACCGTGCTTCACTCCAAAATCTAACATCTCCTTCCCTCAGCGTCTTCCTCTGCTCCATCCCCGCCTCCGCGTTTCGCTTTATCATCAACGCTCCTCCGCCCTCCGAAATTATCCTCTTCATTTCAGCTTTCCGCTTTCCAAATTTCAGCTTTACCCACCCGCGACCTTTGCGCCTTCGCGGTAAAATCTTCTTCCTGATTTCAGCTTTCCGCTTTCACATTTCAGCTTTACCCGCTCCTCCCCTTTTGCGTTCTCTGTGCCTTTTTGCGGCTAAAACTCTTTGATCCAGAGAACCACGAAAGACTCGAAAGCCCACGAAATCAAGGACGCCGACTAAAGATCAGCGCTCCATACTTTCAAAATCCAGCTCAGCGTCTGCCTCGGCGCTCTCCCCACCTCCGCGTTTCGCTTTATCTTCCCAATTTCAGCTTTACCCATGCCCCCTCCCCCGCCAGCCGCCAAGTCGACTCCAAGCCAAAAAATGGCCATCGCTTCGCGACTCTATGCGACCGCCCGCAAAGTCAAGCAGGCCGGCCTTCGTCGCCGTCATCCAGACTGGTCTGAAGAGCGCTTGAAACAAGAACTGAACCTTCGATTCTTTTTGCTACATGACTGAACTCATCACCGCGTTCATTGGGCCACTCGAAAATTACCGTCTCCAATATTTAGTCACCGGTTCGGTCGCCGCGATGGCCTATGGCGAGCCCAGACTCACTAACGACATCGACCTGATTCTTGAAATCAAGGTCACTGACCTCCCCGCCCTCACCAAAGCTTTTCCCGATAATCTCTACTACCTTCCTCCTCCCGAGGTCATTCAATCCGAACTCGCACGCACGCATCGAGGGCATTTCAATATTTTCCACCTAGAAACGATGCTCAAGGCAGATGTTTATCTCGCTGGCAGCGACCCACTGCACCATCGCGCCTTCCACCATAAAATCCGCATCGAGATCGATGGCTTGTCTGTATCTTTTGCTCCCCCTGAATATGTAATCTTGCGAAAACTCGAATTTTTCCGTGAAGGAGGATCCCATAAACACTTGCGCGACATTGCCGCTATCCTAAACGAATCCAGCCATGAAATCGACAATCCCTACTTGCTTGAGGAAGTCCGATTCCGCGGACTTTCCGAATCGTGGCAAAAAGCGAACGAAATAGCATCGCTTTAGCCCCCGTCGACCCTCTGCATCTCAATGTCTCCGCGTGAGATTCTTTCAGAGGCGAAAAACAACGAAAGCCCACGAAATCAAAGACGCCGACTAAAGATCAGCGCTCCATCTCCTTCACTCTCACCGAAACTCCGCCCTCCGGCCTCCGAAACTCTCTCTTCCTTTCAGCTTTCCGCTTTCCAAATTTCAGCTTTACCCGCTCCTCCCCTTTTGCGTTCTCTGTGCCTTTTTGCGGCTAAAACTCTTCGATCCAGAGAACCACGAAACACACGAAAACCCACGAAATCGAAGACGCCGACTAAAGATCAGCGCTCCATCTCACCGAAAATCCGCCCTCCGGCCTCCGAAACTCTCTCTTCCTTTCAGCTTTCCGCTTTCCCAATTTCAGCTTTACCCATCCGCGACCTTCGCGGCTTCGCGGTAAAATCTTCGATCCAGAGAACCACGAAACACACGAAAGCCCTCGAAATCGAAGACGCCGACTAAAGATCAGCGCTCCATCTCTTCCATTCATTTCAGCTTTCCGCTTTCCCAATTTCTACTTTACCCAACCATGCTCAACTCCAAATCCATCCAAGGCATCATCGCCCTGATCGTCGGTACGGTTCTCGCCATTTGGATTGGATTCTCCCTGGTCACGGATCAAAGCGAGACCTTGCTTTACTTGGCCGCGACCAGTTTAGTCCTGATTTCCGGGTTGCTTGGCCAGAGAGTCTGGCTGCTTTTTCTGTTTTTTTATGCGGCCAATGTTGTGCTGCTTATGGGCTTTGGATCCGTACAAATCGGCCAAATGATTTTCATCGGATTTTCATTGCTTTTGTTTTTGATGCGAAAGCTGAAATTCACCTTGTCATTCGGTGAATTGGAAATTTGGGGTTTGCTCCTCGTCGCATCGATTGTGCAGGCCTACCTGCGGAATCCCGTCGGATTGAACCTATTTGGCGGCAGCGAGGTGGGTGGACGCCCCTATGTCTTTATGATCATCGGAATCACCGCTGCGGTGATCCTAAGTGCCTATCAGGTCAATCCCAAGGATCTGAAATGGGCCATGCGACTTTCGATGCTCGGTATTGCAATCGGTATTCCATCCAACGTCCTGCGCAGTGGAATCACACTCACCGAGGAAGGCTTGAGCCGCATCCCCGCCCTGAACTCATTAGGTCAATTGATCGCGCAGTGGCTTGTAACCCGCCTCTCACCCCTTAAGGCCTGCCTGCGTCCTCTATGGTCACTGCTGCTCCTGATTAGCATAGCCGCCGCCGCTGGCAGTGGCTACCGCAACGCCATTGCAGGTACCGGACTGATCTACGCATTTGGCGTCTTATACTGGAATGGCCGCGGCGGACTCTTCGCTTCGTTCATTGCCATCGCTTCATTCTTGTCTTTACTAGCCATCATCAACCTCAATTTCCCCTTGCCTGGCAATATCCAGCGGGCCCTTTCCCCCTTTCCGGGCACCTGGGAGGAACAATACGTCAAAGTTGCTGACGATTCCACCGAGTGGCGCCAGGAAATGTGGATCGAGGCCCTCACCTCCAAGCGCTGGATTCACAACAAGATCCTCGGTGATGGCATCGGCTTCAGCAAAGCGGATCTGGAAACTAATCAGCGCATGAAAGACATGAAAATTGGCAAGCTGGCCAACGGCATGTCGGCTCAACAAGAAGCCATGTTGATCAACGGTTCTTACCACAGCGGCCCTGTCCAGACGATTCGCAGCACTGGCTACGTCGGCATGCTCATCTTAGTGCTGGCGATGATCCGCACGGCCGTGCATGCGCACCGGCAAATCCTCCGCTGCCGCAGCACGGAATGGTTCCCTGTTGCTTTGTTCTTTTGCATACCCATCATCATTCTACCGATCTTTTTCTGTCTGATTTTCGGTGAATTTTCAGATGGTGTAAGGCAGACGATGATGAGTATTGCCATGGTCAAACTATTGGAAAAAAATCTGCCGCTACCCCGTTACACGCGCATCAAACCCATACGATAATCCACGCTGCGTCCCTGAATGCATGTTCTCCGCTTCACGGCTGACCAATTGTGAGTCCGCGTCATTTCACAACTGTTCCATTGAGCGAATTTTCTTACCTTCTCTGAGCCCAAATGACCTTCACCCATTCGAAAGTTATCACGATTTTTTCTCCCTTGCCGCCCAGCCGTTGCGGAATCGCGACCTACGCCGGCGAGCATCGCTTGCGTCTGGAGGAAGATGGGTATCAAGTCCGCACCATCAGCATGCTGCCGGATAGCGAGGCAGAAACTCACATCGATCTCACCTCCTTTCGATCCTGCCTTAAAGCATTGGTTCATGCTTGGCAGCATGCTGATCGTTGCGAGCTCATCGTGCATTACTCGGACGGGCTGTTTTTTCCAAGGCAGCAGTTGGGACCGGTGTCGCGACGGATTTGTCGACTGCTTCACACCCAGCTGCTGCGAACCATGGCACAGCGCTCCAGCCAGTCACGGTTAGTAATCCATGAAATCCTGACGCGTACCGACCTGCCATGGTTCAACAACTGGACCCGCCGATTCGCATTTTGCACCTTTGATGAAATCGCCTTTCACACCGATTCGATGCGTCGCCAGTTTTTGGGTCGTTTTCCTAAAATTCCTCGTGAAAAAACCGTGCTCGTCGAGCACACCCAGTTCATGCTACCTCATTATCGGGGAAGCAGAAATGAGGCCCGCGCCGAACTCGGGCTTTCTGCCTGCAGCACAATCTTCCTTTGTTCGGGATTTTTACATCGCTACAAAGGATTTCACGATGCGGTAGAGGCATTTTCGCTGATTCAGACTCATTCTGCTGCAGCCGAATTACATCTGGTCGGCAGTTTGCCCCCAAATCAACATGAGTGCCAAGCCTATGTGGATGAGCTGGCATCCTTGTGTGCCAATGTGCCCCAAGTCTTTCTCCATCAAGACTATCTGGACGACTGCGCATTTGATCGGTGGCTTGCTGCGGCCGATGTCTTAGTGCTGCCCTATCTGGGGGTTGCCTCATCCGGCGTCGGGGCACGCGCCTCCTTGTATGACACTCGATTGATCATTCGAAATCTTACAAACCTCGTCGAACAATTCCCTGAGGCCGAGATCTTCGCGACCACCGCAGAGCTGCGCGCCCTACTGGAGAGGCACAGCTTGGAGCGCGCAGAATCCCAAAAGGCCTGAAGGTTGTCTAACTTCACAGGAAGTGCCGTGCTACAAACTTCCAAAAACATCGACTTGATTCTTATTTCATGAATCGGAAAAGCTTACTCGCCCGCGGAGTCCTTCTTGGATACGGAGCCCTCGCGGTTCAAATTTTTTACTCCATCGCCTCCATTCCCTTGGCGCTTTCGTACCTGAGCCATGCCGAATTCGGTATGTGGGGCTTGGTCACGACCCTAGTCAACTATTTGGGACTGATTGAGGTAGGAATGACCAATGGTTTCCAGCGGCATTTGTTCGACTGCAAGGAGGATAAAAACGATGGTCGCTATGGTCGGCTATTCACCGCCAGCCTCGTGGCGCTCGGCTTAGCCGCGGCGATCGTGCTGGTGATCGGATTGATCGGGATCTGGGCAGCGATTCCCATTTACCGGATCCCACCCGAACTGAAAGATCGGTTTGTATGGGTGATGGTTGCGCAAGTGCTGCTGTCATCCGCATCGATGGCGACACGGATGTTGGGCTCACCACTCTACATTCACCAACGCCATGATCTGATGCAGGTTTGCCAAATCATTCTTTTTTTCATTTATTACGGAGTGCTGCATATGGGCTTTCACGCTGGCTGGGGTCTCTATGCGATGATTGCAAATACTGTAGCAGGCTTCATTTGGGTGCTGATCTTCAACACGGTGGCCTGCAAAAAATTAAAATTCTATCCACCCGCAGGCACTTGGGGCTGGCCCAATCCTGATGAGTTCAAATCGGTGTTCCGCTATTCACGGGATATTTTCTTGGTCCAAGTCGGCAATCAATTCAGAAGTGGCCTGCCCATGCTCTTGCTACCTCGATTTCTGGGCCTAGACGCTGCCGCGACATGGACCGTGTGCACCCGCACTTTCACGATTCTGACCCAGATCGTCTCCAAGCCATATGACTATGGGTTGCCGATGCTTTGTGAAATCTACGCGCGCGGTGAGGAATCCAAAATGGCCAAGCGCTGGACCGAGATCACTCAGCTTGTGTTGGCCTTGTCTGTTTGCGTTTTTGCGGTTGGCGCAGCCAACAATGGCCATTTTGTGCGCGTTTGGGTGGGGGGGCAGCTGGCTTGGGCATCCGCCACCGATTGGTGGATTGCTCTCAGTTGCATTGTAGCGGCGATCGCAGCAGCCGCTTTTGGAATTGTGGGGTTCCATAAACAAATGGGATTCATTCGATTTGTCCCCTTGCTGGAGTCGGCATTGATCGGATTCAATGCTTGGTGGATGGTTGGACGCTGGGGGGTTGTTGGCTTAATCGTCGCGACGATGGCTTCTTCCCTGTTTGGGAGCATTGGATTTGGCATTCATCATTTGGCCACGATCACCCGAACTCCGGTGTCCAAACTCATCCACGAGGCCTTGTGGCGCCCCCTCAGGGTCTTGCCCCTGACGGCCATCTTGGCGTGGGCCAGCTCTTACTTCGGCAACCTGCTTCCAGGCTTTGCCGGGCTTCTTTTGTCTGCTGGCATAGGCAGCCTTCTTGCCGGTTCGGTCACAGTGCTTTTTGGGGTCTCTACCGATGTGAGAAATGAACTTTTCCAACTGCTACGTCGAGTGATCAAGCGCAGCCGAGGCTCGACAAGCCTCCTTCAAGCCGAGGAGGCTCTTACTCGCTGAAAAAAACGAACTCTCGCCCTACCCCATGCGTATTGCCCTTTGCCTTGAATGCCCGCTTCACCAACACGGTGGCGTCGAAGTTTTGGTTCGCGAACTGATTCGCGGCCTACACCAGAAATTTGAGCTCTATTTGGTCTCGGCCGACTTGGGAGATGTGATTCAAGCATCTTCATTCGGTCCCATGCTGAAAGGTTGCCTTCCCTACGATCCGCTTGCCGACAAGCGGCAAGAGGCAGCCCGCATCGCGCAATGGGGTCGCGAAGAAGGCATCGACCTGTTTCACTTCCATCATGGCGGCACTTACACGTGGGGATCGAGAACCTGGACACATTGTGTGATCACCGAGGTAGCAAATGCAGGCTTTCGCTGCGTGTCCACCAATCACGGCGCATTTGGCCTGATGGGTTTTGTCGGCGAGCAACGGCCTCTCGGGTACAAGCTCGCGGCCATGTGCCTCTGCTGGCCCGCCAAGCTGCGGCAGGTGGCCAGTGTCGAATGGGAAGCCACCGTTTCCCAACACGATTGGAAGGCTGTCCAGCGCTGGTTCTTCCCCCTGCGTCACAAGTTCATCCAAATTTACCATTCGATGCTGGACGGCAGCGAGGTCTTCACCCCCCAAAAGCGAAACATCATCCTCTGCCTCGGCACGGTCGGCGCCCGCAAAGGACAACCTTATCTCGCCGAGGCCTTCGGCCAAATCGCCCACAAGCATCCCGACTGGCGGCTGGTAATCGCTGGCCGACACGGATGTGACCTAACCACCCATGCCATGTTCGCTGCTATTCGCAAGCATGGGATCGAAGACCAAGTTGATGTGCTCACCGAGGTACCCGATGCCCAAGCCATCGATTTGTTGCGCCATGCCGCGATCTTTGCCATGCCTTCGCTTGCCGAGGGGCTCGGGCTTTCGCTTCAGGAAGCCATGTTTCATGGAGCGGCCTGCGCTGGCACGACCGCGGGTGGCATCACCGACATGATCGAACACGAAAAAACCGGCCTGCTGGTACCACCCGCCGATCCATCGGCTCTTGCCGCAGCGCTCGAGCGGTTGATTACTGATCCAAGTCTGCGCGCCCGTCTTGCCGAAACCGGCAGACGTTCCATCCCCGCCAAGGGAATGACCCGTCAAGGCATGTGGCAACGCCATGCTCAGCTCTATCTAGGATAAAATCCAAGAACGGAGAATACCTTCGCAAAAATAGAATAGCATGCTTTCGCAAGGTCCTCCGCGCCGCCTGAGCTGACCTTCTTGTCGCTCGTATCAAATTTCCCGATCGCTTCTTCCAGTCCGCCAGATTTCCCCTCTAGCTAACGCACGAACCCGCCATGGCCTCTCCGTCCAAAATCCTCAGCCTTGAAGCACTGCGGGGCTACATGTGCCTGTGGGTGGTAGCCAGCCATCTCCTTCAAATGAGCGGCGACCGATTGAATACGGGCCTATGGGCCACCCTCGCCAATGCTCAATTCGCCGTTCAGACCTTCATGATTCTGAGCGGATACGTCATCGCTCTTGTGATCAGCCGCCGTCCCGAACCCTACCGCCATTTCATCACCCGCCGATTTTTTCGAATCTATCCAGCGTTTTTCCTGGCAAGCTGCGCAGGCATTGCCCTCCACGGGGTCTATGGCGCACTGATCCATCAGCCATGGTCCTCCTTTTTCAGCCCGGATACCCTGCACTATGTTACATCCAATTGGCTGGCCTACAACGCAAACATCCCCGGCTATGCGGCTGCGGTCTTGACCATGACCAATGGCGTCATTCCGGACAACCTAATGCCACACGTCGCGGTGGCATTCATCGGCGTGGTTTGGAGCTTGTCGCTCGAATTCCAATTCTATCTCATTTCCCCCCTGCTCTGCAAACGAATGATGCCGAGTCGCTCAGGCCTGCTGCAATTTCTCGGCCTGCTCATTTTGTTTGTCACCCTACGTCAACCCCTCTTCGGCTTTATTAACAACGCAGGATTTCCGCTATCCAACTACATCGCCTTTCTCCCCAACAGCATCGAGTTTTTTGTCGTCGGGATTCTCTCATTCCACTTGCACCAATGGTGTCTTCATAACCAACAAGCCCTGCGCAGCCTGCTGGGTGAAAACCGAGTCTCCTTGCTCCTCGTGACCCTGATTCTATTTTTATTAGTCACGGGAAATCAGAACCGCCTCCTCCTCAAAGGCAACCTCCTCGAAATTACAGGCCATTGGACTGGATTCTTGATCTGGCTGCTCATGCTAGCTTGGTTGGTCGATGGGGATCTGGGCACCCGAGGCCGTTTGCATCGGGTCGGCGACTTCCTCCTCAATTCAAAATTACCCATCTTCCTAGGCAGCATTTCCTACAGCATCTACCTCTGGCATGTGCCTGTGATCCTTTCTGTCCAATGGGGGCTCAATCGTTTTCATCTGATCTCTTCATGGCAGTATTGCCTACTCTACACGACTCTTACAGCCATTCCTCTCACCCTATTAATATCTTGGATCAGCTACCGATGGATTGAGTTGCCGTTTATCAAGATAGGTTCGAGAATCATTGATCAGCCGCAATAAATACTCACGGTGTAAATTACCATACTAGAAAAGCATAAAATATCCACACGTGTACGTTTAATTTATTAAACGCAAAAACTATATCTTGTTGATAAAAAATTTATGTTCGATGCAGATTAAAAATAAAATAGCTTATTATTTTTAAATTCTTTTTTATATATATTATATTTATCTAATATCCATGCGAACGCTAGCCAACAAAATATACAGCGGCTATGATATGCTGTGCATTCAGGGTAACATGGTATTTTCGACGCTTCGTGCGAACTTGAGTGCTTGGTTTCAGGGTTGCCTAGTGGGAAAGGACTTTCGCAGCAGCGGCCCGATTCGGATCAAGGCCCGAGAATGCGATAGCATCGTCATTGGTAATCATGTTCGCCTGCTGGCGGGTTGGCGCAGCAACCGGGTTGGCATGACTGGCCCGGTCATTCTCCACACTTGGGAGGGCGGTAAAATAGAAATTGGCGACCACAGTGGTCTCTCCGCGGTGGTCATTTCATCTCGTGTGGGCGTAAAGATAGGTAAGTTCTGCAACATCGGTGGCAATGTCCGTATTTATGATCATGATTTTCACTCCCTCAACGCCGAGGTACGGCGTGGCCCACGCGGCTGCGAAGACTGCAACTGCCGCCCGATCGTGATTGGCGATGACGTTTTCATAGGCGCCAACAGCCTCATCCTGAAGGGGGTAACGATCGGCGACCGCGCAGTCATCGGGGCTGGCTCGGTGGTGACCAAGGATATTCCCGCAGACACAATCGCCGCAGGCAATCCTGCGGTGGTGGTGAGAAAAACAGAAAATTAAATAGAAGATTGGGATAACCGCGAAGCACGCGAAATTGCGCGAAAATATAGGAATAATTTGATTCGATGCGGAGGATGCTATCCTTAACTTTCTATTGTCATGGTTCTACTGTTCAAAGAGGAATCCTACCAAATTATTGGGGCTTGCATGTCTGTCTATAAAGACAAAGGGCATGGCTTCGTGGAGCCAGTTTATCAGGAGTGTCTTGAAATCGAGATGCGTCATTGCCACATCCCTTTTGATTCCCAGGTTGAGATACAACTGAATTATCGAGGAGAAATCCTGAAGCGCCGATACATCCCCGATGTCTTTTGTTTCGGTAAGATCATCGTTGAAATCAAAGCAGTCAAACTGCTGACAGATGAACATCGCGCACAACTATTGAATTATCTCAAGGCGACTGGCTTAAAGCTAGGTCTGCTCGTCAACTTCGGACATCACCCCGGCTTGCAATGGGAGCGCATCGTACTGAGTGAATCGAAAGCCTAACCCCCTTTTTCTAATCCTCCACACATCTCTCCCATTTCCGCGTCATTTAGCGTGCTTCGCGGTTCTCAAATCCAAGGCTTCCCATTTCGCAGTTCAAAATTAAAAATTTAAAATTACTCTCCCTCATGCGTATCGCCATTCTAGCCGAGTTTCCCCTAAGTGCCCTTGAGAGCGGAGCTGTTGGCCGTGGCGGGGGCCAGAGCTGCACTTGGCTGCCACAGCTCGCCTTGGCTTTTCAGGAATACAAGGATCTCGAGATCCACTGGGTCATCCTTGATCGCACGATCAAGCAACGGGTGGTGGTCGAGGCCTTGGGACAATACTTCCACCGCGTGCCGGCGGCGAAATTCTCGGTAGACCTGGCGCTCAATTGCCTCCCTGCGCGTTTCGCGCTCAGCCGGGAGATCAAGCGGATCAAGCCCGATATCGTTCATGCTTGGGGCACGGAGTTGATTTATCCGGCCGCCTTACAAGACTTCAAGGGGCCGACCATTCTCTCGATGCAAGGCATTCTCACCGAGTATCAGCGGATTGGCGGACTCCCTGCCGATTGGCGTTGGCGAAAGATGATCCGCTCCGAAGCCGGTTTCATCCGCTCTGCCACCGTGGTGACCTCCGAGAGTCAATGGGGCATCGATCGGGTCAAGGAGATCGACCCCATGGCGGATTGCCGCATGGTCGAGTACGGTGTGCACCCGAGCTTTTATGATCTCGAATGGAAACCGGCCCCCGCACGCCCCTATGCTCTTTATGTCGGTGGCGGCGGGACCCGCAAGGGACTCGATGTATTGATCGAGGCGGCGAAATTGCTGCCAAATCGGGAATGGGAGTTGCGCCTCGCCGGTGACAGCTCGATCCAAGCGGCTTGCGATGCCGCGGGACTGCAAAATGTCCGCTGCCTTGGCCTGCTTTCGTGGGCGGACATGAAACTTCAACTTCAAGGGGCTTGGTGCTCGGTGCTGCCGACCCGTGGCGACACCAGCCCCAACTCGGTCAAAGAGGCTCGAGTCATCGGCTTGCCTGTGGTCACAACGCTCAATGGCGGTCAGGCCGGCTACATCCGTGATGGGGTCAATGGCCGTATTGTCAACCCGCTCGATGCGGGGCATCTGGCAGCCGCAATGGATGATGTTATGTCCTCACATGAGCGGACCGCGACCTTGGGTAAGGGACGCCATACAGAGGATAGGGCATATCTTCACCCTGAACGCACGGCTGAGGGATTTGTGGAGATTTACCGAACTCTATGATTGTCCCGACTCGGGCGGCCTTAACATTAGTAAGAGACAAACTCAATCGGTCTTCTAAAATCTGTCCCTGAAATACTGATCATTTCATTTTCATGCTCAAAACCCTGATCTACCGCGGCACTTTGTTACTCGACCGCGTGCTGTCGTGCCTTCCATCCATCGGTCGTTTTCGCCCCTTGCGTGGTTCATTTTCTGCATGGGAACTTCTTCAAAAAGGAGAACTCAAGGGTGGCATTATTGCCGAGAAACAAAATCCCGGTCCCTGCCCCAACGGTTCTGTGACGGATTTGGCTAGAATGCAACAACATGATCACCAACCTTGGCCGGTATTCTGGGTGCGTTCGGATCAGGCCCGTCTCGTAGGTAAAATGCTTCACTGGCGCAATTCAGATGAACGAATTTGCAGTGAAGGCGTTTTTCACATGAAACATCGCCGAGGTTTGAGCGAAGATCGATATCTGGCCCAAATCATCGTTTCTCGGCCTCAACATCTCCCCGGGGCATGGACTTCTCTCGCTTCCAATTGGGCAGATGGACGGAATTACTTTCATTGGATACTCGATGGCCTCACTCGCCTCCATGTGCGCGAAAAACTTCCGGAGGAAACACGCATCCTTCTTCCCACCAGGCAACCATCCTACATTGCTGAAACGATCGATATGCTCGGGCTTTCGCACATGGCTCAAACCTCCCCAAGCCACTGCGTCCAACCGGAGCGATATTATTTTTGTTCTCCAAGCTCAATGACTGGCGTCCACAATCCCATAGGCTTCGATTGGCTTAGAGAAAAGTTCGCCCAATACCGAAGTCCTAAGCCAAATGGAAAGCCTATCTTTCTGACACGCCGTGGTGGTACTCGCGTACCAAAGGATCTTGATCTTATCGAAAAGGCTTTTTCCAATCATGGCTATGAAATTATTAACTGCGGACTACTAAGTGTGAGAGAACAAATCCTCAAGGCGAGCTTGGCCCCCGCCATCGCCGGATTTCATGGCGCAGCGATGACAAATCTTCTTTGGGCGCATCCAGGCACACCAGTCTTAGAATTGTTTCAGCCCCCTTACCTAAATGCCTGCTACGAGCAAATCGCATTAGCTGGTGGTATGAAATACACTCCTCATATACTCGAAAAAGAACAGCTTGATGAAAAACTAATGAACTGGCTAAATAATGATTACATTGAATTACATTCGCAACTAAAGATTAAGTTACAATGAAAATTATCATTTCCGCCTACGCATGTGATCCCTATCGCGGCTCCGAGCCAGGTGTCGGCTGGACGGCTGTCTGCCGCATTGCTCGACAACACGATGTGTGGGTTCTTGCCGACGATCACAATCGCGAGGGCTGGGAGCGCGGAGCCAAGGAAGGGATCATTCCTTCCAATGTGCGGGTGCGCTTCTTGCGAAAGAATAAAGTCTTTATTGAAAACCGCTTTCTCGCCCACCTCCAAAGCTGGCTGCGCTATGCCGAATTCAACCGCATGATCTTCAAAGCGGCTCAGGAATGGCATGAGGAGATTGGTTTCGATCTCTGTCACCAAGTGACCATCGCCGCCTGGCGCATGCCCTCACCCCTTTGGCAGTTGCCGATTCCCTTCGTCTGGGGGCCGATCGGTGGTGCGGGTTACATCCCACCTGCCTTCCGCGGCATGCTCAGTGCCCCAGCCCGCGCGTTCGAGCGAGCTCGGGATTTCAATAGCTCCTTGACCCTGCGCTCAAAGGCGTTTCAGGACTGCATTCGGCGCACCGCCTTGGTCTTTGCCGCCAATGAAGAGACCGAGCTTTTGCTCAAGCCGCACCGAGGCCAGCGCCCGATGGTCCGCTTGCCGATCGCTTCAATTTCCATGGAGAAAGCCGAGCAATTCCGTCGGCCTGAACAGAGCGATACTCGCGGTCCGCTGAGGCTGTTTGCCGGAGGGAATCTGGAGGGAAGAAAGGCGGTGAGTCTGGCCCTGCGCGCGCTGGCACGGGTGAAGGCCGCCGGGGTAGATTTCCACTATACCCTCGCTGGAGGCGGACCCGAGGTGCCGAGCTTGCGCAAGCTTTGCACGGCGCTGGGTCTGGATGACTGTGTGGAATTCCATCCAGGCTACCGAGGAGACGACTACATCGCGGCGCTGCAGCGCAGCCATGTGTATTTTTTGCCGAGCTTCCGCGAAAGCACGCCGGTCACCCTGCTTGAGGCCTATCTCGCCGGCTGTTACCCGGTCGTAGCCGATACCAGTGCCCAGGGCGAGATCGTCCGTCTCGCCGGCGGCACGGCAGTGCCGGTCAACGATATGGAATCGTTGATCCAGGGTCTCGCGGACGCGGTGATCCGCTGCGACCAAACACGCGATTCCTTGCCTGCCTTGGTAGAGAAAGCGCGCCAGTCGCTGCTCCAGCACTTCGACTCCAACCGCTACGACCAAGTCATCGCCGATGCCTACCAAACTGCGCTTGGCAGGTAGGTAGATTGAATGTTGAATGTTGAACGGGATAGCCGCTTCTTCATTCACAATCTCTTCTTTTTCTCTTCAAGGCCAGAATTGGAGCGAGACGCTCCAGCGACGGCCTCTAGCAAGATGCTCCAGCTACGATGAAGACACGCATTTCCTCTTCCTGCTGAGCTCTGAGCTCTTCCTCATCCAAAATCCAAAATCCAAAATTCCGCATCACGGCGAACGCATCGGCCTCATCAAGACGGACTCCGGCACCATCGAAATGCGCGGTCTTGCGTTCGCCGGAATTCCCTGTAATTTTAAATTATGAATACACTCACCCTCCAATATCCCGAAAGCCTTCCCGACAGCGCACGACTGTCACGTCGGGAGTTCGAGGATACCATGCGCTTTGCCATGGCGGCAAAACTCTTTGAGCTTGGTCGTGTTTCATCCGGCCAAGCCGCACAACTCGTTCCAATGAATCGATACACATTCCTCAAATCACTGAATCAGGTTGGAGTTGCGGCCATACAATGGGACACCGACGAATTCGAAAGTGAAGTTGCCAATGCGTGACATCGTCATCAATACCGGCCCGATCATCGCCCTGGTCACAGCCACCGGCTCGCTTGAATGGCTTCCATCGCTCTATCGTAAGATCCTGATTCCATTCGAGGTGCTTAAGGAAATCGAAGCCGGCGGCCAAGGCAATCCTGAGAGTTGTGCTCTGGATCTCATGAAACATCATGCGATCATAGGCCGGGAAGAGTCCGATATTCCTACTGCGTTACTACGTGACCTCGACATCGGTGAGGCAAGTGTCATTGCCAACGCAAACCAAAACGGAATCGACACCGTCGCTATCGATGAAAGAGCGGGCAGGCGTTTGGCACGAATTCACGGCCTCCGCGTCACCGGCTCCTTGGGAATATTACTCAAGGCCAAAAAACAAAAGATGATCCCAAGACTCAGCGATTGCATCACCAGAATGCGCCATCATGGTATCTGGATTGCCGAAGATCTCGTCACCGACTCGCTCAGAGAGGCTGGCGAGCTTTGATCATAGTATGCTTCCACAACCCTCCGTCCTTGGCCTTCGTAGCTTCCTTGGCCTTCGTAGCTGCAGCTAAGTAGGCAGCGAAGTAGGCCTGTTCAAAATCCTCTTCAATCCGTGTTCATCCGTGAAATCCGTGGTTAAAATCTGAAGAATCGGTGGAAGAGGGCCACAGATGAAATCCGGAGCGGGAGATTTTCAGCCTCAAAAAAAGCGAAAAATAGAAGCAAAAGGAGAATCCCAATCCATCTTCCTTTTTGCGTTTTCTTGCGCCTCCTTGCGGCTAAAATCCGGAG
>JBAXLW010000056.1:0-14975 GCA_037134575.1 Verrucomicrobiota bacterium | reverse complement strand
ACGTCGAGCCACATTTTGACCCGTGCACCGACTTCGCGGAGGCGGGTCTTGAGGCCTGCGGGCGGCTCCAGATCGCGGGCATTGAAGCCGTAGGCGTCGAGATGATAGGCTTGAGCGAGGTAAATCGCCCGCTGATTCTGAAAACACTGACTGATGAACAACACGGAATTCGCCCCGAAAACTTCCTTGGCACGAACCACGGAGTCGAGCGTCCGCAGGCCCGCGTAATCGCAAATGATCCGATTTCTGGGGATGCCGCGCTCGATCAGCGCCTGCTTCATTTTGTCGGGCTCATTGTAGTAGCGAGATCGATTGTCCCCCGAGACGATCAAGGCTTTCAATTTACCCGAGCGCCAGACTCTAACTGCCGCATCGATCCGATATCTAAAGTACGGGTTCTCCCGACCATTGACGCGGTCGGTCGTGCCAAAAACCAATCCGACGCGAGTGGCCGGCAGCTCGGCGACGCGGTCAAACAAGCGCCCTCTTGCGGCCCAACTGGCCGTTAGATAGGTGTATCCGACCGCACAAATCGATAATACGACCAGCCAAAGCATCGCGAGCCAAGCGCGGCGGCAGCATCGCCTGAAACTTCGTTTCAAGGCTGCTTTCATCGGCTGCGGGCGGTGGGGAGTTCGACCACGCGCCGCGGCCATAGCATTAAGGATTTCAAGGTATCCGAGAAGCCGCCGATCATCGCAGCTTCAGGCGCGAACACCCGCAGGCGATGGCTGGATTCCACAAAGCGGACTTCGGAAAAGCGGCCGATCCACTCACCATCGACTTCCACGGGAACTTGGCCATCCGTACGCACGGTGAAGTCCTTCGTCTGGAAGTAACTCGTCGTGGATAGCATGTCGATCCCGCCAAAGGCTAAGCCACGCAGCAAATTGAGCACCAAACGGTAGTCCGCTTGCTTGAAAACCAACACATCGAGCTTGGAGTCGTGGTTATTCGCCCTGCGGAAAAACTTGAAGGGACCGCCATAGAGCGAGCCGTTGCCGACCAGCACGGCCACGCCGACTTCGCGGTGTCCGTCTGCGCATAAAACCTCGATCTGCGGCGGCGTCTCGCCGAGGAGCTTCACCATCGAGATCAAGTACGCCAGCGGCCCGAAGCGCTTTTTCAATTCCCAGGAAGTGTTCTCGATGACCATCGCGTCAAAACCCACGCCCGCCATCTGGACAAACGGCGATCCATTGGCTTCAAACAAATCCACCTCCTGCAAAAATCCTTGCTGGATGACTCGAAACGCGCGTTCGAGCGAATCGCAGGGAATCCCCATTTCGCGGGCAAACACATTCATCGTTCCCGCCGGCAAAACCCCCAGCAGCGTCCGCGACCCCACCAGCCCTTGAACGACTTCATTGAGCGTGCCATCGCCACCGGCCGCGATCACCACTGGCTCGCCCACCGCGACGAATCCGGCGGCCAGATCGCGCGCCTCTCCCGCATGGTGGGTTAAATGAAGGGCGAAGCGATCGGGGTGCTTCATCAAAAATCGCAGCACTCGCCCACCCTTCTGACTTCGCGCCTGAGGGTTGAAAATGACGGGATAGCGCTGCTGCATTTCCACGGCCGATTATGCACTCATTCCGGCCAATTTCGCAATCTGATTTCACTCCAATGCGGCAATCACTTGGTCGACAGGCAGACCCATCACATTGTCGAAACTGCCACGAATCCCAGCGATGATCTGTTCGCCAAACTCCTGAATCCCATAAGCGCCCGCTTTGTCCAGTGGATCGACCTTCGCCAAGTAGGCGTCGATCGCCGCATCATCGAGTGATAAAAACATCACTTGCGTCAGGCCGTGGAAGCACTGCGCTTTTCCGCAGGGGGAAATGATGCAAACACCTGTACAAACTTGGTGGCTGCGGCCCGACAAGCGCCGCAACATCGTGCGGGCCTCTCCAAGATCGGCAGGTTTTCCCAGCGGTTCGTCGTCGATGAACACCAGCGTGTCTGCGCCGATGACCGTCGCATCGGGCCGCAGCGTGGCGACCGCCTCGGCTTTCAATCGGGCATTGTGCTCGCACAGGATGGCGGGACTCATCGACGGGTCGTGGATTTCTTCGGCGGAAGAAATGACCACCTCAAAAACCACGCCCGCCGCTGTCAACAGTTCACGGCGGCGCGGGGATCCAGAGGCAAGCACAAGAGGCATGGCGCTTGCATGACCGAAAACCGCCGCAGGAGCAAGCCGGGCCTTGATCTCCTTACGGCGCTTCGAGCGCTTGCATTTCCTCGCGCAGACGGCTGAGGAGGCGCTGCATGTCAGAGAGGTGGCGGCGCATCCGCGCTTCGGAATTGGCGGCCTTTCGCCCTTGCTGGGCCTTGCTGGCTTGCGGGGCGGCGGCCTCTTCCTCGTCTCTGACTGGGATGAGTGCGGGGGGAGTAGCGTCTTTTTTCAATAATTCGACGATTGCCGCGGCGGGCATGACAAATGAACGCGTGCGATCGGCACGGGCCGTGGTGATCCCGACCACCCGGCCTTGCAAATCCACGACGGGCCCGCCGATCTGGTTGGGCTTGGGCCGCATGTCCGTCTGGATGGCGTGGGTGAAGGAGTCGCGGACTTCGCTGATGGCACCGCCCATGCGCTCCATGTATTGGAGGCGATTGCCTGACATTTGGGGCATCTTCGGGCGATTGCCTAGAACCACATCGACGTTCTTTTCGCCGCCGTCCGCCTTGACCCGCAGCGCGACTTTTTCGCCGGGAGTGGTAGCGGCGAGGGCGTTTTTCAGGGCGAGCAGACCGGAAACCGTGCGGTCGCCGACTTTGAGAATGACTTGCCCCGGCTTTAGGCCTGCCGCCATTGCTCCCGAGCCTTCGGTCACTTCCTTGATTTTGACGCCCTGTTCGGAAAAGCCGATCTCGCCGACTACACCGAGGAACGCGAGATCGGTATCGCGCAGGTTCCGCTCGGCCACGCTCACCACCCCGAAGGCGGCGAGTTTGCCATCAGGCTGTGGCGAGGCGAGGAAGCCCCCGAGCGGCGGCGCTTCAAAGAACCACTCCACCGAAGTCAGCGGACTGCCTTCGACCTCTAACACCGCGAGATCCTCATCCGCGTAGACGCCCACCATTTTGACAACACGCTGCGCATTGCCCGCATCCACGCGCAGATCGCCATCGGTCTGGGCGAGCTCGCTCCACTTGCTGAGGATCCGAGAGCCATTGCCAATGACGGTGCCATAGGCCAAGCGCCGCGACCCGGCCCAAACCCGTACCGTGGACATAGCCGCGGTGCTAAGAATCGGCGCGATCACTTGGTTGAGGGCATCGGCTTGATCGTCGATGGCCTGACGCTCTTCTGGAACCAGCAAGGGAACATCCACCTCCTGCGCCAACAAGGCATGAGGTAGAGCAAGGGCGAGGACGAGATAAGCAATCGGTTTCATCGAGGCAGGCAGTTATCGTTCTTCGAAAAGGGCTTGGCGGCTGGACAGGACGACTTCGACTTCCAGAGATCTGTGCTCGCGCGAGATGCCGAGTTTCACCTTGTCACCCGGCCGGTGCTTTGCCAGCACTTGCAAAAGCTTGCTGGCGTCGGGCACCGGACTGCCGTCCAGCGCCTCGATCACATCGCCCTCCCGGACGCCCGCAGCGGCCGACGGCGACTCTGGGACAACGCTGGCGACAGGCACACCTTTCATTCCGCGCGGTTCACCCATGCCGATGCCCAACACGGGCATTTCAGGATTGGCGAAGGGGTTCATGGAAAGCTTGCCCCAAGCCTCGCCCGCGAGGATTCGATCCCAGTCTTCCTTGAAGCCATCGATGCCGGCGTGGTTGTTGTTGGTCAGGGAAACGCCGATGGAGGAATTGATCCCAATGACCTTGCCCTCCAGATCAAAGATCGGCCCGCCCGAATCGCCACCGATCAAGGTGCAGTCGGTGGTGAAGAAATTACCAGGCCCTTTGGAAACAACGCGGCCAAAGCGCACTGGCGGCGTCCGCGCCGCATCAAAACCCGCCGAGTGGCCAAGCGCCACCACCCAGTCACCCGCCGCAAGCGATTTGGAACTGCCCATGCCTGCAAAGGGCCAGCGCCCTTTGTCGACGATCTGCAGCATGGCGATGTCTTTGGAATAATTCGCGCCCAAGACCTTGCCCCGCACCTGCTCGCCGTCGGGAAAGATCACGAGCATCTCATCCGCGCCTTGTACGACGTGCGCGGCGGTGAGAACCAACCCCTCCGCCGTGGTGATCACGCCCGACCCCGCTGCGCCGGTTTTCTCAGAAATCAGGGCAACCGTGGCGGGCATCGTTTGTGTCACCACCGCCTCAACCTTGGATTGCAGTTGTACCAGATCCTTCAAGTCGCGCAGCGGTTCCGCGGCCGACAGCAGATGCACGCCTAATGCCCAACCCAGAAAAACGCAGGCAAGCGGAATAAATCGATTCATTTTCATGGTTGCAAGATTCAGAGCGATGCCGACGCTCCGCTTCGTCTGTTCTTCATAACAGGAATGGAACGTTGGCGAAAGATCACTTACCCTTTGCACGAAGATGCCAAAAAGCAACCCGCCAGACAGCAACCGCCGCCGCAAGGAAGCGCCCGCCGTCGTGCCGTCGCGCGGACCAGGCATCCCTTCATTGCTCATTTTTTGGCCGTTTCATCTCTTCAATCTATTCACTCGCCGGCAGCACCTCCTCTGGAAGCTGATCACCCGCGCCGCCGGCTATCCGTTGGTCGCCGTGCTCTACGGGTTCACGTGCCTAGCCGTCATCTACGGGATGCGCGCCAAGAACTACGACCTGGCAAAGATCCACGCGATGCCCGAGCGATCGATCGTCCGCGACCGACTGGGCGAAGAAATCGGCCGCATCCATGGCGAGAAACGCTCAATCGTGCCGCTCAGCCAAGTGGCGGAAAACTTTCGCAAGGCCATCCTCGCCCGCGAAGATGAACGCTTCTATCACCACGGCGCCGTCGATCTCATCGGCATCGGTCGCGCGATGTTGAAAAACCTTGGCGGCAAAAAGGAAGGCGCCTCCACCCTGACCCAGCAGCTCGCTTCCGACATTTTCCAGCTCAAACGCGGCGAAAACCGCAGCAACACCCTGCTACAGATCGACCGCAAGCTGCTAGAAATCGCCATCGCCTTTCGCCTCGAGGCGAAGCTGACCAAGGAGGAAATTCTCGAAGCCTACATCAACCAGATCAACTGGGGCCGCCAGATCAAGGGTGTCGGCGAGGCATCGCGAATCTATTTCGAAAAACATCCCGCCGAACTCTCGCTCTCGGAATCCGCCTTGCTGGCTGGCATCGTACGCGGGCCGGATTCCTTCAATCCATTCCGCTCCATGGGTGCCGCCATCCGCGAGCGCGGCACCACGCTGGACCGCATGGTCAGCGCCGGCGCCATCTCCACCGCCGAGTCCGAAACCGCTAAGGCGGAACCCGTCGAAGTCCGCCCCGTCGGCCGCCGCGGAAGCCAGGAATCCTACGCCATGGATGCCATCCGCCGCGACTTGGAGATGATCCTCGAAAAGGAAAATATCGAGCTCGGCGGACTCACCATCACCACCACGATCGACCTCCGCATCCAGCACAAAGGCGAGGAAGCGCTGGACAAAAAACTCAACGAGGTCGAGCACGCGTCCGGCTACCCCAACCCCACCCGCGCTGCATGGAGCCGCCTGCCCGCCGGATCACGCAAGGAACCGGAATACCTTCAAGGTGCCGC
The DNA here is from genome assembly GCA_037134575.1 of Verrucomicrobiota bacterium. Classification (GTDB taxonomy): domain Bacteria; phylum Verrucomicrobiota; class Verrucomicrobiia; order Verrucomicrobiales; family Akkermansiaceae; genus Luteolibacter. The sequence continues at coordinate 9,276 of JBAXLW010000056.1, read as the reverse complement.
CGTTGTTGTGGAAAACCGCACCGGCGCGGTCCTCGCCGTCATCGGTGGCCGCGATGCCGACGAGTCGCGCTTCAACCGCGCCACCCAGGCCCGCCGCCAAATCGGCTCGATTTTCAAACCCTTCGTCTACCTCGCCGCCTTTGACCAAGGCCTGCGCCCCGACACCGAGATCAGCGACGGCCCCATCGAGCGTGGCGAAATCAAAGGCGCCGGCAACTGGCAGCCTCATAACTCCGACGGCAAGTTCAACGGCATGCAGCCCATCTCCTACGGCCTCATCCTCTCCCGCAACACCATGTCCGTGCGCGTCGGCAACCAGGCCGGCATTCCACGCGTCAAAGAGGTCGCCCGCATGGCCGGCTTCACCACCCCTATGCCCGCCAAGCCCTCTGCCTTTCTCGGATCGTGGGAGGCATCGCCATGGGAAGTCGCCACCGCCTACACCATCTTCCCCAACAACGGCCGCCGATTCCGCCCGTATCTAATTTCAGAAATCAAGGACCGCGACGGCAACCTCCTCTACACCACCCCGCCGCTCTCTTATCCAGCCGCCAAAAGCGGCTCCACTTGGGCGACCTCCCGCATCCTCACCGAAGTCGCCACTCACGGGACGGCGGCCTCCGTCACCCGCCTCGGCTTCGACAAACCCTGCGGCGGCAAAACCGGCACCACCGATGACTTCAAAGACGCCTGGTTCGCCGGTTACACCTCGTCGCTGACCTGCGCCGTCTGGGTCGGCTTCGACACCCCACAAAAAATCATCCAAGGTGGCTACGGCGCCACGCTTGCTCTCCCTGTCTGGGTGGAAATCATGAAAAGCGCCGACCGCCTTGGCTACAAAGCGGGCCAACTCAATGCCAAAGTCGACCTGCTGGTGATGAACCTCTGCCGCCTGTCCGGCAAACGCTCCACCGCCGGCTGCCGCGAAGCCAATACCGCCCTCACCGATGCCGTCCCCGCTGACATCGCCCTACCCGCCAACGACCTCTGCCCCATTCACCCTGCCCGCGCCCAAGCCGTCGACGAATCTCCGCCCCTGCGCGCCCTTCCCGTCGATGAATCCCCACCACCCCGAGCGCTTCCCGTCGAGTAAGTCACCACGGCAGCCTTGCTGAGCGATCACCCCTGCAAAGTCCGCAGCGCCCCGCGCACCAGCGCTTCGGTCGGCGAGGCGGGGTCGGCATCGAGCACCTTGCGCACCGCCTTGCGGGCGTCGACCTGCTTGTAGCCCAGCGCGATCAGCGCCAACTCGGCATCCGCGGCGGAGGCCGTCACTTGGCCCGCGGCCGCGTCTTGCCAGGTTTCCGTCACGCCGACCTTGTCCTTTAGCTCCAGCACGATGCGCTCGGCGGTCTTTTTCCCCACGCCCTTGAGCTTGGAAAGTCCCGCCACATCGCCCGCCACCACGGCCTGTTTGAAGCGCGACACGTCCATCCCACTCAGCACCGAGACCGCCATCGTCGGCCCCACCCCGCTGACGCGGTCGATGAGCAAAAGGAAAACATCCCGCTCCTCCTCACTGGCGAAGCCGAACAGCTTCTGTCCGAGCTGACTGAAATGCAGGTGCGTCCGCAAGTCGACCTCTAGCCCCTCTGCCGCATGTAGGCGGTCGAAGGTCGAAAGTGGAATGAAAACCTCATAGCCCACCCCGTGCACATCCACCACCAAGCGGTTCGGATACGCCTCGATCACCTTGCCGCGCAGTCTCGCTATCATCTCCAGCCAGCTTGCCCGCGTCGTTTCCCCCGTCAATGCCGGATCTTGCCGTCGATGGCACAAGTCCCCCCATCAGAGCTCCGCGCCGCAAATAAGGAGCAACGACATTCCTGTCGTTTCTTCCTCTGCAGCGCAAATCAAGTCGGGACAAGAGTGTCCCGACTCCTCAGCACTGCCCTCCTCACGGCGTCACCCAGCTGCCGCAGATCACGCGCGACAGCAGCCATTGCCGGCGCTTGTAGCTCTCGCCTTGAATCTCGATCGCGACAGTGTAGCGCATCGGCACGGTGAAGCTGCATGTTGCAATCTCCTTCATTGCCGGGCTGTCGCGGCGGACGTAGAGGTAGATCGGCTCTGGCAGCTCCGGCGCGGTAGCGGCCAAACACTGCCATTGCTTCTCATCCGCAAAATCGTAATTGTAATAGTCGGCCAGCTTCAAGCCGACGCGCATTTCCGCCGCCTCCGCCACCGTACCGTCCAACAGCTTGTCCCACGGCTCGCTGCAATACCCGGCGTAGCACTTGAAGTCGACTCGCCCGCCGCTTTCGTCAAACGGCACGTAGAGTTGGCGATTGCTGCCGTCGGTCATCCTCACCGTGAACTGCTGCACGGCCCAGCTCGCCGTGGTGGCGCTCGACACTACTTTAAGATCGGCCTGCTGTTCCGTGGCCCCCGGGCCGTCGCGGTAAAAGCGTTCCATGATTTCGGCCACCGCCGCAGGCTCGCGCACCCAGCGCAAGCGCTCCTCCTGCGTGCTCGCCGCCAGAAATTTCTCGGCGATCTGCTCCGGCTGCGGGCCTTGCCACTTCGGCGCGGCGGCCTTCTGCTGCTGCACAGTCTCGACCGTGCTCGGGTCCGGCGACTTGGAATGGAAAATCAAATAACACAGGAGCCCGCCCAAGATCAAAACAAGCAACCAGAGGCCCCACAGTAATCGCATCAAGGGACTCAGCGGCTGCTGGCTCTTCGCCCCGAAATTCGCTTCGACAGTGTCTTTGTCGCTGCTTTGCTGGCCGCTCTTGTCGCCCAAGCGGTGGGCCTGATACTTGATCTCCATGATGTGGTTGTTTCGTAGAATCCGGCTTCGTGCCAAGAGCGGCACTGCCGCCCTACTTTGCCTCAACTGACAAGCCACCCATGATGAAGTCAAATATGCGTATGCGACAGAAATGTAACAGATCGGAAATCAGTGGGCGGTTCAAAGTGCTGGCCGCGGCGTGCCCCTGTGGTAAATCCAAAACCCAAAGAGCTCCCCCACGCAGCCACGCCGACTCAAGTCGGCGCTCCATCCAGGCACCCCCCTCTTTCTGCAAGCCAACTCACTCCGCTGGGAGGCCGATTCTCCGGTCAACCGAGGTCGACAGCACGTCGACCCTCCTTAAGCGGACGGCGGGATGGAGGCGGGGATTTGTGAATTTGCGGGTGCGTCTGGCCGGGATCTGACTAAGCATGGCGCATGCGTCCGCTGTTTGAAGAACTCGATTTCCGTCCCACGCCGCTGGGCGACCTGATATTGCGCCGCCGCCGGATGGCGATGCTGGACGATCTGATCGTTTATGAGGTGTTGCTGGGCGACGCGTTTTTGATGTCGAGTTTGTTTCACGACGTGGAGGAGGCGCTGGCGGATCTGGGGCTGGCAGCCACCGAGGGCGAGAAACTGGACGTGGTGGTCGGCGGGCTGGGTCTGGGCTACACGGCGGTGGCGGCACTGCGCGATCTGCGGGTGGCGGAGTTGTTAGTCGTCGATACGCTGGCCCCGGTGATCGAGTGGCACGAACAAGGCATGGTGCCACTGGGACCGACGCTGACGGGCGATCCGCGCTGCCGGTTGGTGCTCGGCGATTTCTTCGCCTTGGCGGCTGCGCCGGAGTTGGGCTTTGACCCCGCGCAGCCCGGTCGACGATTCCATGCGGTGCTGTTAGACATCGACCACTCGCCACGCAATCTGCTGCACGAGCGGAATGGGGCGTTTTACAGTGCGGAGGGCCTGCGCCGCCTCGCCGCGCAGTTGCTGCCTGACGGAATCTTTGCACTGTGGTCGGACGATGCGCCGGACGAGACGTTTCTCGCCCACCTCGCGGAAGTTTTTGATTCGCCGCAGGCACATGTCGTGAAGTTTGCCAATCCGTTGTTAGACCGTGATTCGGAAAGCACCGTGTATGTGGCGCGCAAGCGGGCGCAGGATTGAGGCCCAAAAGTGCAGTGTTGCGGATTGGACTCTGGACGTCGGCGGATCGGACGCTTACATCTCGCACATGACCGTTCGCACTCGTTTTGCTCCTTCGCCCACTGGCTACTTGCACGTTGGAGGGGCGCGCACGGCTTTGTTCAACTGGCTGTTCGCCCGCAAACGTGGTGGCGTTTTTGTACTGCGGGTGGAGGACACCGACGAGGCACGGAACACGGAAGAGGCGCGGCAGGCGATTTTCGACGGGATGAGCTGGCTGGGGCTGGACTGGGACGAAGGCCCGGAGAAGGGCGGCGCATTCGGCCCCTACTACCAGAGCCAGCGCACGGCGATCTACGACGCGTGGTTTGAAAAGCTGGTGGCCGCGGGCCGCGTCTACGAAGACGGCGGCGCGTGGCGTTTCCGCTTCGAGCGCAAGCCGGTGACGATGCACGACTTGGTTTGCGGCGAGGTGACCATCGATTATCGCGACGAGTCGAACACGCCCGACATGGTGGTGAAGCGCTCGGACGGTTCCTACGTGTTCCACTTTGTGAACGTGGTCGACGACTTGGAAATGGAGATCACCCACGTGATCCGCGGCGAGGACCACTTGATGAATACGCCGAAGCATCTGCAACTGATCGAGGCCCTCGGCGGCAAGGCACCGCAATATGCCCACATTCCGCTGATCCTAAATGCGGATGGTTCGAAGATGTCGAAGCGCGACGCGGGGGCGGCGGTGGGCGACTACCCGCGGCAGGGATTTCTGCCAGCGGCGGTGGTGAACTTCATCGCTCTGCTGGGTTGGAATCCGAAAACGGAGCAGGAGATTTTCACGCTCGCCGAACTGGTGGAGCGCTTCTCGTTAGAAAACGTGAACCGATCCCCGGGCCGCTTCGATCTGGAAAAGTGCAAGTGGGTCAACCAGCAGCATTTGTTAGGCGTGAGCGTGGCGGACTTTGCCGTCGCCGCGCGGCCGTTTGTGGCAGCGGAGGGTCTGCCGATTCCAGAGAACTACGTGGCGGTGATCGCCGCGGTGAAGGACAAGGTCCGCTTGTTCAGCGACGTGCCGGCGGCGGTGGATTTCCTGCTGAAGGATGATTTTTCCTTCGACGAGGAAGCGGCCGCCAAAGTATGCGGCAATGCGGCAGCGGGCGGGCTGCTGGGTGCGTTGGCCACGGCTTTTGAAGCAATCCCAGACTGGTCGGCGGACGCGGCAAAAGCGGCGCTGAACGAAACGGCCCAGGCCGCGGGCGCGAAGCCGGGGCAGTTGATGTTTCCGCTGCGGGTCGCTCTATCCGGACGTGGCCACGGGCCAGACATCGGCGATATTCTCACACTGTTAGGGCGCGACCGCTGTGTGACACGCGTCCGTCACTATGCAGAAAAACTCAGCTAATTTGATGCGATGAAGCAGGTTTACACGATGGATGATCTCGTCTCGCGGGACGTGCTTGATGCGGGTGCTACCATGCCTGCGCGGCTGGCAGTGATCGGTCACCCGATCGCGCATTCGGCCTCGCCGCCGATGCACCAGGCAGCGCTGGATGCCGCGGGGATCGAGGCGCGGTACATCCGGATCGACGTCGGGCCGGGACAGGTGGGCGAGGCGTTTGCGCGGATGCGGGCACTGGGCTTCATCGGCTGCAACGTGACGGTGCCGCACAAGTTAGACGCGATGGCGGCTTGTGATGAAGTGCCCCCCGACGCACAGGCGATGGGCGCGGTGAATACCATCCGTTTTGATGAAGATGCCACCCGCGGTTTCAACACGGACGGCCCCGGATTTGACCACGCGATTGAGGATGATTTCAACGTGCCATTGGCCTCACTGAATGTCGTAATCGTCGGCGCAGGTGGCGGCGCGGGGCAAGCGGTCGCCACTCAGGCCTGCCTATCAGGCGTCAAGAAACTGGTGGTGGTGAATCGCACGGTGGAGAAACTCGGACCGCTCGTCGCACGCCTGCGCTTGCTCAGTCCGCAGACAGAAATCGTCGCCCTGTTCTTCGATGATCCCGCGCTCGCGGAACAGTGCTTGAGCTGTGATTTGATCGTCAACACCTCGTCGGTCGGTCTAAAAATCGGTGATCCATCGATCCTGCCAGCGGCCTGTTTGAGGAAAGACCACCTCGTTTACGACACGATCTATCAGCCGCCGGTGACGCCCCTGTTAGCCTTGGCCGGTGATCTTGGCTGCCATACGGCGAATGGCATTTCGATGCTCTTGAACCAAGGTGCTCTGGCATTTCAGCGCTGGTTTCCAGAGACCGCGCCCTTGCCCGTGATGCGGGCGGCGCTGCGCACGCCCCAGTAACCGAGCGACACTCAGTTCTCCAGTCTCGGTTCGGCGACTTCAAAGCCTGACGCATCGACTGAGTACCAGTGACAGGCGACAAGGTCGACGAGCTCGAAACGACGCCCATCGGCATCGTCGATTCGGCGCAATTTGACACGGACCGGGATGAGGCCCTCGGGGTAAATCGTCTTAAGATCCACGTCGAAGGCGAGCTTGCCCTCTTTCGCGCGTTGGAATGCCGCGGTCAGAAGTCGGCCGCTTTTACTATCGCGAGGAACGAGAAATTCCGGCGATTTTAATGACGTCTCACCCGGCTTGCCGAGTTGGGGGGCGCTAAAAACCAGACTGATTGTATCGGCTCCCTTGCGCTCTTCGGCCAGTCGCTCGCGGGCGAGCAGACGGAATTCTCCCTCGCTCTGTCCGCCACCAGCTAGGAACATCGGCCATGGGTAGTCGCAGTAGCGTGCGTAGTGATTCCAATCGAGACGCCACTCGTCGTCTTCCTGAACAAAGACGGTGTTCAACCACAGTCCATCGGTCGTCTTCCAAGACGTTTCGATGGCGGGCCCGCTAGGCAACCGAAGCACTGCGATTTGATCGATTTTGAGAGCCCGTGGATCGATGCTGGGCGGTGCATTCAATTGATAAAAATTCGCCATCCGCGCGACCTCGGAGACCGGGGACATCACAAACTGACTGCGCCCCTCCGGCGTCACGGCTGATAAAAAGCCAGACAAAGTTTGATGACAGAGCGGTGCGAATTGGTTCAAAAAAGCCGCATCTTCAGCGACAACGGTGCTCACCGCCTCTTTTTTAACACTGCTGAAAGACTGCTCATTCTGGAAGTTTTGCATGCGCAAAGCCATCAGAAGTACCAGCAAAACGGCTAGGGTGGAAACAACACAAAAAATCACCCACCCATTTAAATAGCGATACTTCAGTTTCTTTTTCTCCTTCCCCCCGGACCCGCGGGCTGGAGCTGGGACTTGCGGCTGTGTCGTCTTCTTGATGCGCTGCAGCGTGCCGTCTTCAGGCCATGGCGAACGCCCACATGCGGTGCAAAGACGTTGATGCGATACTCGCGTTGGAGATTGAAACAACGACCCGCAACGTCCGCAGTGAAACCAAGAGATGTCCTGTTTGCCCAACATTTCAAGTTGCCCTCCGTAACCTGGCAGGGAACGTCAGGAATCGTGGAAAAAAAAGCCGAAGCTGGCAAGCGGTCATTGGCCCAAGCCCTCCGCGAGCTGACGGTCAATTGCGGCGTTCATCGCCTGCTCAACCAAGCGGGCGGCGAGCACCTCGGTCGCCGCATCGAGCCGCTGCACTGCGGCTTTGAGAGGATTGGCCGCACCTCCTGCCAGCGCGTTTCTAACCACCACAACTGCGGATTCGATCTCGTCGCGTTCATCGTCTTTGGCCAGTCCTTGGCTCAAAACCGCTTCGACGGCGGGCAAGAGCTCCTCCGCCTTCATCCTCGCTTCGGTGAAAACCCGCTCCGCCATGTCGGTGAAGGCGTGCTCGACCGACTCACTGACCATCGTTTCGACGGCGACGTCATCGACATTGACCGCGGCGCTTTCGATCTGAATCACCGTATCGATCCCCGTTGCGACATCGCGGGCCAGCGCTTCGAGAATCCCGTTTTCGTCGATTTTGAATTGCACCCCGACCCGCGCCTGGCTCTTGGCCGCTGGTGCAAATGGCACGTCGAAGTTGCCTAGCTCCCAGTTATCCTTCGCCATTTCGCGCTCGCCTTGCAGCACGCGCACTCGCATCGCCGCCTGGCCGTCGGCGGCATTGGTGAACATTTCCCCCGCCATGCAGGGGATCGTCGTGTTGCGCGGAATCAGCACATTCATCAAGCCGCCGAAAGTTTCGATCCCCAGACTCAGCGGCGTCACGTCCAACAAAATCACCTGCCGCAAAGCGCCGCCTAACACTCCGCCCTGGATCGTCGCACCGAGGGCGATCGCCTCGTCCGGGTGCTGCGAAATATCCGGCTCGCGGCCGAAAAGCTCTTCCACCGCGCGGCGCACGGCGGGCATCCGCGTGCTGCCGCCGACCACCACCACTGCGCTTAAGTCCTCCGGCTTCAGCACAGCATCCGCCAGCGCCTGTCGGCAAAGCCGCAGCGTCTTCGCTATCCACGGCGCGGCGAGTTTCTCCAACTCCTCCCGCGTGATCGTCTCCTCCAGGCTGCGGCTGCCGTCGTAAAACGGCACGCGGAAGACCGCCTGCTCGCTCTCGGAAAGCGCCAGCTTCACCCGTTCCGCCTCCGCCATCAGGCGGACCCGCGCCGCGCTGTCGATCTCGCCGACGTCGGCACGCTCGACGATGCGGTCCAAAATCAGCGCATCCAAATCGTCGCCGCCCAAGCGCGTGTCGCCGTGGGTTGCCAGCACCTGAAACACGCCGTCCTGCATTTCCAAAATCGAAAGGTCAAATGTCCCGCCGCCCAAGTCATAGACCGCCACCCGCGCCTTTTCATCGAGCTTGTCCAAGCCGTAGGCCAGTGCCGCTGCCGTCGGTTCGTTGAGAATCCGCACCACCTCCAAGCCCGCCAGTTCGCCCGCCCGCTTGGTCGCCGCCCGTTGGCCATCGTGGAAATAGGCCGGCACCGTGATTACCGCCTTGGTGATGGCCACGCCCATCCGCCATTCCGCGATCCGCTTCATTTCCCGCAGGATCTCCGCGCTGATCGCCTCGGGCGTTTGACCCAGCACCCGCGGCAGCCCATCGCAGCCCGCAGCCACCGCCACCGGAAAATTCGCTTCCACCTCACTCGCCCGCCGTCCCATCAGCCGCTTGATGCTGGTCACCACGCGATCCGGCTCCAGCACCCGTCGCCGCAGCGCCTTCGCCCCCACCTCGATCATCCCGTCTCGGCCGATCCACACCGCGCTCGGCGTGATCCGGCGACCCTCCTCGTTGGCCAGCAGAATCGGAAACCCCGAATCCACCACCCCCACCGCGGAGTTCGTCGTCCCCAAATCAATGCCCAAGATCAGTTCGCTCATCGCCCCGACCTTCGCGGCACACACCGGACCCGTCAACGACCGGAAAAAGATTTTGCACGGCGGATTCAAGTGGC